>JBJSXB010000081.1:0-6128 GCA_046086245.1 Planctomycetaceae bacterium | reverse complement strand
AAACTCTCCCGCCCCGCACCCCGGACGGCGTCGCGGCGGGTGTCTTCCAAGGCCGGCGACCATGCGCCGGCTCTCCACGTTGCCCCCGGCACGTCCGAGACGGTGGCCGCGGCGAACGACAGCATCGCCTCGATCGAGATCCGTCCCACCTCCACGCTGTACCGCGCCCGGGCCGCCAAGCGCAGGCGCGCCGTCTGGCACCTGCCCGAGCACCCCCTGCCCCCCGCCACCCTGCCGGCGTGGATGGTCGCCGAATGCGAGGTGGCCGCGGCCCACACCGGCGAGCAGGGGGAGATCCTCCAGCTCCTCGCCGGCCTCCCTCATCCGCCGACAAAGGCCGAGTTCCACGCGATCATCGATCACCCCGAGCACGACGGTGCCAACCGCCTCGTCGCCCGGCTGGCAGGGCGGATCGTCGGGCACGTCGAGGTCCAGCCCCGGACGGTGCTCGTCGGCGGCACGCCACTGCGCGGCGCGATCGTCGACCGGGTGGCGGTCCTCCCCGAATGCCGTGGCGCCGGCCACGGCCAGCGCCTGATCCGCGCCGCCGAATCACGGCTGACCGCGATCCGCGCGGGAGTCGCCTTCGCACGGACGCGCGTACCGGCATCGTTCCAGGACTTGGGCTGGACGATTCTCGATCGTGATCGGGCCACACCGGGCCGTCCGGCCGAGATCCTCGCCCGGCTCCTCGACGCCCCGCCGCGCGATGGCGAGGCGGTGTCGATGCGGCAGTGGCGGCATGTCGAGCTGCCGGCGATCCTGCGGATCTATGGCAGCAACGCGGGGCGGTTCGTCGGCCCCACCGAGCGCGGCGAGGTCTACTCGCGCTGGCTGGTGAGCCGGAGTGGCTTCGACTCGCTCTTGGTGGCCCTCGTCGGCCAGGATCGCTACGACCTCCACGAGACCAACGCGCGGATCGTCGGCTACTGCATCCAGTCGGGCAATCGCGTGCTCGAGCTGCTCGCCGACCCGGAGTTTCCCGGCGTCGAGCGCGACCTGCTCGCCCGGGTGTGTGCCGAGGCGATCGAGAACGACCGCCAGGAGATCCTCTTCGAGTCGGCCGCTTCCGATCCGCTCCACGACGCCGTCGCCGGCCCGGAGCCGACGTCGGTGGCCGGCGAGCGGATGATCGTCGCCCGCCTCCCCGACCCGGCCGCCGTGATCACGGCGCTGGTCGGGACGATGGCACCGCGCCTGGCGGCGGCCGGGATCACCGATCCGGTGGAGCTGGGAATCGACGCCGCCGCGGGCGACGGCCAACCAGGGTTCCGCGGATCGATCGTCGTCGCGGAAGGGCGGGCGACCCTCCATGCCGGCCGGATCGGCCGCAGTTACCTCCGGCTGCCGCCGGAGGAGCTCACGCGCCTCGTCCTCGGCCAGAGCGATCCCGCCGAAGCGGCGGCGCGCGGGGCGATCGTCTCCTCGACGCAGGCAGCCGTGCGATTCGCGTCGTGGCTCTTCCCGCGGATGCCGCTGTGGTGTCCGATGTGGGACGACGTGCCGGCCTGACGGAAGGCCCGGGAATCCGGACCGTGTGCCGCGACGGGCGTCACTCTCGGAGCTCCGTCATGTGCACCCGGTTCGTGGTCGTGCTGATCCTGTCGTCCGTCGGTCTGCCGTTCCGTGCGGCCGCCGCCCAGGGGGCCGCCGACGGCACCCCGCGGCCCGGCGATCGGTTCGCGACGCTGCAGTGGCACGCCGAGGCCGACGGCGGTGCCGACTGGGGTTTCTGGGGCGACCAACCCGACCGCTACGTCTCCTGGTCGAACCACTCGAACCGTCTGATTCCGGTCTATTCGTTCGGGATGACGCTGGCGACGGTCGGCGGCGTCAACAGCGTCTACCGTGATGCCGCCCGGCTCACCGCGCTGTACGGACGGATGCCGGAGGAGACGCTCGATCCCGCCGCCGATCACTTCGACCAGACCGACGTGTTTCACCTCCAATCCACGGCGGTCGCAGGCGGCGCGACCCGGGTGGTGCTGTTCGTGTTCGACGGGATGGATTGGACGCTGACGCGCGCGGCGGCGATCGCCGCCACCGGCACCGTCGCCTACGACGCCGGTCGCGGCGCCGGACTGGCGTTCCAGGACTACGCCGGGACGGTCACCGATTTCGGCCTCTGTGTCACCAGCCCCGCCAACGACGGCACGAAGACCGACGTCGACGCGCAGGCGGTCACCAATCCCGGCGGCACCACGCCGGGGGGCTACGCGGTCGCCCGTGGCGGCCGCGCCCCGTGGGATCCGGCCGCCAACCCCACCTACCTGATCGGCAAGGACCGCGACCGCCCGCACGCCGTCACCGATTCGGCGGCGTCGGCGACCTCGCTGTGCACCGGCCGCAAGACGTACAACGACGCGATCAACGTCGATCCCACGGGGGTCCGCATCGACACCATCGCCCATGTGCTCCAGCGCCGCGGGTACGCGGTCGGGGTCGTGACGAGCGTGCCGATCCCCCACGCCACCCCGGGCTGTGCCTACGCGCACAACGTCTCGCGCGACGACTACCAGGACATCTCCCGCGACCTGCTCGGCGAACGGTCGGTGTCGCATCGCGACGCGGCGCTGCCCGGCCTCGACGTCGTCATCGGCTGCGGGTTCGGTGTCGATCTCAAGCCGGCCGAGATGGAGAAGGAAACCCAACAGCAGGGAAGCAATCTCGAAGCGGGCAACAAATACGTCGCCGCCAGCACCCTCGCCGCGATCGATGCGACCAACGGCGGCCGCTACCGCGTCGCGCGGCGCACCGCGGGCCGCGACGGCTCGGAGGTGCTCGCCGCGGTGGCGCGCGAGTGCATCGCCGACGGCAAGCGCCTGTGCGGCTTTTTCGGCACCGCCGAGGGGAACCTGCCGTTCGCCACGGCCGACGGCAACTACGATCCGGTGTTCCTTCCCGACGCCGACCGCGAGCGACTCGAGGGGCTCAAGCGCAAGTACAGCAAGCCGATCCGCTACACGGCCGCCGACATCGTCGAGAATCCGACCCTCGCGGAGATGACGGTGGCCGCGCTCGACGTGCTTTCGGCCCGCGGGCCTTTTTGGCTGTTGGTCGAGGCCGGCGACGTCGATTGGGCCGCCCACGGCAACAACCTCGACGGAGCGATCGGCGCCGCGCTCTCCGGCGATGCCGCGTTCCGGGCCCTCACCGGCTGGATCGAGACCCACGGCGGCTGGCGGGACACGGTCGTGATCGTGACGAGCGACCACGGCCACATGTTCGTCCTCACCCGGCCCGAGGCACTCACCGCGCGGTGACCGCCGCCACGGCCGCGTCGGCCTCCGCCAGACGCTTGATGTGGTCGAGCACGCGGCTGTGGATGCGGTGGATCGAGAGATCACTCCACAGCGTCCAGTAGCCCTGTGGGTGCATGTCGAACACGTACCACGTCCGACCCTCGAGCCGCGTCCGGCCGTCGCCGAGATCGACGAGGCGGAACTCGCCCCGGCGGCTGCGGAGCGAGCGGTCGACGAGATGCGGCGGATGGACGTGCCGCCACGGCGACAGCTCGACCATCGGGTCGGGCTGCTCGACCACGTCGAAGGCGAGCCGGCGCGGCTCGTCCCAGACGGTGATCGGCTCGACGAAGTCGCCGGTGGTGAACTCGCAGTGGCGCACCGCGCCGACCCCGGTTCCCTCGATCCGGGCGCGGAGCGGGCAGGCGATTCCCGAGCGGAAGAACCAGTCGTCGGGAGGCGGGATGTCGGGAAACTCGACGATCCGCTTCCAGACCGCCGCCGGCGGCGCGGCGACATCGACGGTGGTGAGGATCTCGTATTCCGGGGTCGACGTCACGAGCGACTCGGCACCGGCCAAAAGCGGCAGGGCGAGGACCGCCACCGTGACGTGCGCCAGTCCCGCCCGGGTCGCCTCGGCGATCCACTTGCCGAGCAGCGCCCCGGCGATCGCCAGCGGCATCACGATCGGCACCGCCATCGCCAGGCAGATCAGCCCCTCGAAGGCCAGGCCAAGGAGCACGCCGCCGGCGGCGAGCATCACCAGGGCACCCAGGCCGAGCGTTGCGGCCGTGGACCGCGACACGGGACGGTTGTAGACGAAGCCGGCGACCATGCCCATCATCGCCGGCGTGGCGAAGAACAGCACGGCACCGTAACTGGCAAACCCGTAGAGCCCGCCGGCGAACGAGAGGCCCCCGGCGGCCAGCGCCGCCCCGACGGCCCGCCATGCGGCCGCGTCGAGCGTTCCTCCCTTGGTCTCTGCGGCGACCGGCACGGCGGCCTCCGGCCCGGGCTTGTCGGGCAGCAGGCCGAGCAGCGCCATCACCAGCAGGTTCACCAGCGGCAGCAGCACCGCGACGCCGAGCCAGGGCGACTGGCCGGCCGTCGCCGCCCGACGAACACTCATCGACAGGGCGATCCACACAAACGGCATGCTCCAGACGAACAATGCCCACCCGAGCCACTCGGGGGCGTTCTCGAGCAACTGCGCCCGGGCACCGAACGACGGGTTGATGAACTGCACGGGCGTGAGCCACTTCCCGGCCAGCGCCCGGAACACCGCCACCTCGATGCCGTACTTGAACAGCGCCAGCGTGACGCCGATCACGACGTAGGGGAGGCGCTCGACGCGGCGCGACGAGAACGGCAGCGCCAGCCAGTCGACGGCGGAGAATCGGGCGCGATCCATGACGACTCCCTCGGGTCGGTTTTCACAACTGGGAAGCGCCGTTGGCACCCGTCGGTGGCGACGGCGACAACGACCGGCTCACCCTTCGGGATCGTCGATGAGCTGCTGGAGCCGCGCGGCGTGCTCGGGGATGAGCCGGGGGAGCCACGAGGCGTCGACCAGGCCGAGCGTGAGGAGGTCGAGGAGATGGAGCTGGTCTTTGCGGCGGTACGAGTTGAGCTTCATCCGCACCAGCGCCTCGAGCGAGACGATCGCGTAGTCGTCGGCCGCTACCCGCTCGGCGACGTCGGCGGTGGGGAGTGGATAGCTGTCGCGGACTTTCTCGTTGGCAAACAAGAGATGGATCGCGTCGCGCGGGCTCCCCTGCGGGCCGTCGAGGAAGCACTCCACCCCCATCACCGAAGCGTGGACGAAGCCCGCCCCCTCGAGGGCGGTCCGGATGGCAGGCAGGTCGCTGCGGCGGACGAGGATATCGACATCCTGCGTATTGCGGACGGCGGCCCGATCGACGCGCGCCACCCAGGCGGCCACGGCGTTGCCGCCGGCGACGGCGTAGGGGATCCCGGCCTGCTCGAGGGCGGCGGTGGCCCGCAGCGCCCGATCGCGAACGGCTTGCACGGCTTCGATCATCCTCTGCCAGGAGAACGGGTGCAGTTCGACAGCCACGGCAGCGACGCTCCGCAGGAACCGGCCCGATGAAGGCCGGATGGCGACCAAGGGAATGGTACCCTGGCTCCGCGTCGTGCCGAAAGGCGAGCGGCACGGCAGGCGTGAACCCGTGGCGGCGAATGCCATCTTCGAACCGTCGGCCGCGCCGTCAGCCGTGGCCGCGGGTGCCGGCGAGCCACTCGTCGGCCCAGGCACGCACGCCGTCGACCCCCTTGCGTTGGCAGAAGTCACCGAGCGTCTCGCCTGCCGTGCGCTCGGCCTTGTAGCAGGCGAGCACCGCCGTGATCTCACGGCACAGGTCCTCGAACGGGACGACGTCCTTGTAGTGCTCGTTGAGCCGGTCGCCGAGGAGCCGGCCGCCGAGGAACATCGTGTATTTGCCCGCCGTCCGCCCGACGATCCCGATGTCGGAGTTGTAGGGACGGGCGCAGGCGTTCGGGCAGCCGGTCATGCGGACGGTGAAGGCGTCGGCCGCGAGGCCGAGCTTCGCCACCTCCGGCTCGAGGGCGTCGATCAGCCCGGGCAGGACGCGCTCGCTCTCGGCGACGGCCAGCCCGCAGGTGGGCAGCGCCACGCAGGCCATGCTCCAGCGCCGCAGGGTCGTGATCTCCTCCGAGGACTTCACGCCGTGGTCGTGGAGGATCTGCACGATCCGCTCGCGGTCGGTGACGGCGAGGTCGGTGAACAGGAGGCTCTGGTGGGCCGTGATCCGCACGCCGGGCGCGATGTCGCGGAGGATCCGCCGCACCGCGGTCTTGAGGCGGAAGTCGCCGGTGTCGTGGATCCGGCCGTTTTCCACGTTGAAG
>JBJSXB010000080.1:0-26535 GCA_046086245.1 Planctomycetaceae bacterium | reverse complement strand
GCTATTCACACCGATGTGACCAACTCGTTGGATCCTGAACGCCCGACCCTCAACCCTCGCTCCGCGTCGACGCTGGAGAGCCACCAGCGTCCTCGCTGCAAGGCCACCAGCGTCGTCGCTGCAAGGCAACCAGCGTCGTCGCAGCAAGTCAACCAGCGGCCCCTTTGCCAAGCCGGCCTCCACTCAAAGCCGGTCACTTCACCCCGGCTTCCATCACCTCCGGGCACTGGGCTTGGTGGGGATGATCCGCCCCCGGATAGACCTTCAACTTATCGAGCATCACCCGTCCCAGTCGGGTCTTGGGAAGCATGCGCCGCACTGCCTCCTCGACGATCAACTCCGGACGGCGATCGCGGCGGTGCTCGGCAGTTTCGCTGCGCAGGCCCTGGTATCCCGTGTACCAGCGGTAGAGTTTTTGCTGCCATTTCTTGCCGCTCATCTCGACTTTGGCGGCATTGATGACGACGACGTAGTCTCCCGTATCGACGTGCGGCGTGTACGTCGGCCGGTGCTTGCCCATCAACACGGTGGCGACGTCGGTGGCCAATCGGCCCACCATCTTTCCGGACGCATCGACCAGCCACCAGCGCTGGACGACTTCTCCCGGCTTGGCCATGTAGGTCTTCATCGAAGTGCACTTTCGGATGGTGTGAGGCGCGGCGGCCAAGGATCGACGAGGAGTGTCGGCCGCGCGACCCCGGCCAGGCCGGCCCGGTCGCTCGATACCGGCACATCAGGCCCGCCGTTCGGACGCCGCCCGGCAGGCGCCCCGAGCCGTGGCATGGTCGGGACGCGACCGGCGTCGCGGGTCTGGCGATCGCGTCCGGAAGGACCGTTCGAACGACGCCGGGATCCCGGGGCGGGAGTGACGGGAAGCCACCGAAGATACCACCCGGGGTCATCGTGAACAAGCGATGCCGCCGGCCGGCGGCACGGGCCGCTTCGTACGCGATCCGCCCTCCCGTCAGGATTGCCAACCTGCCCGCCGCACCGCACACTTCCGGTCCCGGTCCACCCACTGGGCTCCCGCCGACGTCGTCGCGGGCTGCCCGGATGGGGCACCGCACCGTGGAAGAAAGCATGAAGGTCGCCGTCGTCAAGGAGCATTTTCCGGGAGAGCGGCGGGTCGCCCTCGTTCCCGCCGGCGTCGGTCCTTTGCTGAAGGGAGGACACGAGGTCCTGGTGGAAGCCGGTGCTGGCGATGCCGCTGGCTTTCCCGACGAGTCGTATCGTCAGGCGGGAGCACGGATCGTTTCCCGCGACGACGCCTTCGCCGCCGAGTGCCTCCTGACGGTGCGGACCGCGGGTGCGGCCGGGGACGCTTGGGAGGCCGACCGGGCTCGGCTTCGTGACCGGCAGATCGTCATCGGCACCTGCGATCCCCTCGGCGACCCGGCGGCCTGCCGCGAAGCCGCCGAACGCGGGGCCACGCTGTTCGCCCTGGAACTCGTGCCGCGGATTACCCGTGCCCAGAGCATGGACGTGCTCTCGAGCCAGGCCAACATCGCCGGCTACCGGGCCGTGCTCGAGGCGGCGGTCCACCTGCCGCGCATCCTGCCGATGATGACCACCGCCGCGGGCACCGTCACCCCCGCGAAGGTGCTCGTTCTCGGCGCCGGCGTGGCGGGACTCCAGGCGATCGCCACGGCGAAACGCCTCGGCGCCCAGGTCAGCGCGTACGACGTGCGTCCGGCCGTGAAGGAGCAGGTGCAGAGTCTCGGCGCCAAGTTCGTCGAGTTACCGCTCGACACCGGTGGCGGCGAGGGAGCGGGAGGCTACGCCCGGGCCATGGGCGAGGAGTTCTACGCCCGCCAACGCGAACTGCTCGGCCGCGTCGTGGCGGACCAGGACATCGTCATCTGCACGGCGCTCATTCCCGGGCAGCGATCGCCGCTGCTGATCACGCGCGACGCGGTGGCGAAGATGCGGCCGGGGAGCGTGATCGTCGATCTCGCGGCGGAGCGCGGCGGCAACTGCGAGGCAACGGTGGCCGGCCAGACGTTGCTCGTCGACGGCGTCATGGTGCTCGGCCCCACCAACCTCCCGGCGGTCGTCCCCTGCCACACGAGCCAGTTGTACTCACGGAATATCGGCACCTTCCTCGCCCACCTCCTCGCCGTCGGCCTGCCCGAGGTGCAACTCGACGACGAGATCTGCCGCGAGACCCTCGTGGCCCGCGGTGGACGGTTGGTGCACCCGAAGATCCGTGAGCGGGCCGGTCTGGCACCCCTGGAGTCGCTCGCCGGCGGCCCCCCGGGCGACGATCGGCCCTGAGACCCGTCGTTCGATGTCGTTCCGGAGCCCCGCCATGCCGCTTGCCACGCTGGTCCCCCTGCTCGCCGACGTGGTCGCCGCCGAGGACGCCGCCGGTCGATTCATCCGGCTGCTCACCGTCTTCCTGCTGGCGATGTGGGTCGGATTCGAGGTGATCACCAAGGTGCCGCAGCGGCTTCACACGCCGCTCACCAGCGGCTCCAACGCCGTCTCGGGGATCACCGCGGTGGGGGCGATCGTGGTCACCGGCGCCCTGGCCACGCGCTTCGGCTCGCTGCTCGGCTTCCTGGCGGTCGTGCTGGCGATGATCAACGTCGTCGGCGGCTTCGTCGTCACCCATCGGATGCTCGGCATGTTCAACCCGAGGAAGAAGTAGTCCCGCATGTCGACGCAAGCCTGGATCAACCTCGCCTACCTCGCCGCCTCGATGCTGTTCGTCGCGGCGTTCAAGATGATGACGGCGCCGCGTACGGCGACACGTGGCAATCTTCTCGGGGCCGGCGGGATGGCGATCGCGCTGGCGGCCGCCTGCTTCGAGCGCCCGGTCGCCGAAAGCCTCGCCGCCCACGGTGCCTGGCCCCTGGTGCTGCTCGGCACCGCGACGGTGATCGGCGGCGTGATCGGCGCCGTGCTGGCGGTGAAATATCCGATGACCGGCATGCCGCAGATGGTGGCGCTGCTCAACGGCTTCGGCGGGGCCGCCTCCGCGCTGGTGGCCGGCGGCGAACTGTGGACCATGACCGCCGCGGCGCGGCACGGCGCGGCGGCGGCCCACGCCATGGCCGAACTCCTGCCCTGGACGCAGTTCATCATCGCCACGGCCCTCACCGGCCTGATCGGCGCCGTGACCTTCTGGGGCAGCCTGGTGGCGTTCGCGAAACTGGAGGAGCTGCCGCGCTTCAAGCAGGCGTGGACCGACCCCCGCCGCCACTGGGTGAACCTTTGCCTGGCCGCGACGACGCTCGCGCTCGGCGTGGCGTTGTGCCTGTTCCCGACGTCGAACCTGCTCTACTGGGCGCTGGTCGTCGCCGCCAGCGCCCTCGGCTGCACGCTCACACTGCCGATCGGCGGCGCCGACATGCCGGTGGTGATCTGCCTGCTCAACAGCTACTCCGGGCTCGCCGCCGCCGCCGCGGGATTCGTCATCGACAACGCCGTGCTCGTCATCGCCGGCTCACTGGTCGGGGCCAGCGGGCTGATCCTCACGGCGATCATGTGCCAGGCGATGAATCGCTCGCTCGTCGGGGTGCTGTTCGGCGGCCTCGGCACCACCACCACCGCCAGCGCCGAGGACATCTACGCGGGCAAGGTGAAGAGCGCGGGTGCCGAGGAGATCGCGATGGTGCTCGAGGGAGCGCAGCGGGTGGTGATCGTCCCCGGCTACGGCTTGGCCGTCGCCCAAGCCCAGCACGCCGTCCGCGAACTGGCCACGGTGCTGGAGAAGCGCGGCGCGACGGTGGAATACGCCATCCACCCGGTCGCCGGACGGATGCCCGGCCACATGAACGTGCTCCTCGCCGAGGCCGATATTCCGTACGAAAAGCTCCGCGAGATGGACGACATCAACCCGACCTTTCCCGAGACCGACGTGGCGATCGTGATCGGCGCCAACGACGTGGTCAATCCGGCGGCGCGTACCGATCCCCAGAGCCCGATCGCCGGGATGCCGATCCTCGACGTCGACAAGGCACGCACCGTGGTGGTGGTGAAGCGATCGCTCTCCCCCGGCTTCGCCGGCATCCCCAATCCGCTGTTCGCCGCCGACAACACCCTGATGTACTTCGCCGACGGCAAAAAGGCGATCCTCGATCTCACGGCGGCGATCGAGAAGCACTGACCGCCACGGTGGTGTGCGCCGTCAGCCGAGCACCGCGCCCCAGAGGCCATCGGAGACGAGCATCCCGGCGCGGGTGAGACGCACGACGCGGCCGTCGTCCGACGCCAGCCCCCACGCCACCCAGCGGGCGATCGCCGTCCCGGCCAGGGCATCGACGTCGAACCCGCTGGCGGCAATGAAGGCGGCCCGGTCGATGCCGTCGCACCGTCGCAGGCCGACCACCAACCGCTCGCGCGCGGCCTCGATGGCGGTCATCGCGTCGACGTCGCCGGTGGCGTCGGCCCCGGCGAGCACGCGGTTGATCCAGGTGGTGACGCTGCGGTGGTTCGTCGTACGGGTCCGGCCGTCGAACCGCGCCGCCGACGGCCCGAACGCCTCCCATGGACGGCAGTCCCAGTAGGCCTGGTTGTGGCGGCAGCGGCGCCCGGGCCGGGCGAAATTGCTCACCTCGTAATGCTCGAAGCCGGCGGCGCCGAGGCGGTCGATCGCCGCGTCGAACATCGCTCGTTCGACCGGTTCGGCGACCGGGGCGAGGAGCCCGCGGCGACGGCGTGATTCGAAGGCGGTACCCTTCTCCCAGGTCAGGCAGTAGACCGACACATGGTCGCAATCCAGTGCGATCGCGGCGTCGAGATCGGCCTCCACCGCGGCGATTCCCTGACCAGGAGCGGCCGTCATCAGATCGACGTTGACGATCAACCCGGCGTTCCGCAGGTGCTCGACCGCTCGCCGCACGTCGTCCGGGGAGTGGTCGCGATCGAGAGCCACGAGCGTCGCCGCATCGAGGCTCTGGGCACCGAGACTCACCCGCGTCACTCCGGCGTCGCGTGCCGCGGCGACGAGCGCGGCCGTCACGTCTCCCGGATTGGCCTCGACCGTCACCTCCGCACCGGGCTCCGGGCGGAGTCGCCGATCGAGCAAGGCGAACAACCGCTCGAGGCCCACGGGGCCGAGATGCGAGGGGGTGCCGCCGCCGAGGTAGAGGGTGTCGAGGGGGAGATGATCGGGGACACGGTCGAGTTCACGGGCCAGCGCCTCCAGGTAGCGACCGACCAGCCCGTCACGCCCGGCGACGAGGGTGAAGTCGCAGTAGCCGCAGCGGTGGCGGCAGAAGGGCACGTGCACGTAGGCATGGCGGGGCGGCATGCCGTCATCGTGACACGGCCGGGCAGCGCACGCACCCCGCCCCGTCGCGCGGCGGGTCAGGTGCGGCGTCCGGGCCGCCACCGGCGGCATTTCACCACGCCGAGGGACGACTCGGGTGCCGGTCAGCCACGCTGGCGGCCCGGGCGCGGGATGGCCGCGGGGCGAACTTCACAGCCAGACATGCTTCACAGCCAGATGTGAAAACGCCCATCGAGCATGTCGGGGAGGCGTCGCGCCAGGATCCGACGGATCCGATCGTCGGTGTAGCGGGTCGAGAAGTGGGTGGCGATGATCACCTCGTTGCGGAAGCGGTCGCGGCGGGCGAGAAAATCGTCGAGGTGCATGTGACCGAACTTGTGGATCTTGTCCTTGCGATGGGCATGCGCGACGAAGGTCAACTCGGTGATGAGGATCATCGCCTCGTACATCGCCGGACAGCGGTCGAGGCCCTCCGGCGTGCTGTCGCCGAGGTAGGCCACCAGCGGCGTGCGCACTTCGTGGGTGACGTCGGTCCCGCCGAGCCGCAGGTCGCGGATCCGCTCCCCGGGCAGGCCATGGTACTCCGCCTTGAGCTTCCGGCGGCGCTCCCAGACCACGTAGCCGACGCTCGGCAGCGTGTGGCAGGTGGCCGAGACGGTCACCAGATGTTCGCGCGACAGTTCGATCTCGTCCCCCGGGCGGGCCGGCAGGAGCCGACAGGGGAGCCGGCCGCGATCGAGCCGCGACACCGCTCGCAGCAGTTTCTCGATCGGCTCGATCGCCACCTCCGGCACGTAGATCGTCGGCGGCTCCATCTTCATCATCCGGCGCCGGGCGACGTAGACGGGCAGTGCGGCGATGTGGTCGAGGTGCGTGTGGGTGAGGAACCACGTGCCGGTCGCCATGAAGCTCCACGGCTGGGCACCGAGGTCGAAGCCGAGTTTCAGTTCCGGTACCCGCCAGTAGCTCTGCACCGCGGCCCGCGAATACCCCTCCACCGTGAGACCCTTGTGGACGAGGGTCCGCAGCGGCGCGTTGTCGATCATGCCGGTGGTTCCAGGGGCACGGCCGGACGTCGCGCGGCCGACAGCCAGATTTCCTCGAACAGGCCATCCTGGCGGGTCGCGAGCCGGCCACGGCGCACGAGTTCGAGCACGGCCAGAAAGATACCCACGATCCGCGACCGCGGCATCCCGTCTTCGCCGCCTTCCTCGTCGAACAGCGACGTGAAGGCCACCGTGCCCTGCTCGCGCACCGCCGCCTCGACCCGTTCGATGTGCGCCTCGATCGGGGTGTCGTCGTGGACGATGCGTCGCGGCTTGCGAGCCTCGCGCCGCTTGAGCACGCGTCCCAGCGCCCCGACGAGATCCCACACCTGCACGTCGCCGATCGTCACCTCGGCGGGCTGCCCGCGCGGCGCGGGCTCCTCGGCCGCCTGACGCTCGAAGCGCGACTCCCAGTGACGGGCCCGATCCTCGAGCATCACCGCGGCATCGCGGTAGCGCTTGTATTCCAGAAGGCGGCGCACGAGATCCTCCCGAACCGTCTCGACCGGCTCCGCTCCCTGTTCCTCCGGACGCGGCACCAGCGCCCGGGCCTTGATCTCGAGAAGCACGCTGGCGAGTTCGACGAACTCGCCCACCTGGTCGATCGCCAGCGCCTCGAGCGGCTCCAGATAGGCGACGAACTCCTCGGCGACCCGCGCGATCGGCACCGCGGTGACGTCGACCTCGTGCCGCTTCACCAGGTGGAGCAGCAAATCGAGCGGCCCGGCGAACACGTCGAGGGCGACTTTGAACTCCACCGTCGCCCTCCCGCGCCGATCGTGAAGGCCGCGTTTCCGGCCGGGGGGTCGTGTGACCGTCGGCACCCGCTCCCGGCCGGCCGCTCCACGTTCGCCTCCACCATCGGTCATTTGCCCCCTTCGACCCCGCGCTGTCAATGCCACGACCGGCATCCACACGGCACCGCGGCAGACCGCGCCCGACGGCCTTCGGCGCGGTTCCCCGCGACGTCCTCGAGCCGCTAGAACAGGGTGCGGTGGGGCGACTGCCGCTTCCACCGGCGGCGACGGCCCGGACCCCCTGGCGACGGAATCGGCATGGACACGCTCTGGGCTCCCTGGCGGTTGGCGTATCTCCGCGGCGAGCGCGACGCCGAGCCGCCGGCGATCGAACCGCGGGACTGGCGCGCCGGATCGTCCCGCGAGTGCTTCCTCTGCCGGGCCGCGGCGGCCGACGGCGTGCACGACCGTGCTCTCGGCGTGCTGCAACGCACCGCCACGAGCCTCGTGATCGTCAATCGCTTCCCCTACGGTGGCGGTCATCTGCTCGTCGCTCCGCTCGACCATCGCGCGGCGCTCGACGAGCTCCCCGACGGTCAACTGCTCGACATGCAGCGCCTTCTGGCGCGGTGGTGCCGGCTGAGCACCGTCGCGCTCCACGCCGAAGGATTCAACGTCGGGCTCAATCTCGGAGCCGTGGCGGGCGCCGGTGTGCCCGGCCATCTCCACTGGCACTTGCTGCCGCGCTGGCCGGGCGACGTCAATTTCATGCCGGCGCTCGCCGGCATTCGGGTGATCTCCCAGGCACTCGACGCCCTCTGGGAGCAACTCACCGCCGCCGCCGAGCGCACCCCGTGAGGTCCGCATGACCGGTCCCGCGTTGCCTCCCGCCGATTGGCAGGCCCGCGAGCGGGCGATCCTCGCGCCGTGGGCGATGCATGGCGTCGACTCGGCGGGCCGGGAGCACGACGAACCGCCGCACGCCTTCCGCAGCCCGTACCAGCGCGACCGCGACCGGGTGGTCCATTCGGCGGCTTTCCGCCGGCTCGCCCACAAGACGCAGGTCTTCACCGGATACCACGGCGACTACCATCGCAGCCGCCTCACCCACACCCTCGAGGTGACGGGCATCGCGCGGACGCTCGCCCGCGGCCTGGGTCTCAACGAAGACCTCGTCGAAGCACTCGCGCTCGCCCACGACATCGGCCATCCGCCGCTCGGACACGCCGGCGAGGACACGCTCGATCACCTCCTCACCGCCACCGGTGGCTTCAACCACAACCGGCAGGCGCTGCGGATCATGACCTTGCTCGAGGCACGCTATCCCGGGTTCCCGGGACTCAACCTCTCGCGCGAGGTGCTCGATTCGCAGCGCTCGCGCGCCGAAAAATCGGGGCCCTGCGGCCGGCTCCTCGAGGCCCAGGTCGTCGATGCGGCCGATTCGATCGCCTACGACACGCACGACGCCGACGACGCCGTCGAACTCGGCCTGGTGCGCCTCGAGGAACTGCTCGACCTGCCGCCGGTCTCCGCGGCGGCGACCGCCGTGCGCGACCGGTTCGGCACGCTCGACGCGGCCGATCTGCGGCGGGCCGTGCTCCACGAACTGATCGAGCGCCAGGTCGCCGACCTTCTCGACGTCACGCGCGCCACGCTCCAGCAGGAGCGGATCGGCTCGGCCGACGACGCCCGCGCCCATCCGGGGCCGCTGGTCCGCCACGGCGCCGCCGTCGCCGCGGGCAAGGGGGCGCTGGAGCGGTTTCTCTTCGAACGGGTCTACCGCAGCGAGCGCGTGATGGGGGTGCGGCTCCCTGCGCAGCGCCGCCTCGAGGAATTGTTCCGCTGGTATGTCGCGCATCCCGACCGGTTGCCGGCGGGTTATCGCGAGCGGGCCGCCACCGGCGGTCTGCTGCGTTCGATCGGCGATTACATCGCCGGCATGACCGACCGCTACCTGGAGCGCGACCACGCCTCGCGCTGCGGCGGCTGACCGCTCGCGGACGTGGCACGCGATGGTGGGGCGCGGACCGCACCCCTTCGTGGCGCTCGTCGCGATGGTAGAATCGGGGGTCGAAGGCACTTTCCCCTCTCCGACCGACCGGCGGACCAGCTCATGGCGCTCATCGTTCTCCGCGGCCTGTTCGTGATGGTGTCGCTGGGGATCGCGGTCCTCATGTTCGGCTCGGAGTCGGTCCGCAACGCACCATCGTGGGTTCCGTGGGCGGTGCTGTTGGCGATGATCGCCATCCCCACGGCGGTGATCGGCATCGATACGTCGATGAAGCGGAAGGATGTCACCGTCATCACCGCGGTGTACTTCGGCATGCTCGTGGGGATCTTTCTCACCTACGTCGCGATCCTCGCGCTGACGCCGATCCTGCCGATCGGCCCCGGACGCTGGCCGGTGATCGACTGGTTGCCGCTCGTCCTCGGGATGATCCTCTGCTACTTCTGCGTCAGCCTGCTGCTCCAGACGCGCAACGATTTCCGCTTCCTCATCCCCTACGTCGAATTTGCCCGCGACGTGCAGGGGATGCGCCCCAACCTTCTCGACGCCACGGCGATCATCGACGGACGAATCGCCGACCTCGCCGAGGCCGGGGTCTTCGAAAGCCGGTTCGTGGTGCCGTCGTTCGTCGTCGACGAGTTGCAAAACGCGGCGGAGAGTTCCGACAAACAGCGGCGGCTCCGCGGGCGGCGGGGCCTCGACATCCTCACCCGCCTCCGGGCCCGCGATTCGATCAAGGTCGAGGTACTCCCCCCGGACAACGAAACCGCCGCCGAGGGCTCGGACGACGCCCGGGCGGTGGCGATGGCGCGGCGACTCGGCGGCCGGATCATCACCAACGATCCCAATCTGGTGAAGATCGCCGCCCTGCGCAGCGTCCAGGCGGTCAACATCAACGACGTCGCGATGGCGCTCAAGCCGACCTACGTTCCCGGCGACTCGTTCCACGTCCGGCTGGTGAAGCCGGGAGAGGAGGCGGGCCAGGCGGTCGGCTATCTGGAAGACGGCACGATGGTGGTCGTCGAGGGGAGTCGCGACCAGATCGGCCGGACCCTACCGGTGAGCGTGACCAGCACGCTGCAGACGACCGCCGGAAGGCTGGTGTTTGCCAAACCGGAAGCCTCCCGCGCCTGACGCGCCGCGCTTGCCTGCGTCGTCGGGGGCCCGCCTGCCCCGGCGCGAGTCCGACTGGCCCGTTCGGGAACCGTGGGCCGGCCGTCGGGGATCTGGCCCTGGCAGATACCGTCCCGCGGCCGATTGCGGGCCGGGCGGCTCGGGGGGCATACTTCGCGAAACCCTCCGGAGTTCCATTCATGACCCAGCTGTCGCTCGTCCGCCGCGGGATCGTCGCCTGCGTACTCGCCGTGCCCGCCGCCGTGTGTGTCCCCGCCTCCCCCGTCGTTGCCGCGAACCCGGCCTACACCGACGCGACGAAGACCGACGACGACTTCGCCTTCCAGGGCGAGTACGTCGGCGAGGTGCCCATCGACGGCAGTCCGATGCGCATCGGCGTGCACGTCGTCGCCCTCGGTGAAGGCAAGTTCGACGTCGTCGCTTATCCGGGTGGTCTGCCCGGCGACGGCTGGCAACCGCCGACGCGCGTCCTCGGCACCGGCACGCGTGCCGGCACCGGCGCCGACGCCGTGGTGAAGATCGAGGTCCGTGACGACGGCGGCCAGACCTACAAGTCGGAGATCCGTGGCACCGACCTCAACGTGCTCGGCCCCGACGGCCAGGCGGCGGCGAAGCTCGCCAAGAAGACCCGTAAGAGCCCGACGCTCGGCGCCGCGCCTCCGGCCGGCGCGACCGTTCTGTTCGACGGCAAGAACGCGGAGAAGTTTCTCGACGGCAAGATCTCGCCCGACGGCCTGCTGATGGAAGGTACGACGACGAAGGATGCCTTCGGTGACGCCACGTGGCACGTCGAGTTCCTCCTCCCCTACCAGCCGAAGGACCGCGGACAGGGGCGCGCCAACAGCGGCGTCTACGTGCAGGGTGCCTACGAGGTGCAAGTGCTCGACAGTTTCGGCCTGACGGGCGAGAACAACGAATGCGGGGGGATCTACTCGGTCGCGGCTCCCGCCGTGAACATGTGCCTCCCGCCGCTGCAGTGGCAGACCTACGACATCGATTTCACCGCCCCGCGATTCGAGGGGGATACGCAGGTGAAGCCGGCACGGATGACCGTGAAGCACAACGGTGTCGTGATTCACGACAACGTCGCGATCGAGAAGATCACGCCGGGCGGTCCCGGCAACGGCAAGGGGAGCGGACCGCTCTATCTGCAAAACCACGGCAACCCGGTCCGCTTCCGCAACATCTGGGTCGTGCCCAAGAAGTCGTGAGCGCTCCGCCGGCCAGACGGGGCCGAGGCGATGCGGTCTGCACCGCCTGTGCCCTGTTGTGCGCCGACATCGATCCGCCGGCGGCGCGGCGGGCCTGCCCCGACGGGGCGCGGGCCTTCGCCGCGCTGCCGGCGCTGCCGCCGGCCCCGGACGAGGCCGTCGTCCGGTCGGCGGCGGCGCTGCTGGCCGGCGCGCGGCGCGTGCTGGTCACCGGCCTGGGAGAGGCGACCCTGGAGGGCATCGCGGCGGCCTGCGACCTCGCCGAATCGCTCGGCGCCGCCGTCGACGCCGGTGATCCGACGCTGGCCCCGGCCACCGGTCCGACGATCATTCGCTGCGGCGCGGTGACGGCCGCCTACGGTGAGCTGCGCGACCGCGCCGATCTGGTGGTGCGCTGGTTCTGCGACCCGACGGCGACGCATCCGCGCTTCGCCGAGCGTTTCATCCCCACGCATGCGACGCTGTTGGCCGTCGGTCCGCCATCCTCGGACACCACACGGCGGACGACGATCGGCCTGGCGACGATCGACCTGGCGACGGCCGACTCCGTCGCCGCGGCACGATGGCTGACGGCCCGAGCCGCCGGGATCGCTGTGCCCGCGACGCCCCTGGCCGAACACCTCGAACCGCTCGCCGACGCGGTCGAGCGGGCGGCCTGCGTCGCGGTGATCGTCGGCGAGCCGGAGGACGACGAGGGCATCGCCGCCTGGGCGGTGGCGGAGTGGGTGCGAGCCTGCGCGCATCGCAAGCCCGCCTTCGCCGTGCCGCTGCGCGGCGGTGTCGGCAGCGCCTCCGCCAACGCCGTCGGTGTCGCCGCGGTGCTCAACTGGCGCTACGGAGGACCCGGCGCGATCGCCCGCGCGGATCGGAACGGCGGCTTTTTCCGGCCGACCGAGGCCGACGCCATGCGTCTGATCGGCCGGGGCGAGGTGGATGCCGTGCTCGTCGTCGGTCGTCCGCGCCCGCGGGTGGCCGCGGCGCTCGCCGGCGCGCGGGAGCCACCCGCGATCGTGCAGGTGGCGTCGGAGCCGGCGTTCGCGGGCGCGATGTTCCTGCCCGTCGTCGATCCACTCGACGAGCCCGGCGCGATGGTCCGCGGCGATGGCGAATGGGTGTCGGTGCCCGGCCGGCGCGACGCTCCCCCCGATCGGCACCTCGGCGCCGTGCTGCGATCGATCCGCGCCGTCGTCGAGGCGAACGCGGACGCCACCCCACGCCGACCGGGAAACGCCCGATGAATGCCCGCCGCCTCGTCCTCGTCGGCGGCCGGATCCACGATCCGGTCCACGGCCGCGACGGGACGGTGGACGACCTGTGGATCGATGGGGAGCGGATCGTCGCACCACCCGCCGACGGCGGCGTCGGCTGGACGCGGATCGAAGCGCAGGGGCTCGTCGTGATGCCCGGCGCCATCGATCTCCACAGCCACGTCGCCGGACCGAAGGTAGGAGCCGGCCGCCTCCTCGCGCCGGGACCGGCGGCGCCCGTCCCGACCATCCACGCCACCGGCGCGCTCTACGCGGCTCTCGGATACACCACCGTGTTCGACGCGGCGATCGCCACCGGCGCCGCGGCCATCGCCCATTGCGAATTGGCGGAGATGCCGGTCCTCGACCGGGGGATCTACCTGCTCGCGGCCGACCATGCCGACGTCGTCGCCGCCCTGGAGCGCGACGACGCATCCGCCACCGCAGCCCTGCTGGGTGAGCAGATCGCCGCCGGTCGCGGCTGGGCGGTGAAGGTCGCCAATCCGGGCGGACCGGTGTTCTGGAAACACGGCCGCCGGGGCGACCACCACGATCTCGACGCGACGCTCCCCGGTTCGTCGCTTTCGTCCCGGCGGTTCCTCGAGCGGTTGGCAGGCGCCGTGAAAGCGCTCGATCTGCCCCATCCACTCCACGTCCACACCGCCAACCTCGGACTGCCCGGGAACTGGCGGACCCTTCTCGAGACGATGCGGACGCTCGACGGTCTGCCGGCGCACCTGGCCCACGTGCAGTTCCACAGCTACACCGGCGGCGACCTTGACGAAGAGAGTTTCGGATCGGGTGTCGCGCCGCTGGTGGAGTGGTTCGACGCCCATCCGGGACTGTCGCTCGATGTCGGCCAGGTGTTGTTCGGGGCCACCGTGGCGATGACCGGCGATTCGGCCGCGGCGGAGCATCTCGCCCGGACCACCGGGGTGCCCTGGGTGTCGCACGATGAGCACCGGGCCGGCGGCTGCGGCGTGCTGCCGATCCGTTACCGGCAGACGAGTCTGATCCACTCGTGGCAGTGGGCGATCGGCCTGGAGTGGTTTCTCACGGTCGGCGATCCCTGGAGGCTGGCCCTGTCCACCGATCATCCCAACGGGGCCAGCTTCACCGCCTACCCGCTCCTCATGCGGCTCCTCGGCGACGCCCCTTTCCGCCGCGAGGCGCTGCGGCGGATCCATCCCGCGGTGCGTGCCCGCACGCCGCTGGCGGCGATCGACCGCGAGTACTCGCTGCAGGAGTTGTGCATCGTCACCCGTGCCGCACCGGCGCGGATCGCCGGGTTGCCGCACAAAGGGCATCTCGGCCCGGGAGCCGACGCCGACGTCGTCCTCTATCGGCCTCAGGCCGATCTGGCGGCGATGTTCGCCCTGCCGGCGCGCGTCTACAAGGCGGGTCGACTCGTCGTCGAGGAAGGCCATCTGCGCGACCCCAGCCCGGGTCGGGCGCTGTTCGCGAGCCGTCCGGGCTGAGATTGCGTCGAGCCGGATCACGTTTCGCGCTGGCCGGGTACGATGCGGGTTCGCCGCCGGCGGTGCCCCCACCCCGGCGCCATCTCCCCGGAGACCGCGCGATGATCCGCCGGCTGATCACGACCCTCGCCGCCTGTGCGCTCGCCGGATCGACGGCGGACCCCGTCCTCGCCCAGTGGCGCGCCGGCGCCGCCACGGCCGACATCACGCCGACCGAACCGGTACCGATGTGGGGCTACGGCAGCCGCCACGCGGAACTCTCCGCTGGCACGCTCGACCCGCTCGCGGCGACGGCGCTGGTGATTCAGGCGGGAGAGGACAAACTGGCGATCGTCGGCCTCGACATCGGTCGCTCCCCGACCGAGGCCTCGCTCGAGCGGATCCGCAACCGCATCCGCGTGGAGGCGGGGATCGCCTCGTCGTTCATCGCCGGCTCCCACACCCATCACGGACCCGTCGTCGAACTGTGCGACGAACCGGGTCGCGGCCGCGGCCGCTTCGATGCCGCCGTACGCTACGGCCGCGCGCTCGAGGAGGGGATCGTGACCGCGATCCTCGCCGCCGACAAGGCACTGCGGCCGGCCATCCTGGCCGCGGGTTCGACGATGCTGGAAGGCTTCAACCGCAACCGGCACTCGAAGATCCAGCCAGTCCCGGTGGATCGGACGCTCGGCGTGATCCGCTTCGACGATCTCGCTACCGGCGCGCCACTGGCGACGGTGGTCAACTTTACCGCCCACCCGACCAGCATTCCCGAGGAGACGCTGCGTTTCTCGGCCGACTATGTCGGCGCGCTGCGAGAGACGGTGGCGGCCGATCGGGGTGGGGTCACGGTGTTCATGCAGGGTGCGTCGGGAGATCTCTCCACCGACCGCCGCGCCCACGGCGACCATGTCGCCTACGGCCGGGCACTGGGGCGCGAGGTCGTGGCGCTGGCCGGCCGGTTGGAGCCGAAGCCGATCGAGCGTCCGTCACTGGCGGTACGCGAGGAGCGGTTCCGGTTCGATTCCCGCGTCGATTTCCGCAACCCGCTCGTCGTCACCGCCTACTCCCTCGCCTTCTTCCCCGAGTTGGTCGGGTGCTTCGTCGCCGAATACGCCGAGGGCATCCGGCCGCGGCTCACCGTCGCCGTGCTCGACGACTCGATCGCGCTGGTCGGCGGGTCGGGTGAGTTCTTCTGTCAACATGCGATGCGGCTGCGCGAACGGGCGCGGGTCGAGCAGTTGATGTTCTTCGGGTACGCCAACGGCTACCACCAGTACTTCCCCACGATCGAAGCCGCCGCCGAGGGGGGCTACGGCGCCGACCAACAGGTCGCGGTGGCGGCCGTGGGCTCGGGCGAGCGCCTGATGGACACCGCCCTGACCTGGATCTACCAACTCCGCCGCAAACTGCCCTGAAGCGGCCGGTACGGCACGCCGCCGATCGGCGCGGCGGCGCTGCCCGTTGATCATCCCGCCGTCCGTTCGACGGCGGCCGCGTAGCCGGCCCGCGCGACGGCCGGCGCGAACAGCGCGGCGGCCCGCGCGCGCGAGGCGACCCCGTAGCGGGCGGCGCACGCGGCATCGTCGAGGATCTGGAAGGCACGCCGGGGAAAATCGCTTTCCGGCCGGGGCTCGACGATCCGTCCGTTGACCCCCTCGGCGATCGCCTGCCGGGCGGCGCCGCTGTGCACCGCCACCAGCGGCACCCCATGGGCCAGCGCGTCGACAAGCGCGCCCCCGTGGGCCACGGAGCCCGACTGCCACACCAGACGCACCTCCGCCAGGAGGTCGGCGACGGCATCGAGATGGGGAACGACGGTCAGCCGCTCGTCGATCCGCTGGGCCCGCGCGCGCCGTGCGAGGATCGCTGCGAGGGGACCGCCACCCACGAGAAGATGGTCGAGCCCACGATCGACGACGCCGAGTTGGTCGATTGCCCACACCAGCCGCCGGAGGCGCGCCGCCGGCTCGAGGGGGGCGACGCACAGCGTCCAGCGCTTGGCGGGATCGAGGCCGAGCCTCCTCGCCAGCGCCTGCCGATCGCACGACCGTGGTGGCGGCGGCGGACTCCCCGGCACGACGACGTCGACGGCGGCCGTCACCCCGGCCGCCGTGCAGCCGTCGGCCACCTCCGCCGACGAGGCGATCACCCGGTCGACGCGGCGCAGCGCGGTCCGATCGGCCGCCCCGCGCGGCAACGCCGCGAGGGCCGCGACGAGCCGCGGCGCACCGTTGGCCGCCAGCGCCGCCGCGGCGAGCCGCGTCTGCCGACGGCCCCACGCCACGACGACCGTCGGCCGCATCCGCCGCGCATGGCGGGCGCACGCCATCACCGCTCCCCAGTCGGGCCGTGGTCGCCGGCACAGACGGACGACGTCGATGCCGCCACGTTCGAAATCGGCGGCGAGGCCGCCGGCGCCGCTGGTGGTGGCGAGCGTCACCCGCCAGCCTGCCGCGACGAGCCCTTCGGCCGCCAGCGCGACCTGCGTGCCGGTGCCGACGCGGTCAAGACCGCGGGCCAGCAGGAGGATCGACCGGCTGGCGGGCTGGGGCATGACGCGCGGCGTGGATGTCGGGGGGCTCGAGTGCGGCGACGTGCGACAGATGCCGCCACGCGCCGTCGAAGTCGAGACCATACCCGACGACGAACACGTCGGGAATGTCGAAGCCGACGAAATCGGGTTCGATCGCCACCTCGGCGCGGCCGGCCTTGCGCAGCAGCACCAGCGATCGCACCCGCCGGGCACCGCGCCGCTGGAGCTCGGATACCAGCGCCTCGAGCGTGCGCCCGGTGTCGAAGATGTCGTCGACGAGCAGCACGTCGTGCCCGGTGAGATCGGGGAGCAGATCGAGACGCAAGTCGAGACGCCCCGGAACGGTGTCGGTCCCGCGGTAGCTGCTCGCCCACACCATGTGCACGTGCACCGGACCCTCGAGCCGGCGCACCAAATCGGCGACGACCATGATGCTGCCGGTGAGCACGCCGATCACCGTCAGCGGCCGATCGGCCGAGTCGGACCGCACCGCCGCCGCGAGCCGATCGATGCCGGCGGCGAGTTCGTCGGCGGTGAGCAGGACGCGCATGGGGAGGGCACCCGGAGGCGGCACGGATGCCGGGATTATGGCCGCCGCCGCGACCACGGCCTACAACGGAGTCTGCCGCCGGGGAATCCGCTCCGGAGGAGCCCGCCGGCCCGCGCGATGCCCCTGCCAACCGCCCCCCTCCCGTCGCTCCCGGACCGGCCGCATTGGGGCTGGATCGAGATCGACGGCCACCCCTGTGAGCTGTTCGATCCTCCCGATCCGCTGCCCGGCCGGGCGGTGATCTATCTGCACGGCGTCCGCGAACGGACGCTGCGCGAGTCGGTCGGGCTCCGGACGGCCGTCGAGGAGGCGCGGCTGCGGGCGGTGGCGCCGCGCGCCGGGCGTTCGTGGTGGCTCGATCGGATCGTGTCCGACTTCGACACGACGATCTCTCCGGAGCGATTCGTCGTCGAGCGCGTGACCGCTGCCCTCGGACGACGCTTCGGGATCACCCCGCCGGGTATCGCCCTGGTCGGCACGAGCATGGGAGGCCAGGGCGTGCTGCGGATCGCCTACCGCCACCCTGCGACGTTCCCCATCGCCGCGGCGATCGCCCCCGCGCTCGATTTCCATCTCGCGATGCGCGACGTCGCGACGCTTCCTGACGGCGATCTGTTCGCGTCGCTGTGGCCGCTGTTCGGCGAGATCGAGCGGGCGCGGCAGGAGACCGCGATCCTCCACGTCCATCCGCTCAACTGGCCGCGGCATCAGTGGTTCGCAAGCGATCCCACCGACCGCCAGTGGCACGACGGTGCCTGCCGTCTGCGGGAGAAGCTCACGGCGCTGGGCATTCCCCACGTCGCGATCCTCGACCGGATCGCCGGAGGCCACGGGACTGCTTATTACGACTCCGTCGCCGCCGAGGCGATCGCCTTCGTGCTTGCCGCGCTCGACGCGGAGTCGCGCCGTCTCGAGTGAGCGTTCCCGTCAGCGCGGCGGTGGCGCAGGACGACGGGCGGCGGGAAGCCCGGGAAGGCGATCGAGCCCCCCACCGGGCGCGAGTTGGTCGAAGTCGAGATACCGGGCGTCGTCGACGTCGACACGGTTCAGCGACCGCCAGAAGAGGATCTTGCCGGCCGACGCGCTGGACGTCGGTGCCCCGACCTGGAGCTGCCGGTAGAGTTGGGCGTCGCTTCGGCCGTCCCCTTCGAAGACGAGCAGATCCTTCGCCTCGCTCCATGACAACCGGGCGCTGCGTGCGGTGAACGATTCCCCCTCGACCATGACGTTGCCGGCGGCCACCAACTCGAGCGCCGAGCGTGTCTGGCCCGGAAGCGGTGGCGCCTGTCCCAGCCCGAGCGCGTCGCTCGACACGCTCACCGCCCCCGGCGGCAAACCGGCCGCGGCATGGGGATCGAGGGTCTCCTCCCAGGCGGCGACCGGACCCCAGATCGCCTCGACACGTTGATGGAATTCGAGGGTGCGCCGCTGCAGATGGCCGCGCAGGCCGCGCTGGAAATCGACCCCGAGGTAGGTCAGGCGTGGCGCGGCGGGGGCCGCGGCCTCCGGCGGCGGCGCACCGGGTGTCGGCGCGGGCGGGGTGAAGGCGGGGAGTTGGCCGAAGCGCGTGCTCGTCAGCCGCCCCGGGCCGGTGCCGAGCACGTCGCCACTGGCCCGGTCGATGACGAGATCGCGGACGAAAATCTTCTCCACGGAGCGGCCACCGTCTCGCGCCTGCGACTCGCTCTCGATCCGCACGTTGTTGCCACACGCGATCCGCGCGACGTCGGCACGCGGAGCGGCGGCCGCGCCCTCGGCGAGGGTGCCGAAATCGATCGTCCGCGTGAGGGTGACGTCGAGCACGCCGGCGTCGAGACGCGTACCGCCACTGACCGTCCGCACCTTGTCGACGAACCGCGCGGTCGTGCCGTCGAAATCGAGGCGCCCCTGCCAGCGCACGTCGAGCGTGCCCGGAGCGGCGGGGGATGGAGCGGGGGCGTGACCCGAGACGGCGAGGCTCTCCAGACCACCGATTCCCCGCTCCATCGGCAGGCCGAGACGCCCGGCACCGTCCACCGTCACGCGGTTGGCGCCGCGGTCGAACTCCACGAGCGGACCTTCGAGGTCCATGCCGCGGCCGACGATCCGCGCCGGCCGTCCGGAGATGATCGCCCGCGCCTCGGGCCGCAGTGGCCGGGTGAGTTGCAGCTGGTCGCCGGTGATCTCCATCGAGGGGGCCGCCGCCGACTGGTCTTCCTCGGTGAGGCGCACCTGCCCCTCCATCGACAACTCCTCCATCTCGGCCTCCGCACCCGCCAGCACCACCTGACCGCGGACCAGCGCGCCGACGGCGATCAATCGTCCGCGCACCTGTGCGGCGGGAGGACGGGGCGCCCGCGCCGGCGTCACGGGGGCGACCGGCGGCGCTCCAGGGCCCTGACCGGCGGGCAGCGGGCCGGCGGACGCGGGCGACGGTGCCGCCACGGACACCGCGGCGGGTGCGGGGGGCGGCGCGGCCGGAGGCTCGACGCGACGGAACCACAACTGCAACTGATCGGTTCGCGCCGCCAGGCTGGCCGCATCCACCTCGACCGTCCCGCGCGCGAGCATCCGCTGCGGTTGCACACCGGAAAGCGGATGCACCTTGGCGGCTACCGGCGCCGCGGCCGGCGTGGCATCGAGCCAGAGATGCATCTCGGCGGCGGAGAGCCGACCCTGCGTTGGGATCGTGACGTCGGCGGCCCCCGCCAGCGAGGCGACGTGCGACCCGCCGTCGGGACGGACGCGGAGCCACTTCTGCCATTTCACATGCGCCGGGGGCGATCCCTCCGGCCGCGTCCGCAGCCAGCCGGGGCCCACCGCCATCAGCGCCCCAGGGCTGCCCGGCGGCCCCGGCACGTAGTCGATCGATCGCGCCTCCATCTCGGTGCCCTGCACCACCAACGACACCGGCTCGTCGCCGTCGAGGAGGATCCGCCGCGTGGCGATCTCGTACCCCAGCCTGCCGCCCCGCGCCTCGAGCGCCGTCGCGGCACTGGTCGCCACCACCGGGCGGCCGCGCGCCTGGATCTCGCGCGGCGTGAGCCCGCGCGTCGGCTTGCTGGCGGCCGCCGGGCCGGCGGGGGGGTCGCGGGCGAGGAGAATCGCCAGTTGGTCGCAGGCGAGTTGGTCGGCATCGCCGTCGGGCAGCGTGCGGACCACGTCGACGTGGTCATCGAGCGTCACGAGATTGGCGCCGATGTTCACGACCAGGGCGCCGCGGCAGGTGACCGACACCGGCGCGTCGGCGCCGTCGTTCGCGGCCGATGCCGCCGGTGCGTCGGGGCCGGGAGCGACGCCACCGGGAACCAACGGCGTGCCGAGCCCCTCCAGTTTGAGGCGCACGTCGCGCTCCAGCCGGATCGAATCGACGCCGCCGATATTCGGACCCTGGTTGGCCGGACCGCTCCGCGGCAGGAGCCGCGCCACCAGCCCGCGCCCGCTGCCGGTCGATCGGCCGTAGCGAAACTGCACCGCGTCGCTGGTGCGGACTTCGAGATCGGCCAGTTCGACGTCGCGCGTCTCGATCTCGATGTCATCGTCGGCGCCGGGAGCGGAGGCCGTGCCGCGGATCGTGACCGGGCCGCGCAGGCTTCCCCCCACGAGTCGGGCCAACCTCCCCTGCCGCAGATCGAGCGGCTCGTCGAACTCGAGCACCGCCCCCTGTTCCGCCCGCAGCACGAGCGTGCGGCCCGGTGGCGCGCCGGCGACCACCTCCGGCAGGATCACCAGCGTGCAGGGCACCAGGTGGACGCGCCCGCCGTCGACGGCGTTGTACTGCCGAAACAGCAGCCGCATCTGCCTGCTCTCGAGGATGATCGGATCCTTGCGCTCCCAGGCATCGGCGGGAAACACCCCCTCGAGCGCCGCCAGCCGCCGGTCGGCGCGGGCCTTGAGCGCCGCCGCGTCGTCCACCGACATTTCCAGGCCGCCGTCCCCCGCGCGTACCGACGGCTCCACCAACGGCACCACCACCAGGCGGTGCACGCCGGCGGTGGCGAGCACGAGCAGGAAGGCCCGCACCGTCCGGCCGAGGCGTTGATCCATGGTCGGGTCCGGAGGTGTGGTGTTCAGGCGGTGCCGCCGGTGACGCCGGCCACCGCGGCGTGCCACGCGCCGCGGGCGTCGAGCAAACGCTCGATCGTCTCCCGCACCGCACCGCGACCGCCGGGAAGGGTGGTGACGAGATCGGCGGCCGCGCGGACCTCGGCACAGGCATCGGCGACGGCGACCCCGACGCCGCAACGCCGCACCACCTCCAGGTCGGGGAGATCGTCACCGACGAAGGCGGTCTGCTCCCAGGACAGGCCGCAGCCGTCGACGATCGAGCGCACCGCCGCCAACTTGTCGCCCACCCCCTGGTGGAGGATCGTGATCCCCAGCTCCGCCGCACGCGCCGCCACCGCGCCGCTCGCCCGTCCGGTGACGATGCCGGCCCGCCACCCGGCCCGCAGCCAGAGGCGCAGGCCGAGCCCGTCGCGGGTGTGGAAGGTCTTCGTCTCCTCACCGCGCGCGTCGAGCGTCACGCCACCGTCGGTGAGCACCCCGTCGACGTCGACGAGGAGCAGTTCGACGGCGGCGAGCCGACTGCGAAGATCGGGGTGGGCGACGGGGGTCACGCTCACGGGCTCCTCGAGACGGGGTGAGAGACCGGTCAGGCGGCGGCGGTGTGCGGTGCGCCCCAGCCGGTGAGGGCGGGATGGTCGGGCGACACCATCCCGACGAGGTCGACGACGTCGATCAGTCCCACGGCGTGCCCCGCGCCGTCGACCACCGGCAGTTCGCTGATCTTCCGCGCATCGAGCAGGGTGATCGCCTCGTCGAGCCGCGTGCCGCTGGCGATCGTCGTCGGCCGTGCGGTCATCACGCTGGCGATCGGGGCGTCGATCGCGGCCGCCGCGGTGCGCTCGAAGAGCCGGGCCAAGTCGCTGTCGGTGAACAGACCGACGAGCATCCCGGCGCCGTCGAGGATCATCACCGCGCCGGTGCGCCGCGAGGGCAGCGGTCGCGAAAACACGGCGCGCACCGTCTCCTGGGGCGCCGCGGTCCGGCAGCGCGCCAACGGACGCATCGCGTCGTCGACCATGGCCAGACGCCGGCCGAGGCTGCCGCCGGGATGGCGGGCCGCGAAGTCGGCGGCGGTGAAGCGGCGGCGGCTCGACACCACCAACGCCAGCGCGTCGCCGAGCGCCATCAGCAGCGTCGTGCTCGTGCTCGGGGCGAGCCCGAGCTCGCCCGCCTCGCGCACCGCACCCGTGGCGAGCACCACGGTGGCGGCGCGGCCGAGGCTGCTGCCACGGCGGCCGGTGATGGCGACGATCGGGACCCGGCGGCCGACGACGTGCGGCAGGAGTCGCACGATTTCCTCCGATTCCCCCGACTGGGAGAGGGCGAGGACGACGTCGTCGGCACGGAGCACGCCGAGGTCGCCGTGCAACGCTTCGGCGGGATGGAGAAAGTGGCTCGGCGTGCCGGTCGACGACAGCGTGGCCGCGATCTTCCGTGCCACCAAACCGGCCTTGCCGATGCCGGTCACCACCACCGCACCGCTGCACGCCTCGACGAGGCGCACGGCGGCGGTGAACGAGTCATCGAGGAGGTCGGCTGCCGCGACGAGCGCCGCGGCCTCGTCGCGGATGATCGCGCGCGCGTGCGCGAGCGGCGTCGGCGGCACTGCGGATGGAAGTGGGTCGTCCATGACGGCGTCCCGGAACTCCGAGCGGTGCACGACCGGCCGCGCGGCGGCCGTGCCGGCCCTCGGTGGGGGCGGGACTATAGGACGACTGGGCGCTTCACCGCAACGCGGTTTCGGGGGCCGCGACACGCATGCGAGCCCCGCGGCGCGGCGGGGCCCGGCGGCCTACGCCGACGCGTAGCGTTTGGCCATGTCGGCGAGGGTCACCCGCGGCACCTTGCCGGCGTTGCCCGCCTGGCCGAACTGCACCATCCGCTCGGCGCACACCCGACGCATCGCGTCACGGGCCGGCTTGAGATAGTCGCGCGGATCGAACTTCTCCGGCGACCGGGAGAGCACCTCGCGGATCGCGCCGGTGATCGCCATCCGACAGTCGGTGTCGACGTTGATCTTACGCACCCCGTGCTTGATCCCCTTCTGGATCTCCTCGACGGGCACGCCCCAGGTCTGTGGCATGCGGCCGCCGTGGCGGTTGATCATGTCCTGCAGTTCCTGCGGCACACTCGACGAGCCGTGCATCACGAGGTGGCAAGCGGGCAACTTGCGGTGGATCTCCTCGATCCGTTTCATGGCGAGCACATCGCCGTCCGGTTTGCGGGTGAACTTGTAGGCGCCGTGGCTCGTGCCGATCGCCACGGCAAGGGCGTCGACGCCCGTCGCCGCCACGAACCGCGCCGCCTCGTCGGGATCGGTGAGCAATTGATCGTGGGACAACTGGCCCTCGGCCCCGTGGCCGTCCTCCGCCTCCCCGTGGCCGCTCTCCAGCGATCCGAGACAGCCGAGTTCCCCCTCCACCGAAACCCCCTGGCGATGGGCGAGCGTCACCACCTCCCGCGTGACGCGCACGTTGTAGTCGAAGTCGGCCGGTGTCTTGCCGTCCTCCGCGAGCGAACCGTCCATCATCACGCTGGTAAACCCGTTGTCGATCGCGCTCTGGCAGGTGTTGGGAGAGTTGCCATGGTCCTGATGCATGGCGATCGGGATCCGCGGGTAGAGCTCCGCGGCCGCGAGCATCAGATGGCGGAGGTAGGCATCCTGGCTGTAGCTACGGGCGCCGCGCGAGGCCTGGACGATCACGGGGCTGTCGGTTTCGCGTGCCGCCTCCATGATCGCCTGGATCTGCTCCATGTTGTTGACGTTGAACGCGGCGAGTCCGTAGCCGTGCTCGGCGGCGTGGTCGAGAAGGATGCGCATCGGCACCAGGGGCATGGGAACGGCTCCAGAGGCGGGAACTGCGAGGCAAGCAGGAGGGGATCATACGGCAAATGCCCCGCTGCTAGAATCCTCGTGGAAATGTCGATTGGAGCCCCGGCCGATGACTCAGCGACGCCATCTCGACACCCCCGCCGCGACGACTACGGGATGGCTGCGCGACACCTGGCGTCGTCTGGCGCCGGGCAACTGGCCGCGGCCCGAGCGCAATCCGATCGTCGGCTTTCTCTGGGTCTGCGGCGGCTGGTTTTTCCTCGTACTGGCAGGGCTCGGCGTCGTCGTGCCGCTGCTGCCGGCGACCCCGTTTCTCCTCCTGGCGAGCTACTGCTTCTATCGCGGCAGCCCACGGATCCACGCCTGGCTCCACCGGTCGAAACAATTCGGACCGATGCTCCAGGATTGGGAGCACTATCGCGGCATCCGCCGGGGTTTGAAGTACCGTGCGGTGGCGCTGGTGGTCGCCGTCGTGCTGGCGAGCATGCTCTTCAGCCAACTCCCCTGGTACGGGCGCTACGCCGTGCTCGGGCTGGTGGCAGTCGGCCTGACGGTGATCTGGATGGTTCCGACCCTTCCCGACACGCTGCCCCCCGCCCCCCCGGCCGGGACCGGGGAGCGCTGAAGCGACCGTTTGAAGCGGGGGTATCGCGCCAGGGCACGATCACCCTTCGGCACGACACCCCCGGGAACGAATGCCCAGCGGTCACGACCGGCAGGGGCCGCTTGCGGGCCGACGCCGTACACTGGTGGCTCATCGCCGGTGCCGCGATCTCGACGCCCCCCTCTTCACGGACCACCGCCATGCGGCCGTTGTGCGCTCTCCCTGCGACGATCGTCTGCCTCGCCGCGATCGCCCTGCCGCGGTGCACCGCGGTGGCCGACGAAACGGAACCGTCGTCCACGATCGAACGGTCGGTGGTGAAGGTGTTCGCGACTCTCCGGCGCCCCGACCTCAACAAACCCTGGACGAAGCAACCCCCCGCCACGGCGACAGGAAGCGGCGTGATCATCGACGGCCGGCGGATCCTCACCAACGCCCACGTCGTGCTCTACGCCAGCCAAGTCGAGGTGCAGGCCCACGAGAGCGGCGAGAAGGTGGCGGCCACGGTCGAATCGATCGGACCGGGCATCGATCTGGCCGTCCTCAAACTCGACGACGAAGAACTGTTCACGGGACGCGCGCCGGTGAAGCGGTCGCCTCGGCTGCCGGCCATCAAGGACACGGTGATGGCCTACGGGTATCCGACCGGCGGTTCGACCCTCTCGATCACCAAGGGGATCGTCTCGCGGATCGAGTTCACCGGTTACGGATTCTCGACCGGTGGGCTGCGGATCCAGGTCGATGCGGCGATCAATCCCGGCAACAGCGGCGGACCGGCGATCGCCGGCGACGAGATGATCGGCCTCGCCTTCAGCCGCCTGGAGACGGCCCAAAACATCGGCTACATCATTCCCAACGAAGAGATCGACCTGTTCCTCGCCGACGTCGCCGACGGGCGCTACGACGGCAAGCCGCGACTGGCTGCCAGCTTCGACAAGCTCGAGAACCAGGCGCTGCGTGATTCCCTCGAGGTCCCCAAGGGCACCAGCGGTGTGCTCGTCATCGATGCGGAGTCTCCGGCTCCCGATGGCATCCTCCACGCCCGTGACGTGGTGACGCGGATCGGCGACAGGCCGATCGACGACCAGGGGATGATCGCACCGGAAGGGATGCCGCGGGTGTCGTTCCTCTACGACGTGCAGCGCGCCGCCGCCGCCGGCACCGTGCCACTCACCGTGCTCCGCGACGGTGCACCGCTGCTGTTGCACGTTCCTTGTCCGCCGCGCCCCGACCTGGTGCTGCCGGAACTGGCGGGGGAGTACCCGGAGTATTTCGTGTTCGGTCCGGTGGCATTCGCCGCCGCGACCGCCGAACACGCCGCCGCACTCGAGGCCAACGCCCGGTTGGCGGTGTTGATGGCGGCGATCGGCAATCCGCTGGCGACGCGCCGCGCCGATCGGCCGGCCTTTCCCGGGGAGCGGTTGGTGATGATCTGCGCGCCCTTGTTTCCCCACCGTCTGTCGCGCGGCTACGAGACCCCCGTCGGGAAGATCGTCGCCACCGTCGACGGCCAGCCGGTGAAGAATCTCGATCACCTCGTCGAACGGCTCCGCGACGCGGAAGGCGAGTTCGTCGTCTTCGAGTTCGCCGGACGCGGTACCTCGCCGCTGGTATTCCCCCGGGCCGAGGCGATCGCCGCCACCGAAGAGATCCTCACCGACAACGGTGTCCGCTCGCAGGGATCGCCCGGTCCGCTGGCGGTATGGAACGCCAAGCGGACGGCAGCCGACTGAGCGGGCATCCGCGCGTCCCGCGTTCAGTGGTCGACCGTGGGGTCGGGTTCGGGTAGCCAGTGCGTGAGGATCGCTCCGAGCAGGGCGTAGGCACCCGCCACGGCGGCGCCGACGACGGCGATCTTCGCCGGGTCGGGTGGCGTCGCCGCCGAG
>JBJSXB010000079.1:0-7213 GCA_046086245.1 Planctomycetaceae bacterium | reverse complement strand
CGCGCCGCCGTCCGGCGGTGGCGCGAGGAACGCGTCCGCACCATGCCGCGCCAACCATCCGCGAGCCACGCCGGCACGTTCGCCACTCCCGTTCCTCGCCTTCGTTCCCAGGTTGCTATCGGACGGCCCGTCGGGCCGGCTTGACCGGGAACCGCCGCCCGACCGGAAGTATCATCGCCACGCCCCGCGGTCCCCCTCGGATGCGACGATGCACGGCACTCAACTGAATCAGTCCAACCCCGAACTCCGGAGGGTGCAAGCGATCGGCGACGACGCCGGCGGGTGGCGGCGTTGGGGGCCGTATCTGGCCGACCGTTCCTGGGGCACCGTCCGCGAGGACTACTCCCCCGACGGCGACGCCTGGCGTTATCTGACTTACGAGGCGTCGCGCTCCAAAGCCTACCGCTGGGGCGAAGACGGCATCGCCGGCATCTCCGATCGCTTCCAACTCCTCTGCCTGGCCCCGGCGTTCTGGAATGGAGCCGATACGCACCTCAAGGAGCGGCTGTTCGGCCTGACGCCGCTGGACGGCAACCACGGCGAGGATGCCAAGGAATACTGGTTCCACGTCGACAACACGCCGTCGCACGCGTTCATGCACCTGCGTTACCGCTACCCCCAGCAGGCGTTTCCCTACGAAGACCTGATCGCGGAAAACCGCCGTCGCGCCGGCCGGGGGCCGGAGTACGAACTGCTCGACACCGGGGTGTTCGCCTCCGGCCGCTGGTTCGACATCGACGTCGAATACGCCAAGGACGACCCCGAGGAGATCGTCCTGCGGATCACCGCCACCAACCGCGGCGTGGATCACGCGCCGCTCCACGTCCTCCCCACGCTCTGGTTCCGCAACACCTGGAGTTGGGACGGGGTCGCCCGTCCGTCGCCAGTGATCCGCGCCGCGGACGGCCCGGCCGGCACGCTCGTTCTCGTCGCCGACGACGGCGCGTGCGAACTCGATCCGCGCTTGCCCGCCAGCGCGCGGCTCGGGCGCCGCTGGCTGCTGGCGGCGGCCGCCGCCGGCGACCGGCTCCTGTTCACCGACAACGAGACCAACGGCCCGGCGGTCTACGGAGCGGGGCACACGAGCCGCGCGCCGTTCACGAAGGATGCCTTTCACCGCTGGCTGTGCGACGGCGACGAGGCGGCGGTCAATCCGGCCGCCAGCGGCACCAAGGCGTGCATCCACGCGCCACGGAGCGTTCCTGCCGGGGGCACGGTAGCGCTGCATCTCGTGCTCACCGATCGTGATCCGCACGGGCGCTTCGCCGACGGCGCGGCGCTCGTCGCGCACGTCGAGCGCACGCTCGCGATGCGGCGCGGCGAGGCCGACCTGTTCTACGCCGCCCTTCCCCCGGCCGATGCCTCCGCCGACGAGCGCCACGTGCAGCGCCGTGCCCTGGCCGGCCTGCTGTGGACCAAGCAGAGCTACATCTTCGACGTCGCCAAGTGGCTCGACGGCGACGACCCCTCCCATCCGCCGCCGGAGAGCCGCCGGCGGATCCGCAACCACCACTGGCGGCACCTCAACTCCCTGCGGGTGATGAGCATGCCCGACAAGTGGGAGTATCCGTGGTTCGCGGCGTGGGATCTCGCCTTCCAGTGCATTCCCTTCGCGTTGGTCGATCCCCGGTTCGCCAAGGATCAGCTCTGGCTGCTGTTGTTCGAGCAGTTCCAGCATCCCAGCGGCCAACTGCCCGCCTACGAGTGGGAGTTCTCCGACCTCAACCCGCCGGTCCATGCGTGGGCGGTCTGGCGGGTGTTCAACATGGAAAAGCGTCTCCACGGCCGCACCGACCGGGCCTGGCTCGAGCGCTGCTTCCACAAGTTGCTCCTCGTGTTCACCAGCTGGGTCAACAAGGTCGATCGTGAGGGCAACAACGTCTTCGAGGGAGGATTCCTCGGGCTCGACAACATCAGCGTCTTCGACCGTAGTGAGAAGGGGGCCGAGGGAGCGACGCTCGAGCAGTCCGACGCCACTGGCTGGATGGGGCTGTTCTGCCTCAACATGATGCGGATCGCGCTGGAGCTGGCCGGTGACAATCCGGTCTACGAGGGATTGGCCTCGAAGTTCCTCCAGCACTACGCCTACATCGCCAGCGCCATGAAGCGGATGGGTCCGCACGGCGTGTCGCTGTTCGACGAGGCCGACGGATTCTTCTACGACCTGTTCACGACCCCCGATGGGCGGACGACGACGTTCCGCGTCCGCTCGATGGTCGGCCTGATTCCGCTGTTCGCGGTCGAACGCCTCGAGGCGGCGTGGATCGAGCCGTTCCGCGAGTTTCGCTGGAACCTCGAGTGGTTCCTCACCAACAGACGCGAGATGGTGGCCGACGTCATTCACCAGGTCCGCGCCGCCGACGGCAGCACGACCCACGTGCTGACGATCGTCGACGATCGGCAACTGGCACGGATGGTCGGGGCGCTGGCCGATCGCGAGGAGTTCCTCTCCCCGTTCGGCATTCGTTCCCTCTCGCGGCGACACGCCGCAACGCCGTTCGAGTTCGACGGCCGCCGCGTCGCCTACGAGCCGGCCGAGTCGGAGACGAAGCTCAAGGGGGGCAACAGCAACTGGCGCGGTCCGGTCTGGTTTCCGACGGCGTTCCTGCTGGTGGAATCACTCCGCAAACTCGGCACTGCCTATGGCGACGCCTTCACCGTCCCCCTGCCGGGCAGTGGCGAGAAGGCTCCCTTCGGACGGCTCGCCCGCGACATCGCGCGGCGCCTTTCGGCGATCTTCCTCGTCGGCGCGACGGGCCGGCGCCCGGTGTGGGGCGACGACGGCCGGATCGCCGACGACCCGCTGTGGCGCGACGAACTGCTGTTCTTCGAGTACTTTCACGGCGATTCCGGCGCCGGCCTCGGCGCCAGCCACCAGACCGGATGGACGGCGCTGGTGGCCAACCTCATCGCCGAGTGGCGCTGAGCGGCGGCGCGGTGCCGGAGGTTTTGCCCGTTCGGCGCGGCCGACGTACGCTCTTGGCGACGCCGCGGACCCGGGGGCCCCCGCGCCCCACCCCGCCGGACACGTGCCGATGATCGTCCAGGAGTTGCACGCGATCCAACACCGGCACCGCTGGCTGCCCGCCGCGGAATTGCGCAAACTCGCGGCGCGGACCGGCACGCCGCTCCACCGTCTCCAGGAGGTGGCGAGCTTCTTCCCGCACTTCCGCCTCGCGCCGCCCCCGGACGTCGTCGTGGCCGTCTGCCACGACATCGCCTGCCATCAGGCGGCCAGCGCCGGGGTCGAGGCCGACATCGCCCGGGCGCTGGCCACCGAGGTGGCAGCCGGCCGCGTCGCCGTGCGTTTCGTCTCCTGCCTGGGACGCTGCGACCGGCCGGTGGCGGCGACCGTCAACGATCGCTTCCTCGCCGCCCGGTCGGCCGACGAGCTCGCGGCCGTGGCCCGGGCGGCGCTGGCGGGCCACGCACCGTCGGCCGATGCCGACAGCGCGTACGAGCCCCACGGCAACCGGCCGTGGCGGATCGATCCCTACGCCGATGCCGCGCTGGGCAGCGGGGCCTACGAGGCGGTCCGGCGGTTCGTCGCCGCCGGCGACGGTGCCCGGGTGATCGAGGAGTTGAAGACGGCCGATCTCCGCGGCATGGGGGGGGCCGGCGTGCCGGCGCACCAGAAGTGGCACGACGTCTGGAAGGCGCGCGGCGACGCCAAATACGTCGTCTGCAACGCCGACGAGAGCGAGCCGGGCACGTTCAAGGATCGTGAGCTGCTCCTCCGCCATCCGCATCTCGTGCTCGAGGGGGTGATCCTCGCCGGCCTCCTCACCGGCGCCACCCGCGGCTGGATCTACATCCGCCACGAATACGCCGAGCCGATCGCGATCATGGAGCGCGAGATCGCCCGGGCGACGGCGTTGGGGGCCTGCGGCAGCGGCATCTTCGGCGGCGGCCGCGATTTCCCCGTCGCGGTGTTCACGAGCCCCGGCGGCTACATCTGCGGGGAGCAGAGCGCCCTGATCGAGGCGATGGAGGACAAACGCGCCCAGCCGCGCAACAAGCCGCCGCAGCTCGAGACCAACGGGCTCCACGACGAGCCGACGCTCGTCAGCAACGTCGAAACGTTCGCGTGGGTGCCGGCGATCATGCTTCGCGGCGGGCGCTGGTATGCGGAGACGGGCATCAACGGCTGCAAGGGAAGCCGGCTGTTCTCCGTCTCCGGCGACGTGCGCCGCCCCGGCGTCTACGAGGTGCCCGGCGGCACGCCGATCCGCACCCTCGTCCACGACCTGTGCGGCGGCACGACGCGGCCGCTCAAGGCGTTCGCCCCGTCGGGTCCGTCGGGAGGCTTCCTCCCGGCCAGGATTCCGGTCGCCTCCCTGCCGCGCGGGTGGGAGCAGCGCGCCCCCGCCGAACTGGTCGGCGGCGACACGATCGACCTGCTCGACATCCAACTCGACCTACAGCGCTTCCGCGACATCGGGCTAGAGCTCGGAGCCGGCATCGTGGTGTACGACGACTCGCGCGACATCGCCGTCGAGGCGGTCAACTGCTCGCAGTTCTTCCGCGACGAGTCGTGCGGGAAATGCGTCCCCTGCCGGATCGGCTCGGAGAAGATCACCGGGATCGGCGAGCGCTTGCTCGCCGGCACGGTCGGTGCCGACGAATACGCCGCCCAGCGGAGGCTCATCGACGAACTGACCCGGGCGATGGAGATGACGAGCATCTGCGGACTGGGGATGGTGGCCGCCAAGCCGGTCCAGTCGGCGATCCAGTTTTTTCCGGCCGATGTCGAGCGGCACCTCCGTACCGCCGCTTCGGGGGGACGACGATGAGCGACGCGTCACGCACGCCGGTCGATGACGACTTCGACGACGGCCTCGTCCTCCCCGAGGAGGACGGCCTGTTCGCCCGCGACATCGACGGGCAACTCGTCCGCATGGACAAGGTGACCGCCGCCGACTTCGAGAAACAGATCACGATCACGATCGACGGCCGCGCGGTGACGATAAAACGGGCCGTGCCGCTCACCGACTCCCAGGGGAAGCTGATCCGTGACCCGGAGGGGAGGCCGATCCCCCGCGCCACGACGATCTACGACGCCGCCGCGAAGGCCTACGAAGGCGATCCCGACGGCAACCCGATCCCCGTCCTCTGCCACCAGGAGCATCTCCATCCTGTCGGCGTGTGCCGTGTGTGCTGCGTCGAGATCGCCAAGGTCAAGCGCGGCGCGATGCAGCGCGAGCGCAAGCTGCTTCCGGCCTGCCAGCACCGCGTCGAGGAGACGATGGAGGTGCAGACGATCCGCTCGCCGGATCTCGCGGCCCGGCGGCGCGTCGATGCCAACGTGCGGACGCTGGTCAACCTGCTCGCCGCGGACCATCTCCCGACCGATTGGCGGCAGCGGATGCCGGCCAACGAACTCGGGGTGTTGGTCGATCGGCTCGACCGCCTCGCGCTCGAGGCCAGGGCCCTCGAGAAGCAGGCTGATCCCGCCGCCGAGACCACCGCGATCGACGCCCGGTGGCCGTTGACCGGCGGCCAACCCTTCGCCCCCCGGACGCTCCCCCGCGGCCAGGACCACTCCTCGCCGCGGATCGACGTCGACCACGACCAGTGCATCCTCTGCGACCGTTGCGTGCGCGCCTGCAGCGACGTCAAGGAGAATTACGTCATCGGCCGCTCCGGCAAGGGCTATGCCACGCACGTCGGGTTCGACCTCGACGACCCGATGGGGAAGTCGAGTTGCGTCTCCTGCGGCGAGTGCATGATCACCTGCCCCACCGGGGCGCTCGTCTTCAAGGAGAGTGTCCGCGAGGCGGCCCAGGGCGGCGTTGACCGGACCGTCCCCGCCGCCGAGCTCAAGCGACTGCCGATCTTCGCCGGCGTGCCGGTCAAGTTCCTGGAATGGAACCGCGATTCGGTGGAGCGGCGGGTGTACGGCGCCGGCGAGGTGATCTGCCGCGAAGGGGAGAGCGCCTCGACCGCGTTCCTCCTGCTCCGCGGACGCGTCGGCGTGTCGATCGGCGACCGTGCCGCACAGCGCGGCGGCGGGGGCGGCCTCCGCGCGGTGGTCCGGGCCGCGACACGCTGGCTCCAGGGCACCTCCGGCGGCACGTCGTGGCGGCGCGAGGAGGCCCGCGACCGGGTGGCGATCGACGGCGGCCGAGCCCTCGAGCTCAAGGACGGTCGTTGGGTCGACGAGATGACGCCGGCGGACGTGGTCTTCGGCGAGATGAGCTGCCTCAACCACTATCCGCGCTCGGCGACTGTGGTCGCTCTCGAGGAAACGGAGCTGCTCGAGATCAACAAGAACGTTCTCCACGTCCTCCAGCGCACCGAGGCCTCGCGGCGGATCCTCGACGCCGCCTACCGCACGCGGGTCCTGCAGCGCGAGCTGCGCCAGTTGACGATGTTCGAGGGGCTGTCCGCCGACGACAAGGCGGCGTGCGCCGAGTTTCTCCGCGACCGGGCGAAGCTCGAACGTGTCGACAAGGGACAGGTGATCTTCCGTCAGGGGGACGTGGCCAGCGCGTTTTTCAAGGTCCGGCTCGGCTTCGTGAAGGTCAGCCAGCGGCTCCGCGAGCAGGACCGGGTGATCGACTACCTCGGCCCGGGGCGGACGTTCGGCGAAGTCGGCCTGCTCACGGGCGTGTTCGACCTCGGTGCCGATTTGGCAGCGGCGGGCGCGACGCGAGCCCTCCGCACGGCGACCTGCACGGCGCTCGACGACGTCGAATTGGTGACGATCAGCGGGGAGGACTTCCGCACGCTCCTGCGCCGGTTCCCGGCGATCCGCACGCCGCTGCTCGCCGAGGCCCAGCGCCTCCTCAAGCGCGACGCCGAGCGCGAGCAGGCCGGGTCCGCCGGGCTGGAAAACTTCCTCGCCAATGGCCTGTACAGCGCGCAGAAACTGCTCGTCCTCGACCTCGAGAGCTGCACGCGCTGTGACGAATGCACCCGCGCCTGCTCCGACACGCACGACGGCGTGACCCGGCTGATCCGCGAGGGGCTGCGCTTCGAGAACTACCTCGTCGCCAGCTCCTGCCGGTCGTGCCTCGATCCCTACTGCCTCGTCGGCTGCCCGGTGGACGCGATCCACCGCAAGCCGCGGGAAAACAAGCCGGGTGCCGTCGAGATCGTGATCGAGGACCACTGCATCGGCTGCGGACTCTGCTCGTCCAATTGCCCCTACGGCAACATCTCGATGCACCGCGAGGAGGAGCGGCGGGTCGCGACCACGTGCGATCTGTGC
>JBJSXB010000078.1:0-18349 GCA_046086245.1 Planctomycetaceae bacterium | reverse complement strand
GGCGACGAGGCTCGCCACGCCGGTGGCGGCGTTCTAGACGAGGACCCATGTCAGCAGGCTGCCGATCGGCGCGCAGAGTCGATCGCGCGCGAAGGCCTGGTAGTGCGGGAACAGGATCAGGACGGCGGCGAAGCAGGCGGCCACGGAGGCGAGCCGCGCCAGGGCGCGGTCGCCGCGCACGAGGGCGACTTGCGCCGCCACCCACGCGCGGGGGCGGGACAGCGGCGGCCGCGCCGGCACCGCGCGGCTGGCGGCCCGGGCCGGATCCGCCGGTTCGTCCAACCATGGAGGCACCAGCGCCGCCAGGGCGAAGAACACCCCCGTGGCGGCGAAGATCTTCGGAAACCCGTTCGCTTCCTCCAGCCACCGTCCGAGGAAGGCGGCGCCGGCGAGGATCGCCGCCACGCTGCCGACCGCGACGCCGACCACCAACGCCCGTCCGCGGTGGCCGGGGGGGACGAGCTTCCCCTGGATCGCGGCGAAGACGAGCTGATTGAGCCCATTGGTCGTCGAGAAGGCGGCGTACACCACCAGGAACAGCACCGCGAGCAGATCGGGGCGCGTCCGCTCCAGCGGCGCCCAGGCCGCGGCCAGCACGAGAAAACACACGGCCATCGCCAGTGTGGTGCGCACCAGCGCCCATTTCATCACCGGGAGGCGGGCCACGCCGCCGGCGGCCAACAGCGGCGGCAGGCTCTGTCCGCCTCGGTTGAGCACCGGCAGCAGTCCGCGCAGCAGCCCGGAGTCGACCACGGCGTCGAGCACGGCCGGCATGATGATCGTTTCGGTCTTGAAGATCCAACCGACGCGCACGACGATCTGATACAGCTCCAGCCGGGCGGTGTTGCGCTGCGAGCGGTGGGCGTCGTCTGGCATCGGCATGGGACGACGGGCCGGCGGCGTGCCGTGGGCCCGGAGGCGGGAAAGACGTGGCGGAGCCGGTCGCGGGTCGGCGGCGATTCGCAGCGCCGCCGTGCGATGGCGGCAGGTGAACGTGCGCCGGCTGGTAGGATCGGCGAGTCGTTGATTGATCGATCACTCGCAGCATGAGGATTGGTGCCGATGCCGTCCATCCGTTTCGCCCGCGGCCGCGTCGGTGTGGCCGCCTCCCGGACCACGCTCATCGCCCTGCTGACGATCGTCGCGACGGGGGCGGCGGCCGCGGACGAGCCCCAGGACACGCTCGTCTGGTTCGGGAGCTACACCGGAGCACCCCCCAAGGCGGAAGGCATCTCGGTGGCCCGGCTCGATCTCCGGACCGGTCGGCTGTCGGCACCCGTGTTGGCGGCGACGCTGAAGAACCCATCGTTCGTCGCTCTCCACCCCGCGCTGCCCGTGCTCTACGCCGTGTCGGAAGTGGACGACGCCGACGGCCAACGCGCCGGAAGCCTCACGGCGCTGTCCATCGATCGGGCGACGGGGCGTCTGACTCCACTCAACCACCAGGTGACGGGCCGGGGTACCCCGTGCCACGTGTCGGTCGACCGCTCCGGCAAGGCGGCGCTGGCGGCCAACTATGGCGGTGGCAGCACCGTCTGCCTCGGGATCGAGGCAGACGGCCGGCTCCGCCCTCTCGTCGCCGGCACGCCGGGAGGCCATCTCCAACACGTCGGCCACAGTGTCCATCCGGAGCGGCAGGCCGCGCCGCACGGTCACTCGATCGATCCCTCACCCGACGGGCGTTTCGCCATCTCCTGCGACTTGGGCATCGACAAGGTACTCGTCCACGCCCTCGACGTCGGCCGCGGGACGCTGGCGTTCCATACCGCCGCGCCGGTCAAGCCGGGCGCAGGACCGCGCCACTTCGCCCTCCATCCCGACGGCCGCCACGCCTACTGCATCAACGAACTCGACCTCACCGTCACCGCCTTCGACTGGGACGCGGCGAACGGCTCGCTCACCGCAATCCAATCCCTTTCCACGCTCCCCGACGACGTGGTCGAGCGGACGGGTTTCTCGACCGCCGAGATCGCGGTGCATCCCACCGGCCGTTTTCTCTACGGCTCGAACCGCGGCCACGATTCGATCGCCATCTACGCGATCGACACCGGCACCGGCCGGCTGACGTTCCGCGGCGTGGAGCCGATTCGCGGGCGCACACCGCGCAACTTCGCCATCGATCCCACGGGCCGCTGGCTGTTGGCCGCGGGGCAGGATTCCCACACCGTCACGGTGTTCCGCATCGACGAAGACGGTGGCGCGCTCACCTTCACCGGTCAGACGGTGCCGGTTCCGGCGCCGGTGTGCGTCTGCTTCGACCGCGTCGCGGTACGGTAGCAGCGCACGGGCGCGCACGCGGCGACGCCCGGCCGACGGTGTTCATCCCGGACCGGTATCGACCATGCCGCCGGGCGACGCCGTCCGGGCGAGGAGCAGTTCGAGGTAGCTGCGGCGTTCCGCCGGGCCGCATCGCAACTCGCGCGCCAGCGACTGGAGCCGTTGGCGCGCCGCGTCCACCCCATCGGCGGGCGCCTGTTGCTCGAGTTCGACGAACATTCCCAAGCCATCGACATCGTCGATCGCCACCTCCACCGGCGCTCCCTGCCACGGCAGGTGGAACGAGCGGCGCCGTTTCCGCACGTCGCGCACGGCCCGGAAGCCGAGGGCGTGCAGCAAGGCGTCCCACCGTTCGATGGTCGCCGACGGCCCCTCTCCCACCGGCCCCAGTGGCAGTTCGATTTCGCGCCGCGTCTTCGTCGCGGCATCGATCCTCGGGCCCTTCCAGGTGATCACGACCCGGTCACCATCGCTCCGCAGGCGGAGGGCCTCGTCGGTCCGGGCGAAATCGCGGGCCGGATGCGCGTAATAGCGGTCGACTTGGTCGCGCGACGGCCCCCCCACGCCCCCGAGCGCCGCCAGCCGGTCGCGCACCATCGCGGGATCCACGGCGGAAAACTTCAGTTCGACCTCGTACACTGGCCACTGCTCCGCCGCGAAGGCTCCGTGACGCCGGGACCCGAACGATGATAGCGATGCTCCGACCGCTTGCCGTCTGTGCGTTGCTCGTCCTGACGGGCATGGTCGGCTGCGGTGAGGTGCGGCAGAAGCATCCCGCGGTCGGTCGCCGTGTCGGCAGGCTGCCGGTGGTGTCGCTGACCGATCCGCTGAGGCCGCCGCCGCCGCTGATGGGCCGTGTCACACTGATCAATTTCTGGGGCACGTGGTGCCCCCCGTGTCGGCGGGAATTGCCGTCACTGGTACGGCTGACCGAGCGCCTGTCCGCCGAGCCACGCTTTCAACTGGTCGCCATCTCGTGCGGCAGCGGCGGTCCCGACGACCCCGACGCGCTGGCGACCGCCACGCGGCGCTTTCTCGAGGGGCAGAAACTCGTCCTCGACGCGTGGGGCGATCCCGACGGATTCACGCGCATGGCGTTCGCGGAAGGGCTCGGCCTGCAGGCCTTTCCCACCACCTATCTCGTCGGCCCCGACGCCACGATCCGCCGGGTCTGGACGGGCTACCAGCCCGGCGACGAGGCGCAGATCGCCACCGCGGTGATCGGTCTGCTCAAGGAGCGGCCGGCCGTGGAGCCGGCGACGGGTCCGGGTCCGGCCGTGCCAGCCGGTTGAGGAACGCGGTCACCGCGGCGCCGGGATCGGCGGCGGCGGTCACCGCCGACGCGACCGCCACGCGTGTGATTCCAAGCGACGCCAGCGCGGCGACGCGCTCGAGCGTCACGCCCCCGATCGCGAAGGCGGGGATGGTGGTGGCCCGGGCCGCCGCGGCGAGGAACTGCGTGGTCGCCTGCCGGGCGAACGCCTTCGTCGTCGAGGGGAAGCAGGGGCCGATCCCGACATAGTCGGCACCGTCGGCGACGGCGCGGTGGATCGCCTCGATGTCGTGTGCGGTGCGGCCGACGAGCCCCGCGGCGCCGATCACGCGTCGCGCCAGCGGCACCGGCAGATCGTCGTCGCCGAGGTGCACGCCGTCGGCACCGCAGGCGGCGGCGATGTCGGCGCGATCGTTGACGATGACGATCGGCTCGTCGGGGCCGTAATGCCGCGCCAGCGCCAGCGCCGTCCGGACCCGCCCCGCCAGCGCGACGGCGGGAAGACGCTTGTCGCGGATCTGCAGCAATCCCAACCCGGCGGCGAACAGCGTGTCGACCAGCCGCTCGAACCCGGCGGGGTCGTCGCGGCCGTCGACGAGCACGCACAGGTGCCTGCCGGCGAGCCGGTGGTGCACGAGTCCGGGATCGCTCACGGCGTGGGTGGTCATGCCACGTTTGTAGCAGCCACGGCGGACGAGGCGGGCGGGAGAGCCGCGACGGGGAACGCCCCTCGACGACGCCACGACGCGCTCCAGATGCGCCTCGGCCCCGCGGTTCCCCTGCGCTTTCGGCTTGGCCGGCCCGATCTCCCTCCCTAGACTCCCCGCCCCAGCGGCGCTGTCCGGACCGCCGGATGCGGATCCCCCTGCCGCGCCCAGGATCCCACGATGCTCGCGTTGCGTCGGTTGTCGCTGCTGTGGCCCGGCCTGCCCTGGCTGTGGCTCCGCGGAAGCCGTTCGGGGCTGGTGCTCGCGCTGGCGTTCGCGGTCGTGATCGACCTGGCCGTCCTGGCGACGTTCGTGTGGTCGGAACTCTTCGAGGGGCGGGTCGTGGCGGGGCTGTGGGGGGCCGGCGCGGCGATCTGGCTGACGGCTACGGCGGTCGGCTGGGCGACGTTCCCACCGCCGCTGCCGCGGCAGGGATCGGCCGCCGCCGACACGCTCTTCATGTCCGCGCGTGACGCCTATCTGTCGCGCGACTGGTTGGCAGCCGAGGAACGGCTGCGCCGCATCCTCGCGGCGTCGCCCACCGACGGCGAAGCCCAGTTGCTCCTGGCCACCCTGCTGCGCCGGGCCGGAAGACCGCGCGAGGCCCGGCAGGCGCTCGAGGCGCTGTCGCGAAGCGACTGCGGCGCGCCGTGGCGCACGGAGATCGCCCGGGAGCTGACCCGGCTCGACGCCGCCGAAACGGCTTCCGCCGCGCCCCTCCGCCTGCCAACCGGGCAGTCGGAAGCGGCGACGCGGCGCAGCGCCGCCTGAAACGCACCGCCACCGTGGTGTCGCGCCGGTCGGCAACCGGCGAAAACCACGTTCGCAGAGCCGATTCGTCCCCATGGCCAGACAGGCGGCGGACGTTCTCCTAGAATCGATCGGCCGGCGGGGTATTTGGTCCCGGGTTTGCAGATCGAGGATCCGCCCGGCCGGGGCTGAACGAACGGGCTGAACGAACGGGCTGGCGGTGCGACGGTGCCCCCGGGGCATCATGGGTTCCCCGAAGGCACCACGGGGCTTCGGTGACAGAGGACTCGATCCATGTACGAGCGTTTCACGGACCGCGCCCGCAAGGTGATGCAGCTGGCCAATCAGGAGGCCCAGCGCTTCAACCACGAGTACATCGGCACCGAGCACGTGCTGCTCGGTCTGATCAAGGAAGGCAGTGGCGTCGCCGCCAACGTCCTCAAGAACCTCGACATCGATCTGCGCAAGATCCGCATGGAAGTCGAGAAGCTCGTGCAGAGCGGCCCCGACATGGTCACGATGGGCAAGCTGCCCCAGACCCCCCGGGCGAAGAAGGTCATCGAGTATTCGATGGAGGAGGCGCGGAACCTCAACCACAACTACGTCGGCACCGAACACATCCTCCTCGGTCTGCTCCGCGAGCAGGAGGGAGTCGCCGCCCAGGTGCTGATGAATCTCGGTCTCAAGCTCGAGGACGTGCGTGAGGAGGTGCTGAACCTGCTCGGCCACGGCATGGACGAGGGGGGCGAGCGTGCCGGCATGGGCGGCGGGCGGCAACCGGCGGGAGCCGGCGGCGGCAGTAGCGGCGATCCGGCCACCAAGGCCGGCAAAAGCAAGACCCCGGCCCTCGACAGCTTCGGCCGCGACCTCACCGAGCTGGCCCGGCAGGGCAAGCTCGACCCGGTGATCGGGCGCGAGAAGGAGATCGAGCGTGCGATCCAGATCCTCTGCCGGCGCACGAAGAACAATCCCGTGCTCCTCGGCGAGGCGGGGGTGGGCAAGACGGCGATCGTCGAGGGGTTCGCGCAGCGCGTCGTCGACGGCCACGTTCCCGAACTGCTCTCCGACCGCCGCATCGTCGTCCTCGACCTGGCGATGATGGTGGCGGGCACCAAGTACCGCGGCCAATTCGAAGAGCGCATCAATGCGGTGATGAACGAGGTGCGGAGAGCGAAAAACACCATCCTGTTCATCGACGAACTCCACACCCTCGTCGGCGCGGGTGGTGCGGAGGGGGCGATCGACGCCTCCAACGTGCTCAAGCCCGCCCTCGCCCGCGGTGAAATCCAATGCATCGGCGCCACCACGCTCGACGAGTACCGCAAGTACATCGAGAAGGACTCGGCCCTCGACCGCCGCTTCCAGATCATCATGGTGGAGCCGGCCAGCAAGGGGGAGGCGGTGGAGATCCTCAAGGGCCTCCGCGACCGCTACGAGAGCCACCACCGCGTGAAGATCACCGACGAGGCGCTCGAAAGCGCGGTCGAGTTGTCGAGCCGCTACATCACCGGCCGCTGCCTGCCCGACAAGGCGATCGACGTGATCGACGAGGCGGGGGCGCGGGTACGGCTCAAGGCGATGACCAAGCCGCCGGATCTCAAGGAGATCGACGACGAGGTTGATCGCCTCAACAAGGAAAAGGAGGAAGCGGTCGCCAATCAGGATTTCGAGAAGGCCGCCGCCCTCCGCGACCAGGCGGACAAGCTCAAGAAGAAGAAGCAGTCGATGACCCGCGACTGGCGCGACAAATCACGCGAGGCCGACGGCATCGTCGACGGCGAAGTGGTCGCCGAGGTCGTCGCCAAGATGACCGGCATCCCCCTCACGCGGATGTCGACCGAGGACAGCAAGCGTCTGATGGCGATGGAGGACGAACTCCATCGCAAGGTGATCGGCCAGGATGCCGCGATCAAGAGCATCTCGAAGGCTGTCCGGCGCAGCCGCTCGGGTCTCAAGGATCCCAAGCGTCCGACCGGCTGCTTCATTTTCGCCGGCCCCACCGGGGTCGGGAAGACCCTGCTTGCCAAGGCGCTGGCGCAGTTCATGTTCGGCGATGCTGAAGCGCTCATCCAGATCGACATGAGCGAGTACATGGAAAAGCACAACGTCAGCCGCCTGATCGGCGCCCCGCCGGGCTACGTCGGCTTCGAGGAGGGCGGGCAGCTGACCGAGAAGATCCGTCGGCGCCCCTACTCGGTCGTCCTCCTCGACGAGATCGAGAAAGCGCATCCGGACGTGTTCAACATGCTCCTCCAGGTGATGGAAGAGGGTCGGCTCACCGACTCGTTCGGTCGGAACGTCGATTTCCGCAACACGATCCTCATCATGACCACCAACGCCGGTGCCGAAGCGATCAAGAACGAGTCGGCGTTCGGCTTCCAAAAGCCCGACGGCGACGCCAGCTACGACAGCATGAAGGGACGCGTCAACGAGAGGATCGAGAAGGTCTTCCGGCCCGAGTTCCTCAACCGCGTCGACGACGTGATCGTGTTTCATCACCTCACCGTCGAGGACCTCAAGCAGGTCATCGATATTGAATTGGCGAAAGTGCGCGAGCGGCTCGCCGAACGCGGCCTCAAGCTCGAACTGACCGACGAAGCGAAGAAGTTCCTCATCAAAAAGGGTTCCGACACCGACTTCGGTGCCCGACCGTTGCGCCGCGCCCTCGAGAACTACATCGAAGACCCGGTCAGCGAGGAGCTGCTCAAGGGGGAGTTCGACGGCAAGGACACGATCCAGGTCGATTGCGTCGAGGTCGTGGGCAAGAAGCAACTGGTGTTCAAGGGGCTGATCACGGCCGAGCCGGTGGCCGCCGGTGAAGAGGGCACGGCCGCCGGCTGAACGCCGGCCGACGTCCGGCGAGCCCCGCCGCCACCGGGGGGCCGACGGCCGGCAGCGGGTTCGCCGCACGGCCAACGGGCGGCGCAGACACTCCCCGGATCCCCCTGCCTACCCATTCTTCCGGCATTCGTATCGGCCGGCAGCGTCGGCTCAACCTGCCCGACCGTCACGACCGATTCTCTCCGTCGACGAGGGTCGGCCCGCTCCCGCCGGCACGGCCCCCGCACGCGCCCCGCGGCGACGTTCGCGTGGAGATTCGTATGGTGGCCACCTCCCCTCCGCGCTCCCTCGGGGCCGAATCCCGGCGCCGCAGCCTCGCCGACTGGGTCGCCGAGCGGATCGCCGACCTCGGCGCCGTGCTGCTCGACCGCATCGCCGCCGTCGGCGACGTGGCGATCTTCGCGTTCCGCACGCTCGCCTGGATCTTCTCCCGCCGTCAGCGGCGCGACGTCCTGGTGCCGACCTTCTACCAGATCGGCGTGCTTTCCCTGCCCGTCGTCGCCCTCACGGGCCTGTTCATCGGCATGGTGCTCGCCGTGCAAAGCTTCGCGCAATTCAAGGCCCTCGGCCTCCAGACACGCCTCGGCAGCGTCATCAATCTCTCGCTGGTCCGCGAGCTGGGACCCGTCCTCGCCGCCACGATGCTCGCCGGCCGGGTCGGCAGTGCGATGGCTGCGGAATTGGGAACGATGCGCGTCACCGAGCAGATCGACGCCATGGAGAGCATGGGGGCCAACCCCGTCTACTACCTGGTCGTGCCCCGATTCCTCGGCTGCCTGGTGCTGATCCCGACGCTGACGGTGATGGCCGACTTCATGGGAGTGCTCGGCGGCTACCTCTATTCGCACCTCGTGCTCGGCATCGACTACCACCATTACTGGGCCAACTCCCGCGAATACGTCGACGCCTTCGATTTCCTGATGGGCATTTTCAAGAGTTTCTTCTTCGGTGCCGCGATCGCGCTGGTGAGTTGTCACCACGGCTTCAACAGCGGCCACGGTGCGGAGGGGGTGGGACGCGCCGCGACCAACGCCTTCGTCCACTCGTTCGTGCTGATCCTCCTGCTCGACCTGTTCCTGGGCATGTGGCTGAACAACGTCCACGACTTCTTCCGTCCGGAAGGTCCCCGTCGCCTGCTGTGAGTGGCCCATCCCCCGCGTCCATGAACCGCGCCGCCAACCCGCCACCCACCGAGCCGGACGGCACCGCCGCGCCCTCGATCGCCGTCGAGGGGCTGACCGTCCGTTTCGGCCGACAGACGGTCCTCCGCGAGGTACACCTCGCCGTTCCCCAGGGAACTACCGTGGCGATTCTCGGGGAGAGCGGTTGCGGGAAGACGGTCCTCCTCAAGAGCATGATCGGGCTGATCCGCCCCTCGGCCGGTGACGTGCGCTTCGAGGGGCGTTCGCTGGCCCGCCAGGGAGAGCGGGCGCTCGCCCACCTCCGCACGCGGTACGGCTTCGTCTTCCAGGGCGCCGCGCTGTTCGACAGCCTCTCGATCGCCGACAACATCGCCTTCCCGCTGCGCGAACACACCCGCCTCGCCGCCGACGCGATCGACACGATCGTCGACGAGTTGCTCGCCGAGGTCGGACTGCCGGCGACCGTCCGGGAGAAGAAGCCGGTCGAGATCTCCGGCGGAATGCGGAAGCGCGCCGGGCTCGCCCGGGCGTTGGCACTCGACCCGCCGCTGGTGCTCTACGACGAACCGACCACCGGCCTCGACCCGATCATGAGTGACGTGATCAACGAATTGATCCTCAAGGTCAAGCGACGCGGGCGGGTAACCGGCGTCGTCGTCACCCACGACATGCAGACGGCCCGGAAGGTGGCCGACCACATCGTGATGCTCCACCCCCTCGCGCGACTCGCCGGCAAGGACGACCAGATCATCTTCCGCGGTACCCCGGCCGAACTCGACCGCAGCCGCGACCCCCGGGTGCGCCAATTCATCGAGGGACGGGCCGGGAACCGCCTCACCGAGCTGCGCGATGCCGCTGCGGCCGCCGGGGAAGGTGCCGCATGAGCGACCGTACGATGCAATTCCGCGTCGGCGTGATGGTGCTGGCGACGGCGATCATCGCCGGCATCCTCATCGTGCTGTTCGGCGACCTGCCCGCCCTCGTGCAGTCGACCTATCCGCTGCGGATGAGCTTCAACGACGCCCGTGGCGTCGCTCCCGGCACCCCGGTCCGCAAGAACGGGATCCTCGTCGGCAGGGTGAGCGACGTCGCGCTCGATGAGAAGGGGGGAGTGAGCGTCGTCGCCGACATCGATTCGCACGTCCCGGTCTACCGCGACGAGGAGCCGCGGATCACAGGATCGCTCCTCGGTGACGCGGAGATCGCGCTGGTTCCCGGACGGGTGGTGCCACCACGCCAGCGGCTCGGCACCGACGAGGTGCTCGTCGGCGCCATGGCCCGCAATCCTTTCGACGTGTTCGCCTCGCTCGAACCGAAGCTCGGCGGGGCGCTCGATTCGCTCGTCCAGGCGAGCGACTCGGTGTCGAAGCTGTCCACCAATCTCGACCGCATGTTCCTCGGCGAGGACGATCGCTTCGACAACCTCGTGCGCAAGACCGAGGCGGCCCTCGATTCGTTCTCGGTGGCGATGAACAACATCAACGCGGTGGTCGGGGACCCCCAGTCACGCGAGCGGATCGCCGACACCCTCGAGGCCCTGCCCGAGGTCATGGCCGACCTCCGCGCCACGGTGAAGGGGATCGGCACGACCGTCGAGTCCGCCGACCGCAATCTGCGCAACATCGAGGGGCTCACGAAGCCGCTCGGCGAGCGGGGGGCGTCGATGGTCGCGCAGATCGACCAGACGATCGGACGGCTCGACGAGGTGCTGCAACAGGCGGCCGGGTTCACCCGGGCCCTGTCGCAGTCCGATGGCACGCTCGGGCGGCTGGTGCGCGATCCCAAGGTCTACGAAGACCTCGCGCAGGCGGCCGCCAACGTCAACCGGCTGACGCGCGAGTTGCGGCCGATCGTCGACGACGTCCGCGTGTTCACCGACAAGATCGCACGGCACCCCGAGCAACTCGGCGTCCGCGGCGCGCTCGACCGCCGGGTCGGGGTCAAATGACGCACGGGCACGTCCGTGCGGTCGTCACTTCACGACCGGCGCCGAGACGTCGGGCTCGAGCACCCGGAGGTATTCGGCGATGAACTCGCCGTAGCGGGCCCGCACCGCCGGCGGCAGGAGTTTGTAGCCGGGCAGCCGGCCACGGCAGCCGGCGGCGCCGCAGCGGCACGTCGAGCCCTGGTGTTCGATGACGTACTCGAACGTCTCGTAATCGACGGTGAGTTCCTCGCCGGCCGCGATCGCGCGGAGGGCCCGCATTTCGATCTCGCGCACTCCGTTGCGGATGATGAGTCCGCAGTTGGGATCGCATGAATGGTTGCACAGCACGAGCGGTCCCTCGGGCCGGACGTGCGTGCCGACGTCGACCTGGATCGTGTCGGGCCCGCGGGCCGGCACCTGGGGCCCCCAGGCGCGGAGGATCGTCTCGCCGGCGGCGATGCCCCTCGAGGCGCGGACACCCCGTCCACCGAGACCGACGTGGATCGTCACCGGATCGGTGCCGACGACGCCGGGGTCCCCGGCCGGCAGGCCGACGAGACGGTCGAGTGACGTCGGCTTGAGACGGGCGCCGTAGCGGCTCTCCAGCCACGTCACCGCCTGATCGATGGTGTCGGCCTGGAGGAGGATCAGTTCCCCCGCCGCCACGGCGTCGAGCACCGCGGCCGCCGACTCCGCCCAGCCGCCCCCTTTGACCACGACGTCGCCGGCGTCCTCGCGCACCTCCCGGACACCCTCGAGGAACAAGCGCGTGATCTCGCCGGCCGGCCGGCCGCGCATGTAGGCATCCTCGTAGACGACGATCCGGTCGAAGGCACCGGCCAGGACCCTGCCCTGGGCGACGATGTCGGCATCGCGCCGGTCGCCCGCGGCGGAGTACACCGCGGTGCGGCGGCGGTGTGGCAGCGGCTTGAGCGTATCGACGATCCGCTCGAGCGAATCGGGGTTATGGCCGTAGTCGACGACGACCGCCGCCCCCTCCAATTCGACGACGTTGAACCGGGCGGGCGATCCGCCCATGCCGGAGGAGAAGGTTTCCAGGCCGAGGCGAACGATCTCCAGCGGGACGCCGAGGCGCCACGCCGCCGCCGCCGCCGCGAGGACGTTGTCCACCTGAAAGCGCACCAAACCGCGGTGCACCAGCGGCACGCGGTCGAGATGGGCCAGGCGCGTCTCGCGCGGGCCGTCGCACAGCACGATCCAGCCGTCGCGCACGGTCGCGGCCAGGCCACCCGCGGCGAGATGATCGACGAGCACCGGCGTGGCGGGATCGGCGGCGAAATAGACCACCTGTCCCTTGCACCACTGCCGCATCTCCACCACCAGCGGATCGGCGGCGTTGAGCACCGCCGCACCGGTGTCGCGCTTGACGGCGCAGACGATCGCCCCCTTCACCCAAGCGAGCCGTTCCGGCGTGTCGACGGCGCCGATACCGAGGTGATCCCCGGTGCCGATGTTGGTGACCACGGCGACGTCGCAACGATCGAAGCCGCAGCCCTCGCGGAGGATCCCTCCGCGGGCCGTCTCCAGGACCGCCGTCGTGACCGCCGGATTGGCCAGCACGCGGCGGGCGCTGCGCGGGCCGCTGCAATCGCCCGAATCGATCATCCGATCGCCGATCCACACCCCCTCGGTGCAGGTCGTGCCGACCACCGCCCCGCCGGCGGCGGCGAGATGGGAGATCAGCCGCACGACGGTCGTCTTGCCGTTGGTGCCGGTGACGGCGGCGACCGGCACACGGCCGTCGTCGCCGGGAGCGAACAGCGTGTCGACGATCGCGGCGCCGACGTTGCGCGGCGTTCCCACCGTCGGCTCGAGGTGCATCCGCAGGCCGGGACCGGCGTTGACCTCGATCACGGCGCCGCTGCGACCGTCGAGCGGCCGGCCGATATCGGCGGTGACCACGTCGATGCCGGCGATGTCGAGGCCGACGACGCGCGCGGCCTCGACGGCACGGGCCGCGACGTCGGGATGGACGCGGTCGGTGACATCCTCCGCGGTGCCGCCCGTGCTGAGGTTGGCACTGTGCCGGAGGAGGACCGACCGACCGGCCTCGGGCACGCTGGCCGGGTCGAGCCCCTGCTCGGCGAGCACCGCCACCGTCACCGCGTCGATCACCACGGGACTGAGGGCGGTGGCGTGGTCGCCACTGCGCCGGGGATCCTCGTTGACCTTGGCCACCAGGTGTTCGACGGTCGAGACGCCGTCGCCGGACACCTGGGGTGGATGCCGTCGCGCCGCCGCGACCACCGCGCCACCGACCACCAGCACGCGGTAGTCGCCGCCGGGGATGAATCGTTCGACGACCACCTCGTCACCGTGCGTGCGGGCGAACGCCCACGCCCGCTCCACGTCCTCGGGCGCCGTGAGATTCACCGACACCCCGCGTCCCTGATTGCCGTAGCGCGGCTTCACCACCACCGGGCCGGCGATCTCCGCGGCCACGGCGCGAGCGTCGGCGGCGTCGGCCACCGGCCTACCCTCGGGCACGGGGATGCCCGCTTCGGCGAGCAACGCGCGCGTCAGATCCTTGTCCTGGGCGATCGACTCGGCGACGGCGCCGGTGCGATCGGTCTCGGCGGCGATGATCCGTCGCTGCCGCGCCCCCTGGCCGAGGCGGACGAGGCTCCCCTCGTTGAGCCGCCGGAAGGGGATCCCCCGGGAGACGGCGGCGTCGACGATCGACCGGGTGCTCGGCCCCAACTGCACCTCGAGCAGCAGCGTTCGCAGCCGCTTCATCTCCGCGGCGATCGGGAACTCCTCCCCTGCGATCGCCGCCATGATGAGGCGGTGCGCCGCCTGGAGGCATTCGAGGGCGAATGCCTCTTCGACGTATTCGATCACCACCCGGTAGCAACCGCGCTCGTCGAGTTCACGGGCCCTGCCGTAGCCCACGGGGGTGCCGGCCGCCGTCTGCAACTCGAGCGTCACGTGCTCGAGCACGTGGCCCATCCACGTGCCGGTGTCGAGCCGCTGGAAGAAGCCGCCGCGCTCGCCGATGTTGCAGCGGTGCTCGATCATGCCGGGCAACCAGCGCTTCACCTTCTCGTTGAAGCCCGGAATGACGTGGGAGGGGAAGTCCTCGAGCTTCCCGAGGTCGACCCACACTTCGAGAACCGGAAAGGCGGCCCACTCGTTGGGACCCCGCAGCACCTTGATCTTCGTGATCTCCATGATCGATTCGGCGGTGGCCTTGCGCCCGGACGCAGACGCGTGCGTGGGCATGGTGGTGTGCCGGTCGGCCGGCCGCCGGACGTTCCGGCGGGCCTGGTGATGGCGACCTGCACGAACAGGTGCCGCCCGCAGCGGCGCGTCGCCGAAGCGGACGGACGGCGATGGCCGTCGAGGGAGGGATCTGGGGCCCGTCGTCCGCGGCGACTCCGCGGCGGCGGGACCCCTGCTCATGGCGGCCAGCAATCCGGGGCCGCGGGAGAAACGCCCCTGCCGAAGACGAAACCGCCGCGATCGAACCCGCCGGAGGCGGGGCGGGCGGTCGGGCAGGGAAGCTCGTTCGAACCGGGAACCAACGAACCGGCCGAGGGGGCCATGGGTTGATCGATGTCCTGAACCGAAGGACTGTCCGGCACCGCCGCACGCCACACGGACGTGCGTTCGCTTGCGCTGCCACGATCCTCCGGCACCATGAATCGAACGGCCGTCGGCAAGGTGCCCGGTCGCCCCGGTGGCCAAGCCGCCGACCCGGCGATCCTCACGACCTCGCCGGTCGAGCGGACCACCACGGGGACGATTCTACGACTCGCCGCGCGGAAAGCGAATTTCACCCCCGACCGACCCCTCCCCACCCCGTTCGACCCGCCAAATCGACCGGTCACAGCGGTGGGGTGGGGGTGGCTGTCGACCCCGCCACGACTTCCATCGCACCGCCGACCACCCCCCCGACGGAGGCACCCCGTTGGCGTATCGGGACTCCGGGGGATACTCGTCATTCGGCCCAGCCCTTCTTGCGGACCGGCGTTCGCCCCCCATCCTGCCGTCACCATGCCGTCGACCGACGCGTCCGTCACCACCGCCGCGTGGCCCGGCACCCCCCCTGCTCCGAACGCCGCCGACCTCGGCCTCGCTCCCGGTGAAACAGTCCGCGCCGCGGCGCGGTACGACCTCGACGCCGAACTGGCATTCACCGACGGCTGGATCGTGCTCACCGACCGCCGGCTGCTCGCCGACCGTCCGGCGTCGGCCGATCCCGCCGACCTGACACTGGACGGAGGCATGCTCGGCTGGTGGCTCGACGACGCCACGGTGCTCGATATCCGCGTCCGCGGTGCGGTGGGCCGCCTCGAACTGTCGCGCGCGGGGCGCGTGATCGCCCGCTGGCTGTTCACACCGGCCCGCGCGGCCGGCCTCCACGCCCTCGAAGACGCCTTCGACGAACGGGGACGCCGCGCACCGCGTGCGCCGGATCGGGAGGCGGCGGCCGAGCCGGTCGCCGACGCCGGCGACGACGATGCCGGTCACGTCGCGCCGCGCGGCGACGACGATCTTGCCAGCCCCGCGGGCGACGTGTCGCTGCGCAACCTGGTGCGCCTGGTGTCGTTCATCAAACCGCACGCCACCATGGCGCTGCTCGGCGCGCTGTTGTCGCTGGCCGCCTCCGCCGCAGCGCTGGTGCCCGGCTATCTGACGATGCCGCTGGTGGACGACGTGCTGATCCCCAAACAGGCCGGCCAAGACGTGCCGTTCGGCCTCGTCTGGTGGTATCTCTTCGGCCTGGCCGCCTCCGCTCTGGCGGCGTGGCTGCTGGCATGGGCGCAGACCTGGACGCTCGCCTGGGTGAGCGAGCGCGTGGCGGCCGACCTGCGCGTGCGGACCTACTCCCACATGCAGGGGCTGTCGCTCGACTTCTTCGCGTCGCGACGGACCGGGGACCTGATGTCGCGCGTCGGCACCGATACCGACCGGATCTGCAACTTCCTCTCGGTCAACCTCATCGATTTCTCCTCCGACGTGACGATCGTGGTGCTCACCGCGGTGGCGATGCTGTGGATCAGCCCCCGTCTGGCCCTCGTGACGCTGGCGCCGTTCCCGTTGGTGCTGTGGCTGGTGTACGCCGTGCGCGAGCGGCTCCGCCACGGGTTCTCGCGGGCCAACGTCGCCTGGGCCGACATGACCAGCGTGTTGGCCGACACGATCCCGGGAATCCGTGTGGTCAAGGCTTTCGCCCAGGAAGCGCGCGAGATGCAGCGATTCCGCGTTGCCAACGATCGCGTGCTCGACGCCAACGACCGGGTCAACGTCGTCTGGAGCTTCTGCGGCCCGCTCGTGAGCCTGTTCAGCGAAACGGGCTTGCTCGTCGTGTGGGCGGCCGGTGCGTGGCTGGTGTTCTCCGGGTCGGTCACGGTCGGCATGCTGACCACGTTCCTCGCCTACACCGCGCGGTTTTACGGGCGGGTGGAATCGATGATCCGCATGGTGCCCGCCACGCAGCGCGCCGCATCGAGCGCCGCGCGGATCTTCGAGATCCTCGACTGCGTACCAACCGTGGCCGAGGACGCCCATCCGGTGCGGATCGGCCGGGTGCGCGGGCGGATCGCGATCGAAGGGGTGCATTTCCGCTACGGAGCCCGCGAGGTGCTGCACGGCATCGATCTGGAGATCGAACCGGGGGAGATGATCGGCCTGGTGGGGGCGAGCGGCTCCGGGAAGACGACCCTGGCCAACCTCGTCTGCCGGTTCCACGATCCCTCGAGCGGATCGATCCGCATCGACGGGGTCGACCTGCGCCGGCTGGCGCTCGGCGACTATCGCCGCAACCTGGGGTGCGTGCTCCAGGAGCCGTTCCTGTTCTTCGGCACGGTCGCGGAAAACATCGCCTACGGCAGCCCGGACGCCGATCCGCGCCGGATCGTGTCGGCCGCCCGCGCGGCCGGGGCCCACGAATTCATCCTCCGCCTCGCTGCCGGCTACGACTCGCGGGTCGGCGAACGCGGCGGCGCGCTCTCGGGTGGCGAGCGCCAGCGGCTGTCGATCGCCCGGGCGCTGCTGGTCGATCCGCGGATCCTGATCCTCGACGAAGCCACCTCGGCCGTCGACGCCGAGACGGAGGCGGTGATCCAGGCGGCGATCGACCGCCTCGTCACCGGCCGCACCACGATCGCCATCGCCCACCGGCTGTCGACGTTGCGCCGTGCCAACCGCCTGGTCGTTCTCGACGCCGGCCGGATCGTGGAAATCGGGACGCACGAGGACCTGCTCGCCCGCGACGGGGCCTACGCCCGGCTCTACCACGCGCAGATGAAGGCCGCCGAAGCGGCCGAGGCGTGAGCCACCCCGAGTCCCCGCGCCCCCGCCCCAGGAATCCACACCGACCGATGGCTCCCACGGAACACGACGATCGCACCGGCTGGCGGCTCGAGCGACGGGCACATGGGCGCGTCGATTTCATCGCCGCCGACGGCACGCGCCACGACGACGTCGACATCGTCCGCGCCTTTCCCTTCACCCGCCCCGACGGTCTGGTGGCGATCGTCGCCGACGACGGGAGCGAACTGGCATGGGTCGACAGCCTCGACGGCGTCGAGACGACCCTGGCGGCCACGCTCCGTGCGGAACTCGCGGCGCGGGAGTTTCTTCCGGTCATCACCCGGATCGACGCGGTGAACGACGCCGAGCCGGCCGAGTGGTCGGTGCAGACCGACCGGGGCCCGCGCCGCTTCCGCGTCACCGGCGGCGACGACGTCGACCGTTCGGCCGACGGCAGCGCCGTCGTCACCGACACGTTCGGGGTCCGCTACCGCATCCCGGCGGTCGCCGCACTCGACGCTGCCAGCCGGCGGCTGTTCGAGAAGAACCTCTAGCCCCGGCCACGCCGCTTCACCATGGGCCCGGGGCGCCCCGGCGGGGGGCGGAAGCTGCGCCGGATGCGCCGGCGATAGCGGCAGTACGGCTCTTTTTCCGGGAAAAAACAGCGGAAAAAACTGCACAACGTGCTTGAAGGCCGCGTCCTGGGGATTAGTCTCGGTGGATCGCAAGCGAGGAGAAAAACGATGCTCCGTCCCCGCAATCCGTCCCGTCGCCGACCGCCCCTCGGCGGTCGCTTCCTGACGCTGGTGTGCGCCGCTCATCTCGTGGCCGGGCCCGCCGGACCGAGTTGTCCAACCGTCGCCCGCGCGCAGTGCTGCGGCGAAGTCGCGGCGGCGCCGGTGGTGAGCCAGACCTACCGCCTCCAATTCCAGACCGTCTACGACGAGCGGCAGGTCAACGCCACGCAAGTCGCCTACGAGACCGTCTACGACACCCGCACGTACACGGTCAGTCGGCCGGTGTGGGAGACGCAGACCTCCGAACGCCGCTACACCGTCCAACGGCCGGTGTGGGAGACGAGCACGCGCGAGGAGCGCTTCACCGTCATGAAGCCGGTGTGGGAGACGGTGGTTCAGGACCAGAGCTACGACCG
>JBJSXB010000077.1:0-14174 GCA_046086245.1 Planctomycetaceae bacterium | reverse complement strand
CCTCGACGGAACGACCGTCGGCGATGACCTCCACCCGCCATGGCCCCGCGACCAGTGTTCGGCTGCCGACGGCGATCTCCAGGCGGGGCATCGCCGGTTCCCAATCGAGCCATAGCCGGAGGTCGCCCGGGCCCCAGCCCGAGCGAATCACGGCCTGCCCCCCCTCCGCCAAGCCGCGCTGCCGGGGCAGCAGACCCGCCGTCCCGCCACGGGCAGCCATCGCGCGACCGTCGCTACGTTGCAGATGCCGCGCCGTCGCCCGGGCCTTCCGGCCGCCCGCCTCTTCGATCACCTCGAGCAGCACCATGCCCGCGCCACCCGCGGCCGCCTCGCGCCGACCGATCGATCCGGGCCGCGCCGCGTCGATCGGTCCGAGCAGGGCCAACGCGGTGTCGCCGGCGGCGCGGAACCGGGCATCCGTCCGCTCGTTCCACGGCACCCGTCCGCTGACGCTCGTGGTCGCCGCACGGGCTTCCGCCCACCGGCCGGCCGCGGCGATGATCGCCGCCATATCGGTCGCGCGGGCGGGCCGCACCGCCCCGTCGGCGGTCACGCTGTCGAGGATCTCCGCTTCGAGGGCGGCTCGCGCCATCCCCTCGAGATCGTGGCAGCCGGCGACGTCCGACAGCAGGGCCGCGGTCGCCAGCACGCAGGCGGCCGCCGCGGTGTCGCCACGTCCGACCGCTTCGACCGCGGTCGCCAGACAGCGCTGCAACCGATCGACGAGCGCCGTGGTCTCGATTGCCGCGGCCCCGCGCCGTGCCCGCGCCTCGCGCCGCGCGCGGGCGACGCCCCACGCCGCCGCCTCGCAACCCCGCCACCGCTCGGCACCGGCCGGCGTCGCCGCGACCGCGTCGAGAAGCGCGCCGAGCCGGCGGCCACGCGCCTGCCGGCCGTCATCGCGCCGGGCGATGTGCCGCGCCACCTGCCGCACCGCTTGCCGAACCGCCCCGTCGGGAAGTCGGTCCATGAGCCGGCCCAGGCGGGCGACCACCCGGCGCCGCGATAGCCGCGGCACCGCCGCCGAGGCCACGTCAGGCGCGCCCCCGGCGTCCTCGCCGGCCACCGCGGCGCCAGTCGCGGGGGTCTGTCGCGCGGCCGCCGCAGCCGCCTTTTCCGCCGCGCGGATTTTTTTGGCATTGTCCGCCGCGCGGACCTTCTTGGACTTGTCCGCCCCGCGGACCTCCTTGGCGACGCGGCCGTTGCGGGTGGGCGCGGCGGACCGCTCGCTGGTGCCGTCGTGCCGTGCCATCCTTGCGTCCTGCCTGTCGTCGGGGATCGCCGTGACCATTCCGCCCGCGAAACCACTGTCCGTCTGCGAACACTGTCCGTCTGCGAACACGGTCCGTCTGTAAACACGGTCCGTCTGCGAACTCGGTCCGCCGGCGGGTACGCGGCACCTCGCGACCGGCCAACGGCCGTCCGGTCGCCGCCATGGAGGCGGTATCGTATCGTGGAGGTGTGTCCCGAACCATGGGCGACCGCATGACCACGGCCGGTTCTCCACGTCCGCCCGCCCTCCCGCTTAAGGCACTGGCGCTCTTTGCCGCGCTTGGCCCGTGCAGCGGTCTGGCGGGTGACGACGCTCCACCGGCGGAGGCCCCCGTTGCCACGCCCGGTGACGAACCCGACCGGCACCCCGAGCTTGGGCGCCTCGCCGCCCGCGAGGAGGTCTGGGTCGATCTTCGCGGCAAACGCGTGGTGGTGGGGGGGGAAGTGGCGCTGGCCGAGGGGCCGATCGAGTTCTTCGCCTGCCCCCGCCTGACGAAGGAACACGAGTCGGTGATCGCGGTACGCGCGTCGGCGCGCCTCGTTCACGCCGCCCTGCTGGCGATCGGCCTCGAGCCGGGGAAGCCGGTGTCGTTCGATCCGGTCTACGCGCCAGCCACCGGTCCGGCGGTTCGGCTCACGCTGCGCTGGATCGACGCCGACGGCACACGACGCGAGGCCGACGCCCGCGACTGGGTGCGGAACGTGCGGACGGGAAAGGCGCTCGATACCGAATGGGTGTTCGTCGGCAGCGCCTTGTGGAAAGACGCCGACGGGATCGAACACTACCAAGCCGATGCCGGCGACTTCGTCTGCGTCTCGAACTTTCCGACCGCGACGCTCGATCTGCCGATCGAGAGCTCGCAATCGAACGAGGCCCTGCTCTTCGAGGCGTTCCCGGGCCGCGTGCCCCCCGTGGGCACTCCCGTCGACATCGTGCTCACCGCCGCGCCGGCCCGGGAACCGGCACCTCGCTGACAAGGAGCGGTCAGCCGGGTGACGGACCGATGCCGCAGTGGGCGAGGATCGCGTCCGCGTCGGCGACATATCCGGTGTAGAACGGCCCGAACTCGGCGTAGCGGGCGCTCGCCTCGTCGAAGCGCATCGTGTAGACGATCTCCTTGAGAAAGTCAGGACGCCGGGCCCACAGCGTGACCCCCCACTCCCAATCGTCGAGGCCGACGCTCACGGTGATCAGCTGCGTCACCCGTCCTCCGAAGGTCATTCCGGTGCGGCCGTGCTCCGCCATCAACCGGCTCCGTTCGGCGAATGGCAGCAGGAACCAGTTCTCCCCCACCTCGCGCTTCTTGTTCATCGGGTAGAAACAGGCGTTCGGCCACGGGGGCAGTTCCGGCTCGATCCGCGCCCGCCGCATCGATTCTTCCCGGGCCGCGTAGCCCGCCACCTTCGCCTTGTAGCTCGGGCTGTCGGCCACCTCCCCCTCCGCGAGCAGCCGCTCGCCATACTGGGCGACCGTCGGAACGTATTCACTCACTTCCGTCAGCCCGACGAACGACCAGGCGGGTACCAGCGCGGTCCCCAGCGGCCCGGCAAGGAGCCGCTGATGGACCGCATCGACCGCCAGCGGCGAGCGGTCCATCGCCACCACGCCAAAGTCCGCCTTGTGCCCCGGCACGATCCACGTCTGGAGGCGGCAGGGGGCGGCCACGCCGGCCGGATCGAGCGCCGTGCGGAACGCCTCGATGCCCGCGGCGCGTTCACGCGGCGTGAGCCCCGCCACTCGGGAACGGTCGAACGAATAGAAAAGATGGCTCACATGCCATCCGGTCGACGGCTCCACCGACACGGTGTCGTCGCCCGGGGCGCGATGCGGGGGATGGGACACGTGGGGCGGCCTCCTTGGACCGATTGGCACCGCCCGTCACGACGACCGGCGGCTCGGGCCCCGGAGTGTAGGCGTCGCGGGGCCGGCTTCCCACCCCGCGGCCGCCGCAGCCCACCCGCGGCTGTCCAGCCCGCCGCGCCGGCCGGTAAGATTGCGCAACGGGGTCCGGTGTGATGGGTTCTCGTCGGCCGGTAAGGAGGCGACCATGGGACAGGCGATCGTCGATCCACAGGAGTTGCGGCGGTTCGCCGCCCGCCTGCGGCATTTCAGTACCGAGGTGTTGACGCAGATGCAGACCGTCCAGCGCCAGCTCGCGGCGCTCGGCGCGACCTGGCGGGACCAGGAGCACCAGAAGTTCGCCGAAGAGTTCGAGCAGCAGTTGGCCACGTTCGGCCGCTTCGTGGAGAGCACCGGCGAATACGTCCCCTACCTGATCCGCAAGGCGGAGCGGGTGGAGGAATACCAGCAGCAACGCTGAGGCACGGGCCATGTCCGGTCAGGCCGACGTCAAGTCGATCGACACGCTTGCCTTCGTCAAGGCGGCGGTGGCGACGTTCGCGCACGAGACCGGCCAGGCGATCTCCGAGGTCGAGCTCGAGGGGAGGCGCGCGGTCGAGTACCTGACGATGGAGCGCGCCGCCCACTGGAAGGCCGAAGTCCGACGGGCCGGCGAGCAGGTCAATCAGGCGATCAAGGACCTCGAATACTGCCGGGCCTTCAAAAAGGTGGGCGACGGCCAGCCGGCGTGCGTCGAGGAGAAGAAAAAACTGGAAAAAGCCCGCGCGCGGCTGGCCTACGCCGAGCAGAAAGCCGAGGCCGTGCGCCGCTGGACACCGCTCGTCCAGCAGCAGTTCCGCGAGACGTGCGTGAAGCTGGTGCACTTTCGCGAGGTCGTCGACGTCAAGTGCCCGCGTGCGATGGCGGCGCTGGAGCGGATGCTCAAGGCGCTCGATGCCTACCGTGACGTCTCCGCCCCGCGCGGGGCAGACGCCGCCGCCGGAGGCGGCTCGGCGACCCCCGTCACCCGTCAGGTCGACGACGCATCGGACTCGGCGGTGGCGCCCCCCGGAGGAAAGGATCCGGTCGTGCCATGAAGCACATCGATCTGTCGAGCGGCGCGTCGAAGATGTCGCTGGCCCTCAAGCAACTTGAAATCAAGTGGGACGGGGCGAAAGACACCTGGAACGACGCCACGAGCAAGGCGTTTCACAAGGAGCACATCGAGCCGCTCCGACCCGACGTCAAGGAGACGCTCGAGGCGATCGGCAGACTCGCCGAGGTGCTCGCCCGTGCCGCCCGTGACGTCGCGGACGAGGGGGGCGGCTGAACGCCGCGCGCCGTCGAGCGGCACCGCGGCCGCACGGGCGCCGGCCGCCGGCGTGGCAGAGGAACACCATCATGTCGACCGATTCCCCACCGTCGAGCGCCCCTCCGTCCGCGGATGGCGCGGCAGCCGTCGACACGGCGCCCCCCGCCACGGTCTACGAGCCGGGCCGGTTGCGGATGGCGATCCTCGCCCTGCGCGAGGCGGCGACGCGCCGTGCCAAACTCGAGCACGAGATCGCCGCGGAGTACGAGCGCGAAACGGCCGCGGCGCGTGACGAGGCCGCCGCCGCGCTCGCGGCGACCGCCGACACCCACCGCCGCGCCATCCAGGCCGCCCGCGACGAGCAGGCGGCCGTCCTCGCCCGACTCGACGCCCAAGCGGCTGCCGACACCAAGAAAATCGACGAGCAGCGCGCGGCGAAGGCGGCGGCACTCCAGCGGTCCTGGCAGGAGCACACCACCAAGATCAAGGAGGATCACGAGTTCGAACAGGCGTCCGTCAAGGAAGTCTTCAAGGAAAAACGGAACGATCCGCAGAAACTGCTGGCCAAGGCCGAGGGTGACTTGAAGCGGATCGCCGCGCAGTTCGACGAGGCGCTGGCCAAGGGCAGGGAGTTTCTCGCCGGCTGCGGCGTGAAACCGGAAGCCCCAGCGGCCGACGATCGTCCGTTGCCGGAGCGTGACGCCGCGCTCGGCGAGCTGGACACGCTCCACGCCGGCGTCGTCGCCCGCACCAAGGAGGTGCTGGGCCTCGCCGCCGCGAAGACGATCTTCGGCGGGTTGAGGAAGGACGCCGCCCGTCAGGCGGTGGAGTCGTGGGGCGCGGTCGAGCGTGACGTGGAGCGGGGCCGTCGGCTGCTCGCCGTGGCGGCCGCCTGGATTCCGCTGCGGCGCGATGAACAGGCGCGGTCGCTCGAGGCGGGCACCCGCAAGCACCTGGCCGACCTCGAGGCCCGGGCCACCAAGGGAATCACCGACCTGACCGCCAAGCGCGACGGCCAACTCGCCGAACTCGAGGAGAAGGTCCGAGCCGCGACGGCGACGGTCGCGGCCCGGTTGACGGCCGGCCGCGATGACGCCGGCCGGACATTCCCCGCGCGAATCGCCACGCTCGAGGCGTCGCTCGGCGAGGAGACCGCACGGCTCGAACGCGTCCGTGACGAGCGTCTCGCCACGGCCGAACGTCGCCGCGCGGAGCGCGACGCGGCGATGACCGACGCCTGGCGCGACGCCCGCCGCGAAGCCGACGGTGTCGTCACCGCCGCCGCCGCGATCGACGCCGCCGCCTTCCCCCCCTGGTCGTCCCTCGCCGACGGGTCGACGCCGCTGGCGCAGCACGTTCCGGCGGGCCTTCGCTTCGGCCAACTCGACGTGTCGCTCGAGAAGATCCCCGGCGGGGTTTCCGTGCGCCCTGAGCTCAACGCCTTCGGCCCGGTGGCATGGCGGCAGCCGGCGCTCGTGCCCTTTCCCGACCGGTCGTCGCTGGTGGTCAAGACCAGCGCCGACCAACGGGAGGCGGCGGGGGCCTTCCTCCAGGCCCTCACGCTGCGGATCGCCGCCGGGGTACCCGCGGGACAGACCCGGTTCACGATCATCGACCCGCTCGGTCTCGGCAAGCACTTCGCCGGCTTCATGCACCTGGCGGATCACGACGAACTGCTCGTCACCAGCCGCATCTGGACCGAGCCTGCGCAGATCGAGCAGCGTCTGGCCGACATCACCGAACACATGGAACTGGTGATCCAGAAATACCTGCGGAACGAGTACGAGTCGATCGCCCACTACAACGCGGAAGCGGAGGTTCCGGAGCCCTATCGGTTCGTCGTCGTCGCCAATTTCCCCGCCAATTTCACCGAGACCAGTGCCCGTCGCCTGGCGAGCATCGCCTCCAGCGGCCACCGCTGCGGCGTCGTCCTGGTGGTCTCCGTCGACACGAAGCTCCCCCTCCCCTCAGGCTTCGCCCTCGCCGACATCGAGGAGTACGCCACGGTGCTCCACCTCAAGGACGGCCGTTTCGCCTGGCACGACCAGGAGTTCGCCAAGTGGCCGCTGGCGGTCGAGGCGGCTCCGCCCGACGACGTGTTCACCGAGATCGTTCAACGGATCGGGCGGGCCGCCAAGGCGGCCAAACGCGTCGAGGTGCCCTTCGACCGAGTCGCTCCGCCTGAGGGCTCGTGGTGGACCGGCAGCACGGCGCGGGAGATCGACGTACCCCTCGGCCCCGCCGGGGCGAAGAAGATGCAGCACATGCGGCTCGGCAAGGGCACCAGCCAGCACGTGCTCATCGCCGGCAAGACCGGCTCGGGCAAGTCGACGATGATGCACGCATTGATCACCAACCTCGCGCTGACCTACAGCCCGAACGAGGTGCAGTTCTACCTCATCGACTTCAAGAAGGGGGTCGAGTTCAAGATCTACGACCATTACCGCCTGCCCCACGCACGCGTGATCGCCATCGAGAGCGAGCGCGAGTTCGGCCTCTCGGTCCTCGAGCAGCTCGACCGGGAGCTGAAGCGCCGCGGCGATTTGTTCCGCGATCTCGCCGTGCAGGATCTCGCCGGATTCCGCGCCACCGGCAACGCCGAGCCGATGCCGCGCGTGCTGCTGATCATCGACGAGTTTCAGGAGTTGTTCATCGAGGACGACAAGCTCGCCCAGGACGCGTCGCTGATTCTCGACAGGCTCGTCCGCCAGGGCCGCGCGTTCGGCATGCACGTGCTGCTCGGCTCGCAGACGCTCGGCGGCTCGTACAGCCTCCCGCGGGCGACGATGGGGCAGATGGCGGTGCGCATCGCCCTGCAATGCAACGAAGCCGACAGCAGCCTGATCCTCTCCGAGGACAACTCCGCCGCGCGGTTGCTGACGCGCCCCGGCGAGGCGATCTACAACGACGCCAACGGCATGATCGCCGGCAACAATCCCTTCCAGGTGGTGTGGCTCGGCGACGAGCGGCGCGAACGATACCTTTCGGCACTGCGGCAACTCGCCGATCGGCGCACCGACATCGCGCCGCTGCCGCGGCTGGTGTTCGACGGCAACCAGGCGGCCGACCCCGCCGGCAACCGCCAACTGGCCGAGTTGCTCGCCGCAGGGACGGTCGGGGGGCGCGATCAAGTGGCGCCGGTCGCCTGGTTGGGAGACGCGATCGCCATCAAGGATCCGACCGCCGCCATCCTCCGCCGCCAAGGGGGCGCCAATCTGCTCGTCGTCGGCCAGCGTGAGGATCTCGCCGTCAGCCTTCTCGGCATGGCGCTGGTCGGGCTGGCGGCGGCGCACGATCCGCATCCCCACGGCCGGCTCGGACGGACCGCCCGGTTCGTTCTCCTCGAGCCCGCGGTCGCCGAGGAGAAGCCCGATCTCCTCCTCCGCGAGCTGGCCGTCAACCTGCCCCACGACGTCGAGAGCGTGTCACTGCTCGGAGTCGGCGACGCGTTCACCGGACTCGCCGCCGAGGTCAAGCGTCGACTCGACGACCAGGTGCTCGACGGCGAGGCGATCTTCGTGATCGTCCGCGACCTCGCCCGCTTCCGCGAGCTTCGCAAGAGTGACGGCGATTTCGGCTTCTCGTTCGGCGGGGATCAAAAGGCCGGCCCCGCGCAGCACTTCAACACCGTGCTCAAAGACGGCCCGACGGTCGGCATCCACACCCTTGTCTGGTGCGACTCGCTGACCAATCTGATGCGCACCTTCGAGCGCGGCGCGCTCAAGGAATTCGAATTGCGCGTCCTCTTCCAGATGAGCGCGTCCGATTCCAGCCAACTCGTCGATAGCCCGCTGGCGAGCAAGCTGGGACCGCAACGGGCGCTGTTCATCCACGAGGAGACCGGCACCCTGGAGAAGTTCCGCCCGTACGCGTTTCCGGCGGGGGAATGGCTCGCCGGGGTCGCCACCACCCTGCGGGCACGGGCTCCGGGCACGCCCTCGGAACGGCCGCGGGTCGCGAAACTCGGCGGGGCAACGGCGCCCTCCGCCAAACCCCGAGACGACGAGTTCAACTTCACGAAGTTCCTCGACGATCCCGTCGACGCGACCGGACAAGCGCGGGATGCCGGCGGGATGGACGAGGGACGTCCGTCCGCCGCGGGGGACTGAGCGGCGCTCGCCGACCGGTCACCGCCCTCTGTCGGATCCCTTCTCGGCGGGGCGCCGCCCCACCCGCACGGTGACGCGCAGTGGTTCCCCGTCGCGCATCAGGTCGATCGGCACGTCGGCGCCGATGGGCGCCCGGGTGGCGAGCAGGTAGAGGGTCGGTTTGTCGACCACGGGGCGACCGTCGAACCGGAGGACGAGGTCGCCACGCCGGATTCCGGCCACCGCCGCCGGTGAGCGCGGATCGACCTGGACGACCAGCGCGCCACCGAGGGCGTCGTCGGACGGATCGTCGACCTGGACGCCGATGAAGCCACGCTCCACCGGACCGCGGTCGAGGATCGCCCGGCAGACCTCCCGCGCCGTGTTGCCGGGAATCGCGAAGGCGATGCCCTGGAAATCGGCGCCGACGATCGCGGTATTGATGCCGACGATCTCGGCATGGACGTTCACCAGTGGGCCACCCGAACTGCCGCGATTGACCGCGGCATCGGTCTGAGGAACTCCTGGAGCGGATCGTCGAGCACTCCGCGCCGATTGGTGGCGCTGATGATGCCGTAGGTGAGTGTGCGGTCGAGACCGAATGGGTTGCCGATCGCCCACACCATCTCGCCGACCTCGAGGCGATCGCTGTCTCCCCAGGCGACCGTCGGCAGGTCGGTCGCGGGGATGCGGAGCACCGCCAGGTCGGTGGCGGCGTCGGCTCCCACCATCTCCGCGTCGAAGGAGCGGCCGTCGGCGAGGCGCACCTCGATCGACCGTGCCTGCGCGATGACGTGGTAATTGGTCACGATCAGGCCATCGCGCTCCACGATCACACCGGACGCCGATGATTCGTCCTCCACGAGCTGCGACCGCGGCCCCCACAGCGCCCCCACCTCGTCGGCCACGAGCTCGACCGGCCGGCTGCTGGTGACATTGACGACCGCGGGGCCGACGATCCGTGCCAGCGACGTGAACAGCTTCCCGACGGGAGCCAGCTCGCCACCGGCGGCGGCGTCGCGGATGGCGGCCAACTCCTCGCGCGTCTTGGCGTACTGGATCCGCCCGATGAACGACGGCCAGGCGAGGAGCGTCAGCACCACCACCAACGCGAGGACCAACAGGGGCGTCCGCAACGGGGATGCCCCGGTGGCTGCGGAAGGCGTCGTGCTCATCGCCCGCGCTCCTCCGAAGGCGATGGCAGCGCGTCGGGCACCCGGCCGACCACCGTGCGCACCAGATCGAGGCCGAACCGCGCCGCCCGGGGCAGGCGGATGGACGCGTCACCGCCGATCCGGTGACGCTGCGGACAGGTCAGCCCGGGACCGACGAGCACCATGCCGACGACCGCCCCGTCGTCGGCACCATGGTGCGAGGGTCCGATGGCCAGCGCATGGCTCGCCCCGCGCTCGCGCCGGCAGCGCTCGGCGAGCGCGACCAGGGCGGACTCGTCGACGGCGGTGCCGGCGGTGGGCTCGACCGAGCCGCCGCGGTACACGCCGTCGCCACGGCGGCGGGCCGCCGCACTCGCCAGGGTCGCGACCCAGCCGCCGGTACCCGACTCGACCGTCGCCAGGGTTCCGCCGACGGAGGCGAGCGCGGCGAGCGCGGCGTCCTCCACTTCGTCGTCCTCGACGCCGAATACGAGCCCACCGAGGCAGGCGCGGATCACCTCCTCGGTCGGGGCGATCCGCCGGCGGGCCTCCTCCTCGTCGGCTCCGTGGGCCGCGATCCGCAGGGTGATCGTCGCCTCGTGGGCGGTGATGCCCACCAGCGGATCACGCCCGCGACGCACCAGGTCGGGAAGCAGTGCCTCGATCGCGCTCTCGCCACGCCCGAAACACTTGAGACGACGGAAGACGATCGTGCCGCCGGTGCCCCCGCTCGCCAGGATCGCGGGCGCGACGCTGTCGTGCCACATCCGCTTCATTTCGGCCGGCACGCCGGGCAGCGCGATCGCCCGGCATCCCGCGCTTCCGGCGACCGCCACATCGACGTCGAGACCCGGTGCCGTCCCCTCGGGGTTGGGGATGACGCGACTGCCGCGCGGAAACAGCGCCTGCCGCCGGTTCGATTCCGGCATCGGTACGCCGCGGCGTGCGAACCGCGCCTCGACGGCGGCCAGCGCCTCGTCACGGAACTCCAGTGGCGCTCCGGTCACCGCCGCCAGCACCTCGCGCGTGAGGTCGTCGGCCGTCGGCCCGAGCCCCCCGGTGATGATCAGCCACGATCCGGCGGCCGCGGCGCTGCGCACCGCCGCGATGCCGGCCTCGAGATCGTCGGGCACCGTCAGATGGAGGCCGACGGCGAGGCCGAGGACCCCCAATTCCCTGGCGATCCATTGGCTGTTCGTGTCGAGCCGCTGGCCGGTGGTCAACTCGTCGCCGATGGCGATCACGTTCGCCCGCATGGCACCCCGTCCGTACGTGGCTCGTCTCGTGGACCGACCCCTGGTCACTTTCACCGCTCCGGGAAACAATTGCAATGATGCGACTGGGCTTGCTCGGGTTCGACCGTTCGATCGGCTGGCTGCTGGAGACGGCGCGGGCCCGGGGGCACGTGCTCGGACCGGTGTGCGACGTCGACGCCGCGGACCTGGGCGGCCTGCCCGGCGTCGTTGCAACGTCCTGGGAAACGCTCCTCGACGCCGGATCGTGCGACGCCGTGCTCGTCGGCGGCGGCGGCTGGAATCCACGGCGCGCCGAGGCGGTGCGGGCGCTGGTGCAGGCGGGCCGCACGCTCGTCCTCTCCCACCCGCTCGATCTGTCGATGGTCTGGGCCTACGAGTTGGAGATGATCCGGGCCGACTCGGGCGCCCGCCTGATCCCGTTCCTACCCGACCGCCGCCATCCGTTGGTGGCCCGCTGCCAACGGACGCTGGAGGCGGCTCTCGCCGGCGGCGGTGCCATCGGGTCGCCGGAGACGATCCTCCTCGAGCGGTGCGGGACGGTGCGCGATCGCGCGGCGGTTCTCGCCGCGTTCGCCCGCGACGCCGATCTCATCCGCGTGATCGCCGGCAGTCCCGGGCGGCTGTCGACGCTCGGCGGAGGCAGCGGCATGCCGGATGACGACGACGTGACGTGGGGCACGCTGGCGGTCGGGCTCTCGGGGCCGACGAGCGTGCCGGTGCGCTGGCAGATGGAGCGCGGCCCATCTCCCGGGTTGCGGCTCCGGCTCCGGGGCGACCGTGGCGAAACGACGCTCGAACTGCCCGATGGCGACCGCGTGACGTGCACGCTCACCACCGCCGACGGTGAGGAACGCGTGCCGCTCGACCGGGGGGCGGCGATCCTCGCCGAGTTGGAGCGCGTCTGTGCCGCCGACACGCCGGTCCACGGTGCCGATCCGGCCCCCTCCGTCGCACCGGCGGCGACCTGGGACGACGCCGCCCGCACCATCGAGTTGGCGGAAACCGTGCCGCGCAGCCTCGCCCGGGGTCGCGGCATCGACCTGCATCAGGAGGAGTTCACCGACTTGGGCACGTTCAAGGGCACGATGGCCTCGGTGGGCTGCGGATTGGTGCTTCTCGGACTTGTGGTCCTGCTCCTGGCGACGCTCGTCGGCGGCATCGCCCGCGAGGCGGGCTGGGAGTGGGCCGGCCGCCTGGCGGGGGCGTGGCCGGTGGCGGTGCTGGTGATTCTCTCCGGGTTCCTCGCGCTCCAACTGCTGCCGGTGATCGTGGGCGCCGCGCCGCAGCGTAAGCGGTGACACGCGGCCAACGAGCAACCTACCGCACCTGCCGACGAGGTGCCGCGAGAGTCGCTCCCGCGAACAGCGCCGCTTTCCGGAGGCCCACGCCATGGCCGGACGTTGGCCAGAGGTCACGCGATCGGGGCGACAGATCCGGATGCCGCCGAGTGCGAGGCAGCGGCCACGACCACCTCCGGTCGCGCGGCGACGGCCGCGCTCCTTCGGTTTTTCCGGCGCGACCCCTCCACTCGGGCCTCCATGCCCAGCCGATCGGCGCCGCCGCGACTGGGAAAGGTGTGCGGGCCGCCGGAATCTTGGAAGACCTGGAAACCCGGGGCGACCGATCACACATCCTGTCGGTCGCCTGTCTCGGACGGTGCGACGACGACGACATTCTGCTGGTACGGATCGGGCGGGGAGTCGGCGCGTCATGCAGCGAGCCTGGGTCGTTCTCTCGGTCGTGGCGGCGATCTGTCCCGCCGCGGCCGGTGCCGCCGAGGCGAGCGGGGCACGACGGACCGCGATCGTTCGGGCGATCGAGTCGACACGCGACTCCGTGGTCAACATCCACGGGCAAAAACTCGTCCCCGGCTCGGACGACGAAACCGCGGCCGAACTGCGGCGTGTCAACGGGATGGGCACCGGGGTGATCATCGATCCTCGGGGCTACATTGCCACCAACTACCACGTGGTCGAGGGAGTGCGGCGGATCGAGGTCACGCTCGCCTCCGGACGGACGACGACCGCGACCCTCGTGTCGCACGACCCGCGCACCGATCTGGCGGTGATCAAGATTCCGGCCGAAGGCTCCCTCCCGGTGATCGCGATCGGGACGTCGTCCGACCTCTTGATCGGCGAAACGGTGCTCGCGCTCGGCAACGCCTACGGCTACGAGCACACCGTCACCCGCGGCATCATTTCGGCACTCCACCGCAGCGTCGAGGTCAACCGGACGCAGCGCTACGACGACCTCATCCAGACCGACGCCAGCATCAACCCCGGCAATTCGGGCGGCCCGCTGCTCAACATCGACGGCGAGATGATCGGCATCAACGTCGCGGTCCGCGCCGGAGCCCAGGGTATCGGTTTCGCGATCCCGATCGACCGGGCGCTGGCGGTGATCACCGAGTTGATCTCCGCGGAGCGCCTCGAGCGCACCTGGCACGGGATCGTCTCGCGGGGCAACGGTTCCGATCGGGTGCTCGTCGACACGGTGCAGCCCGACAGCCCCGCGGCCCAATCAGGCGTCCTCGCCGGAGACGTGATCAAGCGGATCGGCGAGTTGCCGGTGACCACGCCGCTGGACATCGAGCGGGCGATGCTCGGCCGCCGCCCGGGGGAGCTGGTGGCGGTGACCATCGACCGGGCCGGCTCCGAGACGAAGGTCGAACTGCCGCTCGCGGCCGCCCGCACCCGAAGCATGTCGAAGGACGACCGCTGCTGGCAGGAGTTGGGCCTCAAAGTCGAACCGCAGGCCGCCGCCCGCGTCCAAAAACTCCAATCGCGTTACCGCGGGGGGCTGCTCGTCACCGAGGTCCGCGACGGTGGCCCCGCCTCCGATCAGGGAATCCGCGTCGGCGACATCCTCGTCGGCCTGCACGTCTGGGAGACGATCACGGTCGACAACGTGATGTACGTCCTCGAGAAGTCCCGCGAGGACAACCTCGGGCAGTTGAAGTTCTACGTGCTCCGCGGCCGGGAGACCCTCTTCGGCCACATCACCAGCGACACGATCGTCCGCTGACGGCCGCGGCAGGGCCGCTCGGCCACCTCCCATCCGCCGCGTCACGGCGTTCCGGCCGGCTACACTCGCCGACGGCGTTCGCGTGCGGAGGGGACGAGGCGTGGAACAGGACTTTCTCGATTGGTTGATGCCCAGGCTGCCGGCCGACGCGCGCCTGGAGATCGGTCCCGGCGACGATGCCGCCGTCCTGCGCCCGCCCGCCGGACGGAGGACGGTGGTCACGGTCGA
>JBJSXB010000076.1:0-18137 GCA_046086245.1 Planctomycetaceae bacterium | reverse complement strand
GGTCGCGATCGCCCAGGCGCCTGCGCCGGTGCAGCCGCAGGCCCCGTCGGCCGGGCCGGCGACCCACGTCGCCGTGATCGACGTGGGCTACATCTTCAAGAACCATCTCCGCTTCAAGGCCGCGATGGACAAGATGAAGGACGAGGTGATGGCGGCGGAGAACAGCCTCAAGAACGAGCGCGACCGCATCAACGGCCTCATGGAGCAACTCAAGGGCTTCAACGTCGGCTCGCCGGAGTACAAGAAGCTCGAGGCCGAGACGGCCAAGGCCCAGGGCGACTTCAACATCGACGCCCAACTGCGGAAGAAGGACTTCATGGAGCGGGAGGCCAAGGTCTACCTGCAGGTCTACACCGAAGTCGAGAAGGCGGTCGAGCAGTTCGCCCGCGAACATCGCATCGCCATCGTGCATCGGTTCGACGGCGAGCCGCTCGACACCTCGGACCGCAATCAGATCCTCCGCGGGATCACCAAGCCGATCGTCTATCTCGAGTCGGGCATCGACATCACTCCCGACATCCTCAAGCTGCTCAACGCGACCCCGGTGGCCGCGGGGCCCGCGGCAGCCGGCACCCGCCCCCGGTGATGACGTCCCAGAGCGGAGGGCCCACGCGGGCACCATGGCGCTTCCCATCCGTGCACGGCCCCAACGAACGCTCGCGCGCCCGACGGCCGTCTCGGGTCGAGGCTACTGGTCGGGCATCCCGGTCCATGTGACGCTCGAGCCCGCCCCGGTCGGCACGGGCATCGTGTTCCGGCGCGACGATCTCGGGCCGCGGGCGGTGGTGCCGGCGCGGGTCGATCATCGCGTGGACGCGACCCAGCGGACGGTGTTGGCCCACGGCGCGGTCGAGGTGCAGATGGTGGAGCACGTGCTCAGTGCCCTGGCCGCTCTGGAGATCGACAACTGCGTCGTGGCCGTCGATGCGGCCGAGTTGCCCGGCTTGGATGGATCTTCGGCGCCGTTCGTCGCCGCGATCGACGCGGCCGGTGTCGTCGATGCCGATGCCGCCTGCGTGCCCCTCGTGGTCGGTGAGCCGATCCGTGTCGCCTCCGGTGACGGCTGGATCGAGGCGCGGCCGTCGTGTTCGGGTGGCCTGTCGATCGAATACGAGTTGGATTACGGATCCGGTCCGATCGGACGCCAGCGCTTCGCCATCGATATCACGCCGGTCGCCTATCGCTCCGAACTCGCCCGTGCCCGCACGTTCCTCACCATGGAAGAAGCCCACCGCCTCCAGGCGGCCGGGTTGGGGTGCGACGTCACCCCTCGGGATCTCGTCGTCTTCGGGGCCGACGGTCCGATCGACAATCCACTCCGGTGGCCCGACGAGTGCGTCCGCCACAAGGTGCTCGACGCGGTCGGCGATCTCGCCCTCGTCGGACGCCCCGTGGTCGCCCACGTCCGTGCCCATCGCAGCGGCCACCGCCTCAATGCGGCCCTCGTGGAGGCGCTGCTGGCCGCCGATCGACGGCGTCATCCGCTGTCCGCATGACGCGCCCCGGCGCTATCCACCACTCCCCATCCTTCCGCCGTCCGCCGAACCCTTCGCGACCGATGACGACGATCGCCATCACAACCGGAGACGGTCCACCGCACGATCCCGGCGCACCGCCGGTGATCGCGCCGTCGGCGATCGTCGAACCGGGCGCCCGGCTCCACCCCGGCGTGCGCGTCGGGCCGTTGTGTGTCGTCTCCGCCGGGTCGGAGATCGGCCCCGGCACGCTGCTCGAGAGCGGCGTCACGATCATGGGTGACGTGAGGATCGGAGCCCGGAACCGCATCTTTCCCGGTGCCGTGATCGGTGGCGATCCCCAGGACGTGAGCTATCAGGGCAGCCGCACCCGGGTGGAGATCGGTGATGACAACGTCATCCGCGAGGGGGTGACCATCAATCGTGGCACGGAGAAGGAGCAGGGTGTCACCGTCGTCGGCAGCGGCAACTACCTGATGGCCTGTTGCCACGTCGCCCATGACTGCCGCATCGGCGACCAGGTGATCATCGCCAACGGCACCCTTCTCGGGGGGCACGTCCGCATCTGCTCGCATGCGTCGCTGTCCGGCGGCGTGGCGGTGCACCATTGGGCGACGATCGGCAGCTGGTCGTTCGTGGCGGGGTTGTCGCGCGTGCTCCACGACGTGCCTCCGTTCATGCTCGTCGAAGGCTCGCCGGCCCGGCCGCGATGCACCAACGTCGTCGCCCTGAAGCGCGGCGGGTTCGCCACCGACGTGCTCGCCGCGCTCGCCGAAGCCCATCGGCTCTTCTACCGCGCGCGGGTCGGGCTCGATGCCGCCCGCGAGGTGCTCCGCTCCAAGGACATGCTCGTTCCTGAGGTCGAGGAGGTGCTGGAGTTCCTCGCCCGCCAGCGCGAGGGACGGCACGGACGCGCCAACGAGCGACGGAGGGCCGCGTGACCCGTCTTCCCGTCGCCGTCGTCGGCTGTGGCCATCTGGGCGGCATCCATGCGCGGCTCCTCGCCGCGCGTGACGACGCCGAACTGGTCGCCGTCGTCGACCCGGATCCGGTCGCCCGCGAGCGGGTCGCCGCCGCCCATCGCTGCGCCGCGCTCGACGCGCCGGAACGCATCGTCGGCCGGGCGCGCGCCGCGGTGATCGCGGCGCCGACCGGGTTGCACACCGCGGTGAGCCTGCCACTGCTCGAAGCGGGCCTCGACTTGCTCGTGGAAAAGCCGCTCGCGGCCGACGTCGAGGAATCGCGGGCGATCGTCACCACCGCCCGGCGCCTGGGGCGGATCGTGGCGGTCGGCCATGTCGAACGCTTCAACCCGGCCTGGAATCTGGTCACCGAGCGGATCGGCCGCGTGCTGTCGGTCGAAATGCGGCGACTCGCCCCGTTCACGTTCCGCTCGCTCGACGTCGGCGTGGTGCACGACCTGCTCATCCACGACATCGATCTGGTCCTCTCGCTCTCTCCGGGCCGTTTGATCGCGGTCGACGCCCAGGGGTTGTCGGCGACCGGTGGCCACGAGGATGCCGTACGTGTCCGTCTGGCGTTCGGCTCGGGGATGGTGGCCGATCTGGTCGCCTCGAGGATCCATCCCACGGCCGAGCGGCGCGCGACGCTGTGGACGAGTGGCGGCGTCTATCACGTCGACATGAACGCCCGGACCGCCGACTGTGTCGAGCCGTCGGCGGCGGTGCGCGACGGCGCCTACGTGGCGTCCGCGGTTCCTTCGGCGGACCGCAACGCGGCGCGCGAGACGTTTTTCACCACCGTCCTGCCGCGGACGACGCTCACGGCGGCAGCGGATGCCAATCCGCTCGCGGACGAACAGACCGATTTTCTCGCGGCGGTCCGGGAGCGACGGCCGCCGCGCGTGTCGGCCGCCGACGGCGCGGCGGCCGTCGAGATCGCCCAACGGGTGCTCGACGCCCTGCGCCCGGTCCGGTTCGGAGGGGATCACCCCGCCACCCTGCCGCTGCCGGAGCCGATCTGGCCGCGGCGGCGCACCGGATGACCCGGGCCGGGATCGTACGAACCGGGCCGCGGATGATCGCCGCGGAGCGGCGACGCCGTTCCCCGTCGCCACCCCCCTTCGACGACGTGTCACGATGATCCGCCGCCTCCCGCCTTGGGCAACGTTCCGGTCGGCGACGATCGCCGCCATCCTGGCGGGACTTGGCATCGCGGTCGAAGGCCCGCTGGCCGCCGACCAACCGGCCGCGCAGGTCGGGGCTTTGACACCGATCCTCTTCGATGGCTTCGGTCTCGAGGAATTCGAGGGCGCGGGCTCGGTGGCGTCGGCCCTACGGCGGAGCGACGTGCGGCCCCCGACCGACGCGTTGCCGATCCATCTCCGGGTCCGCGGACCGTCGAGCGTCGAGACCGTGCAGGCCCCGATGGTCGCCGAGATCCGCAGCCGCATCGAGGGGATCGACGTCGCGGCCGGCGTGCAGGCGGACCGCTGGGCTCGCGCGGAGGGGCCCAATCGCCTCCTCGGGAGCTTCGCGGTCGCCGCTCATCATCCCCGGGGCCGTGAGTCGCTCGAGGTGAAGACGTCGCTCGGTCAGGGTGACCGGGCACCGCGTCTCACCATCGAGGTGGGGCCGCGGTTGGAACGGCGCCTGCGGCGCGGTTGGTTGTTGTTTCTCGATGGCAAGGCGGAGGCCCACTCGCTCCGCGCCGACCAACGGGGGACCACGGCGCTGGCCAACCCGACGTTCGACGGCATCGGGATGATCGGCGTCACGGGTCGGGCCGGCATCGTCCGCTGATCGCCGTGCCGCCGGATTCGCGATCGGCCAGGCCCGCTCAGGCCAGATCCCGGTCCTGGAACAGCACCAAGGCCACCAGCAGCGCCACCGCCGAGTAGAGCGCCGCGTAGAGTGCCGCCCACGCGAGGTAGCTCCACGGCACCGGCACACCGCCGACGACGGCGGCCTCGATCGTGAAGTGCTCGAGTACCGGGAGGATCGTGGCGAACAACTGCCCCACGAACCGCACGATCGGCAACTTGCCGACACTCGACTGGACGATGAGCGGCACCAGATGCCCCAGCGCGTAGACCGTGAAACAGATCACGAGATTCGGCACCATGCTCAGCCGCGTCGAGACCGCGAGGCTGACGGCGGCCAGCAGGATCGTCTCCAACAGCGCGAGTACCAGACCGGGGACGACGGTGATCATCTCCTGGGCGCAGTCGCGCCACACCGGGTCGAGCTTGGCCCCCTCGCGGGCGTCGTAGACGACCTTGAGGCTGGTCGTCGCCATCAGGATCGTGCCAAGGACGAGGAACACCAGCAGCGCCACGAGCACGAGTCCGGCGAATTTCCCGAGCACGAACTGAACCCGAGTGAGCGGTTTCGAGAGCACCGTCAGCGCGGTCCGACCCTCGATCTCCTCCGCGACGGCGACGCTCGCGGTCCACACGACCACCAGCAGGGCGAGCACCTTGATGAGCGTCAGCCCGCTGTCCTTCAGCATCTTCACGTCCTCGCCGAACGTGTTGTAGGGGATGACGATGAACGAAAGCAGCAGCACCGCACCGATCACGAGCGCGACCGCGAACACCGGCTGGCCGATCGCTTCCTTCGTGGTCGCCGACGCGACCGCGGCCACGCGGCGTGGCACGAGGCGGAACAGGTAGTAGACGGCCGCCAAGCCGAGCACCGTGATCATCGTCCACGGCAGGATCCCCGCCTCGGGAAACTCCGGCGCGAGTCGCGCACGGATCGACAACGGCACCGGTTCCGACCCGGTGTTGGTGGCTTCGAGCAGCGCGCGGGCGCCGAGAAACGGCGTCGCTTCCGACGATCCCCGTTTCCATGTCCACGGCGTCCCGGCGACGAGGTCGACGTCGGGCACCTTGGCGAGGGCGAAACCTTCGATCGGCTGTTGGGTACGGACCACGAGCGCCGCCGGGGCCGAGAGTTCGATCGACGACAGCTCCTGCGGACGGAGGTCGAGCGGGATCGGCTCGAGCTTCGCCCCGGCCGGCACGGTGACGGTCCGCTCGAAGCGATCACTGGCGGTGAACCGTGACAGGGATCGGGTGATCGCCCCGACGGGCACCAGCGGCGTCAGCGCGATCGCGAGCAGCGAGAGAATCGCCAGCAACCAAGCCATCGGGCCGGCAAACCCGTCGCCGAGGCTCGTTCGCGCCTCCGCCGCCAGCCGCGGCCTCACCAGCGCGAGCAGCCCCCAGGCGGCGAGGATGACGGCCAGCGACAACAGGGCCCCCACGGCGACGAGCCAGATCGGGGGCAGGGCGACGAGCCAGCGATTGGCGAGCAACGGGGACATGGCGACGCGTGCGACCTGCGAGGGAGGTAAACGAAGCGACGGGACGACCTGCGGGGAGGAGTCGCCGGCATCGACGCCGGCCGTCGTTCCCGGGGCGGGGTCGGTCCGGCGCCGGCTCCCGGACCCGAATCATACGTTCCAGGCCGGCGGAAGGGTCATCCGCCCCCGGATCATTGTGTGTCGTCCATGGCGGGGACGGAAGGGTCGGCCGGATCGGGGCCGTCGGCGGCGGAACCGGGGCCGGCCATGACCGTGGCGGCGACCCCGTCGAGCGGCCAGCGAGCCAGGACCCGGTGGAGGTCGTCGAGGCGCAGCCCTTCGACGATCGCCAAGTCGTCGGCCACCGAGCGGTACACCCCCGCCCGCGACCATTCGAGACCGACACTGAACAGCCGCCGCCGGGGACGCTCCCCCACCAGCACCACGCGGCCCGCGAGCTTGTTGCGCGCCTGCTCCAACTCGGCGGCGCTCACTCCGGCCGAGGCCGCGACCGCGTACATCGCACCGACCTCTTCGAGAATCGTCGCCGCATCGGCCGCGTCGCAGGCGATCTGGGTGGTGAACAGCCCGGCGTCGCGGAAGTCCTGGTGATGGCAGGACGCCTGCTCCGCGATGCCGGGATCGACCAGCGCCCAGTAGAGGCGGCTGCCGGAGTCGTCGCCCAGCACGGTCGCGAGCAGTTTGGCCGCGTAGCGGTCGTCATCGTCGCCGGCGGGCCCGGCCGACATCCGCACGCCGTAGGCCAGTGTCGCCGCCTGACGCACGATCGTCTCGAACACCGAGTGTTGCGGACCGCGTGCCAAGGCGCTCGGCGGCAGCCCGGCGGGATCGGGGCAGGGGGCCCAATCGCCGCAGTGACGGCGGGCCGTCTCGACGAGCGCCGGAAAATCGACGGCGCCGGTGGCGGCGAGCACGATGTTGCCCGGGGCGTAGCGGCGGCGGTGGTAGTCGCGCATCGCCTCGAGCGGCAGTGCCTCGATCGACTCCACGGTGCCGAGCACGCTCCGACCGAGCGGATGCCCGCCGAAGAACGCTGCCCGACAGCGCTCGTCGGCGCCGAACGGCGGTTGGTCGTCGTACATCCGGATCTCTTCGAGGATCACGAGTTTCTCGGTCGCGAAGTCCTCGGCGCGCAGTGCCGGCCGCATCATCGCCGCCAAAAGCGCGGTGGCGTCGTGCTGCTGCGCCGGCAGGACGGCGGCGTGGTAGACGGTGTCCTCCTCGCTGGTGAACGCGTTGGCGCTCGCCCCCATCCAGTCGAAGCGACGATTGATTTCGTCGGCCGACAGTTGATCGGTGCCCTTGAAGACCATGTGCTCGAGGAAGTGGCTCACGCCCCAGGTGGCTGCGGTCTCGTCGCGGGCCCCGGTGCGGACGAAGAACCCCACGCTCGTCGACAGGGCGTCGTCGGTGATCTCGGCGACGATCTCGAGACCGTTGGCCAGCCGTTCATGCCTGAATGTCATCGGGCACCTCCAACGGCTTTTGTCCGAGCGACACCACCGAAATGCCGGCGGGGGGGTGATCGGCCAGCCAGCGTTCGATCGACTCGACGCTGAGTTGGTCGTAGCGATGCAGTTCCTCGGCCACCGTCCGCATCGACTGCAGGTGATACCAGCGTCGGGCGATGTCGCCGGCCCGCGCCGCGCTCGATTCCTGCTGCATCACCAGCGCGCTTTTGGCGCGGGCCTTGACGCGTTCCAGTTCGGCCGGCTCGAGGGTGCCGGGCAAGCGGCGGATCTCGGCCAGCATCACGTCGAGCGTCTCCTGTGCGCGGGCGGCGCTGGTGCCCGAGTAGCAAACCGCCATCGCGTGGTCGCGGAGCGTGTGGTAGCCGGCGGAGACGCTGTAGCACAGTCCGCGACGCTCGCGGACCTCGGTGAACAGCCGTGAGCTCGAGCCGCCCCCGAGCATCACCAGCGCCGCCGAGGCCTCGTAGGATTCGTCGCTCGCGTACGGGGGAACGGCCCAGCCGAGGGCGATGTGCGTCTGCTGCGAGTCGTGCGGCACGTGGCGCACGTGCGGGCCGCGCGTTCCCGTCGTCGGCGGCGCGCCGCCGACGGTCTTCCAATCGCCGAACAGCGCGGCGATCCGCTCGAACACCTCCGACCATTCCAGTCGTCCGGCGACGGCGATGATCGTTCCGCGCGGGACGACGCGTTCGGCGACGAAGGCACGCACGTCGTCGAGCCCCAGCGTGGCGACCTCGGTCGACAGCCCTTCCGCGGGCATGCCCCACGGCGTCGGGTAATGGAGCTGGCGGAGGGCCGCCATGGCCCGATGGGCCGGGTCGTCCTCGGTCCCGGCGAGGTTCCGCAGCACCATCTGCCGCGCCGGCTCCAGTTCGTCTTCCGGGAGTCGTGGACGCCGGATGATGTCGGCATAGATCGGCAGGGCGGGAACCAGTTGGCGGGCGACCATCGCGCCGGCGAAGCTCGCGTGGCTGGTGGAGACGGAATGGGCCCACTGCACGCCGGCGCCCTCGAGCGACTCGACCACCTCGCGGCTGTTCCGATCGCCGGCCCCGCGGAGCATCATCTCGCCGGCGAGCGTCGCCAAACCGCAGCGGCCCGGTCCGTCGGCGATCGCGCCGGAGGGGACGTGAAAGGCGATCGCCGCCGACTCGAGGCCCGGAAGCTGCTCACCGAGGACGACGATGCCGTTGTCGAGGGTGGCGGAGAACAGCTGCTGCTTCAAGGGCGGCCGTCCCTCACCACGCCGCCGGCGCCGACGCGGCGGCGACCGGAGCGGCCGCGGTCGGTACCGGACGTGTGACGGCCTCGTCGACGACCTTGTAGATCGTGCGCTGCCGTCGGAACCCCAGCCGCTGGTAGAGCCGCACCGCACCGGCGTTGTCGGCCGTGACCTCCAGTGTCGCGCTGCCGGCGCCCCACTCACGAAAGCCCGCCAGCGTTTTCTCGATGAGGGCCGTACCGAGCCCCAGCCCGCGTTGCTCGGGTACGATGCCGATGTTTTGGATCGATCCGGCGCCGGTGTCGTCGATGACGCCCTGGATCGTGCCGCACCATGCCGTGCCCTGGGCGTCGCCGCGGACCACCAGCCAGGTGGCGCCGGGCAGGAAGCCGTCCTTGTCGCGGATCTCCCCCATCAGCCGTCGGCAACCCTCGAGATCGCCGAGGCAGGGAAAGACGACGGCGTCGATCTCGTCACGAAAAGCCCGGTACTTCGTGCGGGCATGGGCTTCGAGCAGCGCCTCGTTCCAGCCGACGAAGCGGAAGCCGGGGGGCAAGGGAGCCGGCCGCCGCACGCGCAGCAGATCGACCGCCATGCGGTAGCGCTTGAAGTAACCCGAGGCCATCGTCACCCCTCCCTGCCGTCTGCCGAGACGATACGGCTGCACCACCGATCGGTCAACGATCCGGAAGCGGCCCCCCGACCACCGCCGCCGGCCGGCACGCGACGGGGATCCCCTCGTCATTGTGCGCGCGCCGACCGGGCTGGTAGACTTTTTGGGGATTCCAAAAATGTTTTTTGATCAATCAAAAATAGGTCGTGGGCATCCGGGAACGCCGGCGCGAGGGGCGGCACCCCGGCGGCGCGGCGCACGGCTGACGGTGCTCACGGTTCTCGCCTTCGCACCGGTCGGGGCGATCGATGCGGGGGACGGGTTGCGGATCGTCGCCACCACCACCATGGCGGCGGACATCGCCCGCAGCGTGTGCGGCCCGCGTGGCCACGTCGAGTGTCTGCTCGCGCCGGGCATCGATCCGCACGGTTACCGCGCCACGCCCCGCGATGCCGACCGCCTCGTCCGTGCCGACGTCGTCGTGGCGTCGGGGCTGCGCCTCGAGGGGCGGCTCGCCGATCTCCTCGAGCGGCTCGGCCGGCGCACGCCGGTCGTCGCCATCGGTGACGGCTTGCCGCGCGAGCGGTTGCTGGAGGCCGCGCCCGGCATCGCCGATCCCCACGTCTGGTTCGATGCCGCCCTGTGGTCGCATGCCCCCGCGGTCGTCGCCGCATGCTTCGCCCGCCTCGACCCCGAGGCGGCCGCCGACTACACCGCCCGGGCCGCCGCGCGGGCCGATCGGCTCCTGGCAACGCACGACGACGCACGCCGGCGTCTCGGACGGATCCCGCCGCAGCGGCGGGTGCTCGTCACGGCCCACGACGCCTTCCGCTATTTCGGCCGCGCCTACGGTGTCGAGGTGGTCGGCGTGCAGGGCACGAGCACGGAGGCCGAGGCGGGGCTCGCCGACATCAACCGCCTGGTCGAATTGCTCGTGTCGCGACGGATCCCCGCCGTCTTCGTCGAGACCAGCGTCTCCGACCGCAACGTGTCCGCCCTGCGCGAGGGGGCCGCCGCCCGGGGGCACTCGGTCGAACTCGGCGGTCGACTGTTCTCCGACTCCCTCGGAGCGCCCGGCTCGGGGGGCGAGACGCTCGAAGGCGCGCTGCTGGCCAACGTCGATACGATCGTGCGTGGCCTCGGCCCAGCCGACGCACCGGGCGCATCGGGCGGGGAGGCGCCGTGACCTCCGAGCACGCGGCGGCCGGCGCGGCCGGGCCGGTCGTCGAGTTCCACGACGTCACCGTCGCCTACGCGGGCCGGCCGGTGCTCTGGAACGTCGATCTGCTGATGCGCGGTCCGGCGCTGTTCGGCATCGTCGGGCCCAACGGCGCCGGCAAGAGCACCTTGCTCAAGGCGGCGCTCGGCCTGGTGCCGCTGACGGGGGGCAGCATCCGGTTCGACGGCGCCCCGCTGGCGGCGGTCCGCGATCGGATCGGCTACGTGCCGCAGCGGGAGACGGTCGACTGGAGCTTTCCGGTCAACGTCATGGATGTCGTGCTGATGGGCACCTACGGACGGCTCGGCTGGTTCCGGCGGCCGGCGCGCCGGGAGCGCGAACTGGCCCGGGCCTGCCTCGAGCGCGTCGGGCTCGTCGATCTCGCCGAGCGGCAGATCGGGCGCCTCTCGGGCGGGCAGCAGCAGCGCGTGTTCCTCGCCAGGGCGCTGGCGCAGCGTGCCGAGATCTACCTGCTCGACGAGCCGATGGCCGGAGTCGACGCGGGGTCGCAGGAGCGGATCTTCGACGTCCTCGAGGCGCTCCGCCAGGAGGGGCGACTGGTGATCGTGGTGCACCACGATCTCCGGTCGGCGGCGGCACGGTTCGACGGGGTGGCGCTGGTCGACATGCGCCTGGTGGCGGCCGGGCCGACCGCGACGGTGCTCACCGCCGACAACCTCCGGCGCACCTACGCCGGCCAGCCCGCCGTGCTCGATGAGCTCTCGCGGGCCATCGCCACGGGAGGGCGCACCGCATGACCGCTCCCGCATGGCTCACCCACAACACGGTGGTGGTCGCCGCGGCGGTCGGCGCCGTCGGGATGGCGGCGGGCGCGGTCGGCGCGCTGGCGGTGCTCCGGCGCCGCGCCCTCGCCGGCGACGCCGCCGCGCATGGCACGCTCGCGGGCGTCGTGCTGGCGTTTCTCGCGACCGGCCGCCGTGATCTGCCCTGGCTGCTGGTCGGCGGGTGGTTGACCGCGATGGCGACGCTCCTGGCGCTGGTGCTCATCCGCCGGTGGACGCGCACGCGCGACGACGCGGCGACGGCGCTGGTGCTGGGCGTCTCGTTCGGCGCCGGGGTGGCGCTGGTCACCGGCGTCACCGCCCGCGGCTTTCCCGAGAGCGCGGGGCTGGAGCAATTCCTCCTCGGGCACACCGCGGCGATCACGGCCCGCGACGCGATGCTGCTTGCCGCCTGTGCGGCCGCCGCACTGGCGCTGGTGGCCGCCGGTCTGAAGGAGGCGACGATGGTGGCGTTCGACGACGCGTTCGCCGCGGCCTCAGGGTGGCGGGTCGCGGCGATCGACATGGCGCTGGTCGCACTGGTGGGCGTGATGGTGGTGGTGGGCCTGCCAGCCGCGGGGGCGGTGCTCGTAACGGCGCTGTTGGTGATCCCGCCCGTTGCGGCGCGCCAGTGGACCGACCGCGTTCCGATCATGGTCGTGCTGTCGGGGGTGTTCGGCGCCGCAGCGGCCCTCGTCGGCGTGGCGGTGAGCGGCAGTGCGGCCGGCCTGGCCACGGGGCCCTTCGTCGTCCTGGCCGCGGCGGCGCTGTGCGCCGTCTCGGTCCTCGCCGCGCCCACCCGCGGTTGGCTGGCGCGGTGGCGGCGTGCCCGGCGGGCGATGATCGCCTGGCGGACCGGCCGGATCCTCGGCCGGCTGGCGACGTCGCCCGCAGCGGTCGTGATCGGCGACGCCGATCCCGGCCTCATCCGGGCGTTGATCCGCGAGGGGGCGGTGGAGCCGGTCGCCGGCGGCTTCCGCCTCACCCCCGCCGGCCGGGCGCGCGCCGAGCAGCGCGCGCGAAGGCTGGCGGCGTGGGACGCGATCCTGGCGGTGGCGCCGGATGACGCCCGTGCCTTCCTGTCGATCGATCTACCCGACCCCGAGGCGGTCATCGACGGCGTGCGCTACCGCGAACTCCGGCGGCTCGGGAGGACGCCCTCGTGAGTGACGCGTGGTGGTTCGTCGATCCGATCCACGCCTGGAACATCGCCACGGCGATGGCGGTCGCCGCGGGATGCGCGCTGGTGGGCACCCTGTTGGTGGTGCGCCGCATGAGTCTCGTCGGCGACGCGATCAGCCACGCCGTGCTGCCCGGGATCGTCGTCGCCGTCCTCGCCGGGGCACGGCCCGGAGGCCCGTGGGTGATGGTCGGTGCCGTGATCGCCGCGGTGGCGACCGCGTGGCTGGCCGCGGGATTGTCCGGGGAAGCGGGGGTCGCGGAGGACGCGGGGATCGGCGTCGCCTTCACGACGATGTTCGCGCTGGGCGTGGCGCTGGTCAGCGCGCTGGCGTCGCGCATCGATCTCGACCCCGCCTGTGTGCTCCATGGCGAGTTGGAGCTGGCGGCCTTCGACTCGCTGCCCGTGGCGGGAGTGGAAGTCCCGCGCGGGTTCCTCGTCGCCGTCGCGGTGTTCGCCGTCATCGCCGCCGGATTGGCGGCGACGTGGCCGGCCCAGGTGTTCGCCGCGTTCGACGCCGCCGCCGCCCGGGCCGCGGGGGTGCCGGTGGGGGCGCTGTCCATGGCCCTGCTCGCGGCGACCGCGGTGACGACCGTCGCCGGCTTCGGGGTGGCGGGTGCGGTGCTCGTCGTCGCGCTGTTGGTCGTGCCGGCGGCGACGGCCGAACTGCTCGTCGATCGGCTGCACCATGTCGCCCGTCTGGCGATCGTCATCGGCATGTTCGCGGCGGCGGTGGGATACCTCGCGGCATGGCGGCTCGACACCAGTGCCTCGGGGATGATCGCCGTCGTGCTCGGCGCGTGTTATCTGGCGGCCGCGCTGGCCGCTCCCGCCGACGGCGTCATCGCCCGCGGCGTCACGGCGTGGGCGCTGCGCTTTCGCGTGGCCCGGGAGGATTGGCTGGCGTCGCTGTGGCGCGAGGGGGAGGGGAGCGTCGGAGTCAGACCGCGGGGCGCGTTCGGGCGGCTGGCACTGGAATCGCTGATCGCCTCCGGTGCGGTCGAGCGATCGGCGACCGGACCCCGATTGAGCCCCACCGGTCGGTCGCGTGCCGAAACGATCGTGCGATCGCACCGTCTTTGGGAAGCCTGGCTGGGCCGCAACGTCGAGCTGCCTCTCGATCACCTCCACCCGCCCGCCGAATGGGTCGAACACCACATCGGCCGGGAGGTGCGCGAGCGGCTGGCCGAGGAGCTCGGCGCGTGGGCCGACGACCCGCACGGTCGGGCGATTCCTCCCGAGTCGCCCGGGCCGCGCGCCGACGGGCCGGCCGCCGGCGACGCCCGGTCCCACCGGTGAGGCGCGCGACGCGGTCAGCGCCGGCGGCCGCGCGGTGCCGCGCGTGGAGCTGCGGTGCGGGTGGCCGGCCGCTGCGCCGTCGCGCGCCCTTTGCGGCCGCCACGCGGTGTCGAGGACCGCGCCGCGGGCGTGCGGGCGAGCGACCGCAATCGCGCGAGATTGGCGCGATCGACGGCGGCGGAAGGCTTGCCGTCCGGCCCCTCCTTCGGCGTCTCGAGGATGAAGGGAATGCCGGCGAGCCGCGGATGCGCCAGGAGGAGCAGGAACGCCTCGTCGCCGATCATGCCCGCGCCGATCGCCTCGTGACGATCGACCCTCGACCCGAGCGGTTTCTTCGAATCGTTGGCGTGGATCGCCACGATCCTGCCGAGACCCACCAGCCGGTCGAACGCGGTCAGCGTCTCTTCCAGCCGGTCCGCCGGAGCGAGCGGATAACCGGCCGCGAACACGTGGCACGTGTCGAGGCAGACGCCGATGCGGGTCGCGAGCCCGGCGGCGTCCACGCGCCGTACGATCGTGCCGATCTCCTCGAAGCGGGCGCCGAGGCAGCGACCCTGGCCGGCGGTCGTCTCGACGAGCACGCCGGCGCGCAGCCCGGCGGTTCGCTCGAGCGCGGCGACGAAGCCGTCGGCGGCTCGTTCGATCGCGCGTTCGAGCGGCTGTTCGCCGGCGGCGCCCGGATGCGCCACGACCCAGTGAATGCCAAGTTGCTCGGCGCGCTGGAGTTCGTCGACGAGGGCCGCGATCGAACGGTCGCGGAGGCTGTCGTCGGCGCTCGCCGGATTGATCAGGTACGAGTCGTGGGCGACCACCGGCGCCAACCCCGCCGTCGCCACCGCCGCGCGGAAGGCGGCGGCCGCCGTCGGGTCGAGCGGCGGATTGTCCCAGCGATTGATGTTGCGCGTGAACACCTGGAGGCAGTCGCACCCCGTCTCGACGGCCCGTTCGACGGCCCGCGCCGGACCGCCGGCGATCGAGTGGTGGGCCCCGAACGGACGCGTGGGGCGCGACGGCTGGCGGGGATTTCGGGGCATCGCGCGGGTTCGGCGGGGAAAGCCGGCAGTCTACGGTGTGGATGGCGGCCGCGAACGGCCCGTTTGCCCTGCGCCGCGGCGGGATCGCTTTTGACGGTTCGGGGGCGGCTCGTACACTTGACAAGCGACAGGTCGGAGTTCCCGGTGGAGGCCTAACCGTGACCGCACTGTGGGTGGTGGTGACCGTGGGGCTGGCCGGCCTGTCGGCACTGGTGATGGCGATCATCCTCCGGCCGATCAGGCTGGCCCGTGAGGCGGAGCGCCTCGCCCGGTCGCAGCGTGACTTCCATCGCCAGCGTGAGCAGCTCGAGGCGAAGTTCATCGACAAGGCGGCTGCCTCGGGCAAGCCACGCGGGTTGCGCTGGACCGACGTCCAGTTCGACGACGCGATCATCTACGCGCGCGATCGTCGCAGCGGACTGCTCAAGGCGTTGGTCGCCGTGGAGGTCAGCTTCGAGGCGGTCGCCGGAGGAGGCATGGAAGAGGTCGAGGCGGTGTCGAACGTCCGGGCTGCGACCGCCGAATTCCTCTTCGACGGTGGCCGGTGGCGCACGGAAGGCCGTGTGTACTTCAATTTGCAGCCGTCGGCGACCGTGAAATACCTCGGCGGCGACCTCGAATTGGTCGCCGAGGAACACGCCCGCTTCTGACCCGGCTGTTGCCCTGCCGAGCCATGAAGCCCCGCAGGCTTTGCCCATCTTTCCCCGTTCCGGCCGGGCCGCCGGCACAGTGGGGGAGAGATGAAGCCGGCAGCGGCACCCGCGCCATCGACCGGCCGGCCTGGGTCGGCGTGACGATGGATGCTTCCGGAAAGGACGACGGCGTCCGATGCCGGAGGCAATCGTGGAGCAAGCCCAGCAGACCGCCAACACCCGCGCGCGGCGTCGTGGTGGGGCCGCACTGGCGACGATCGCCGTGCTCGGGACGTGCGCGGCTTTGGCCGCGGCGCCGGGAGATCCCGCCGCCGGCGGCATGGCGGCGCGCGGTCCGGTGGGCGCCGAATCGCTCCTTCCACGAGCGACTCCCGCCGAGACCGCGCGGCGCCACCTCGACGCATCCCGCGCGGTGCTCGAGGCCGCGTGCACCCTCGCCGAGGAACGTCCCGAACGCGCGATGGAGGCGTACCAGGCCGCCGCCGAAGAAGCCTGGAACGCCGTCTGGACGTGCCCCGGCGCGGCGGAGGTGCTCGGCGAGGCGACGCTTCTCTATGACGAGGCGCTCGCCGGACTGCTCGGCACCGCCGCGTCGCTCGGCCGCCTCGACGGCCGTGGGTTGGTGATCGGCGACGGATGCCGCCGGCAGTGCATCCCCCTGTCGTTGCGGGGACTGACGGTGGATCCGTCACGGATCGAAGCCGTGGTGGTCGGACCGCCGCCGTGCGACTCGCGGGTCCGGCGGTCCCACGTCCGCCCCGGTTTCGGCGTACCGGTGAGCGTACGGATCGCGGCCGATGACTCGCGGTTCGCGCCGCCGCGTCAATCGGTCGCCGCCACCGCGGTGCTGCGGTTTCCGCTGCCCGGCGACCCCGATTGGCTCCGCGATATCGTCGGCCCGCTGGGGCGTGATCCGGCGCCGGCGGTGCTCGATCTGGCCGACCCGGTGGAGATCGCGGCGGTGCGCATCGGCCCGGCGCGACCGTTGCTCGCGGCCGACCTGACGGCGCCGCTGCTCGACATGCTCGAGGCGACACCACCGGCCGGCATCGAGGGATTCATCCAGCCCTACGGGCGCGGTGACACCCGGCCGCGTCTCGAGCGGCTCGAACCGCACCGCCCGGGCCGGATCCCGGTGGTGTTCATCCACGGTTTGGCGAGTGACCCCGGCACCTGGTTCGATCTGCTCAACGAACTGCGCGCCTGGCCGCCCTTCCATCGCCACTTCGAACCATGGCTCTACCAGTACCCGACCGGCGCCAGTTTCTTGCAGTCGTCGGCGTCGCTGCGCGGCGAGTTGGCCGCCGCACGCGCGCGCCTCGACCCTGCCGGTCGTGATCCGGGCCTGCAACGGATGGTCTTGGTCGGCCACAGCATGGGTGGGCTGCACGCGAAACTGCAGGTCGTCGATTCGGGGGACGCGCTGTGGGATGCGGTCAGTACGGAGCCGTTCGAGGCGGTGCGCATGCCGCCGGCGCTGCGACGGCAGGTCGCGCCGACCTACTTTTTCCATCCGGCACCGTTCGTGCGCCGGGTGGTGTTCGTGGCCACGCCCCACGCGGGTTCGTCGTTGGCGGCACGCGCCGTCGGTCGGCTGGCGAGCGTCACGGTCCGGCAACCGGCCGAGGCGCTGCGCGCCCACCGGATCCTGCGCGACGCCAATCCGGACGCGGTGCGTCCCGAATACCGCAGCGCCCCCCCCACGACCATCGACGTGCTGGAGCCGCAGTCGTCGATCCTCCAGGCGATCCGCGCGCTCCGCCCGCCGGCGTGGGTGTCGCTCCACACGATCCTCGGCAACGGCGCCGTGTCACCCCTCGAAGGGCCGGGTGACGCGGTCGTCAGCGTCGGCAGCGCGCGGCACCCCGACGTGGTGAGCGAATTGGAGGTGCCCGCGATCCACACCAAGGTCCATCACCATCCGCGGTCCGTGCTCGAACTCCAGCGCATCCTCGCCTGCCACCTCGCCGAGTCGGGGCTGCTCGATCCGCCCGCGGCGGCGTCAACGGAGCGGGAGGAAGCCGCGCACGGCGCGGTCGCTGGTGGCGATTCGGTGGCGAACGCCGGTACGCCCGCCAGGGCTTCCGATCTTCACCCCGCCGTCAGCGTGCCGGTGGAGGTACATCGATGGTCAGCGGTTTCCCTTCCTCGACGCTGACGCGGATCGCGTACGCCCCCATCGAGTACTTGGAGTCCAGACGCGGCGGCCGCGTGCGCTCCTTGCCCTGGGCGGGGCGCTCCTCGTCGAGGTCGACCGCCGTCACGAGATGCGGACCCGGCACCGCGCCGTCGCGGTTGTCGTAGGTGCGGAGCGTGAACCGTCCCTCCGCGTCGGTCGTCGCGTACGAGGTCGGCCCGCCGCCCGCCCCCTTCGCCCCGCTGGCGGCGTCGGGTTTGGCGTATTCGGGCATGAATTGCAGCGTGATGTTTCCCGCCGGCTTGCCGCCGATCGAGAACGTTCCGCTGGAAGGCACGAGCTTGATCTGGGGCTTGCACGCGGTGGTGGGAATGCACACCGCCGCCAGGAGCGTCAGGCCGACCGCACGGGCCATCACCGCACAATGGCTCGGGCGCTGGTTCATTGGTCGTCCGGGATCACCTGGGCGTCGGATCGCTGGCACCACAGGGCGAGCAGGGACTGGGCGCTCTCGTTGGTGAGAAAGCGGACGGAACCGTCGCAGAAGCTGAAGTTGGCCCCGCCTGGATGGCCGCTGCCGAAGGCGGAGAGGCGCTGGTCCTGGAACGTGAACCAGGCGCTTTGCGACCCCGGTGCGCCGGCGCCCCCGTGGGGCCAGGGAGTGGTGTAGCCGATCGGGGCGAACGCACCGCCCATCAGATTGCCGAGGCCGTTGTCACCACCGGCGGGATACCAACGGCTCCAGCTGACGATCGTGCTGC
>JBJSXB010000075.1:0-2530 GCA_046086245.1 Planctomycetaceae bacterium | reverse complement strand
GTTCGGGGGCGGCTCCCAGGACCTGCTCACGCCATCGATCCAGACGTCGATCGTGTTGGCGGTGCTCGCCGGCATTGTGCTCGAGGTGCTCCGCATCCGGCGCCCCGCGACGTTTCCGCTCAGCCCGATGTCGATCGGGTTGGGCGTGATCCTCCCCCCCGATTCCACGGTGGCGATGTTCCTCGGGGCGGCGTTTTTCGCCTTGATGCACCGCCGCCACGGCGCGGCCCCCGACAGCCGCGGGCACCGACTCTGGGTCGGATCGCACGAACCGATCTGCGCCGGGCTGATCGCGGGCGCGGCACTGGTCGGCATCGCCGACATCCTCGTCAAGGTGTTCCTCGGCTGATCGCGATCGGTCAGGACGCCGCGTCCGGCGGCTGCGTCGACCGTCCTGGCCACGTGGCCAGTGCCATCGCCACCACGTACGCCGCGTAGAGACCGGCGAACCCGATCAGGTCTCCGGGCTGGAGAAACGCCCCCGCCGGCATCACCAGCCGCAGGATCATCGCCGTGTCGATGACCAGCAGGAAGAACAAGCCGGCGAACAAGACCACCACCCGCGCCGCCCGGACGAGCCCGTTGCGCTCGTGGCTGCGGACGACGGCCAGTCCGGCGAGAAACCGGGCCACGAACGCGACGATCGGCAGGCAGACGCCGAGGACCTCGATCGGCCACCGCTCCGCCGGGAGCAGCGTCTGCGCCGCGCGGGGAAGACCCCACACCACCAGTGGCAGCATGCCATCCCACATCGCCAGCCGCCGCAGCCAATCACTCACACCCCGATGTCCTCGTTCCAGAGATCGGGACGGGCGGCGATGAACGAACGCATCAACTCGATGCAGCGCGGATCCTGCACCACCTCCACGACGACGCCCCGGCTGCGGAGCAACTCCTCGTCGCCCATGAACGTCCTGTTTTCCCCCACCACGACCTTGGGAATCTTGTAGAGCAGGATCGCGCCGGTGCACATCGGGCAGGGGGAGAGGGTGGTGTAGAGCACGCTCGCGGCATAGACCCGTGCCGGCTGGCGGCCGGCGCGTTCCAGCGCGTCCATCTCCCCGTGGAGCGTGGCGCTGCCCTGCTGCACGCGACGGTTGTGCCCACGGCCGAGGATCCGCCCCTCGTGCACGATCACGGAGCCGATCGGGATGCCCCCTTCGGCGAGGCCCGCCTCGGCTTCGGCGATGGCGGCGGCGAGGAATGGGTCCATCGGTCTTTCTCCCACGGTGACGATGCCGGAAGTCTACCGCTGTCGGCCGGCCCCCGCCGCCCGGCAGCGCCCCGTCACTGGCCGAGCCAGCGCATGATCGCGCGCGTGACTGCGGCGGAGGCGTCGTGCTGCACGAAGTGATCCGCCTCGGGAATGGTGACGAGGGTCAATTCCCCGTCGACCCATCGCCAAGTGTCGTTGAGAGCGCCCGGGAGCAGTGCCTTGTCCTTCAGGCCGTGGATGAGGAGAACCGGGCAGGCGACGCGCGGCCCCGGGTCGTCGGGCATCGTGTAGGGCTCGCGCGGGTAATTCGCCTTGTAGTAATTCAACATGCCGTCGAGCGAGGAACGCCGCATCGCCGCCAGATACGTCTTCCGCGCGACGGGATCCTTCACCCAGTTCACCAATGCCTCCGGCTTGACGAGGTTCACCGCTTCGGGCGACTGGAAGAACCGGGCATACGCGCTGTTCTCGCGCTGCTCGGGATTGGTGGCCAGCTCACGGGCCAGACAGTAGGGATGGGGCAGATTGAGCACGACGAGGCGATCGATCGATTGCGGATGCGTCATCGCGAACCGCCACGCCACCATCCCGCCCCAATCGTGGCCGATGACCGTCGCCCGATCGCGGCCGAAGTGGCGGATCACCGCCGCGACGTCGGCGACGAGATGGTCCATCGCGTAGGCCTCGACCCCCTGCGGCTTGTCGCTGCGGTTGTAGCCGCGTTGGTCGATTGCCACGACCTGGAACGATTCGGCGAGCGCCGGCATCTGCCGTCGCCAGGTGTACCAATAGTCGGGAAAGCCGTGGATCATCACCACCAGCGGGCCGGTGCCGGAGGTGACATAGTGGATCCGAACGTCTCCCGACGGTGCGAAGCCGTGCGTGCCCAGGTCGTCGTCGGTCTCGACGGCATGCCGATCATCGTCGGCCGCCACGTCACGGCGAGCGTCGGACGCGTCCACCTGGCCCGCGTCCACCTGGCCGTCGTCGGCTCGGACGACGACCGGTGCCGCGACGAACGCCGCCGTTACGAGAAGCCAACCGCTGCGCCACCTGGCCATGGTGCGTCTCCCACACGGAGGAATGCCGGCATCGCGGCCGGCCCGCCCGCCCACGATCCCGGCAGTCTACCCGTCGGGGAAGCCGGTGCGGCTACGACGCTCCCCCACCGGCTTACACTGGAACGGCGCGAAGGGGACGCGTCTCCCGTGACGACCGCCGCCCCGCCATCGGCGGTGATCGCCCGACATGCTTGCGAGATCCGCCATGCCCACGTTCGACGTGCCCTGGATCGAGTGGTACGACAGCCTCGCG
>JBJSXB010000074.1:0-12571 GCA_046086245.1 Planctomycetaceae bacterium | reverse complement strand
ACGCCATCGAACTGGAGCCGTTCGACTCGAGGATGTCGGAGATCACGCGGATCGTGTAGGGAAACTGATCGGGATCGGGCAGCACCGGCTTCACGCTCCGCTCCGCGAGCGCCCCGTGGCCAAGCTCGCGGCGGCCCGGGCCGCGGATCGGCCGGCACTCGCCCACCGAGTAGGAGGGGAAGTAGTAGTCGAGCATGAACTTCTTCGAATATTCGTCGATGAGCCCGTCGACCCGCTGCTCGTCCTTGCCTGTGCCGAGCACCACGGTGACGAGGGACTGGGTCTCACCTCGCTGAAACAACGCCGAGCCGTGCACCCGCGGGAGCAGGTCGACCGCGCAGGTGATCGGACGCAGCGTCGTGTAGTCGCGACCGTCGGGTCGCGTGCCGGCGAGGATCAACTCGCGGACCGCCCGCTCCTCGAGGCCGTGCCACACATGGGAGAAATCGGCGTCGCTGACGGCGTTGGCGTCACCGGGCTTCGTGGCGGCCGCGTCGGCCGGACAGACCTCCGCCTTGGCGCGCTCCTTGACCGCCTTGACCGCCTCGGCCCGCTCCTGCTTGCCCGGCAGCCCCTTCGCGCCCTTGAGCGCGTCGAGGTAGCCGCTGGTAAGCCGGTCGCGGAGCCGTGAGTAGTCGGCAAGGACGTACTCCTTCTTCGGTTTGCCGGCCTGCCGCACCAACTCGTGCTGCATGGCACACAGCTCGCGGACGATGCGATGTGCCTCCGCGATCGCCTCGAGCATGCGGTCTTCGGGCATCTCCCGGGCGAAGCCCTCGATCATCAGGACCGCCGTCTCGCTGCCGGAGATCACGAGGTCGAGGTCGCTTTCCTCGAGCTGATCCTGCGTCGGGAACGGGACGAACACGCCTCCGATCTGGCCGAGACGGACGCTGCCGAGCGGACCGCGGAACGGCAACTGCGACACGGACAGTGCGGCCGACGCACCGTTCATCGCCAACACGTCGGCGTCGTTCTGCTTGTCGCTCGACAGGACGTTGGCCTGGATCTGCACCTCGTCGTAGAAGCCGTCCGGGAACAGCGGACGGATCGGACGGTCCATCAGGCGGCTGGTGAGCGTCTCCTTCATCGTCGGCCGGCCCTCACGCTTGAGGAAGCCGCCTGGAAACTTGCCGGCAGCAGCGGCCCGCTCGCGGTAGTCACAGGTCAGGGGAAAGAAGTCGATCCCCGGCCGCGGGGCACCCGTCGCCGCGGCGACGAGCACGCTCGTATCCCCGTACTGCACCACCACGCAGCCGGCCGCCTGCTTGGCGAGCAGGCCGGTCTCCATGCTCAACACCTGGCCACCGATCGTCCGCTCGACTCGAGATTTCACGTTGCTGGTTCCCTTCTTCCGACAATCCGCGTGCGCACGGCACGGGTCGCGCCAGGGCTCGGAGCCCGGGCGATCGATCCATGGGGTGGAGCAACCACACGGTTCCTCCGCGACACCCCGACGGCGGCGACCGATCGCGCGGCATGTGCCACGCGGCCGACCGACGGCCACCGTCACGCCCCACGGGTTCACGCGAAGCCGGTCACCGAGCGAATCGGCAACCTCGTCACTCAGCGACGCATCGACATCGACCGGCGACCCGCGAGGAGCCGCCCGGCCGGATCACTTGCGGATCTTCAACCGCTTGATGATGTCGAGATACCGCTGCGGCGCGGTCCGCTTCAGATAGTCAAGAAGCCTCCGCCGCCGGCTGACCATCATCAGCAGGCCGCGGCGACTGGCGAAATCCTTCGTGTGCTTCTTGAAATGGTCGGTGAGATGGGAGATGCGGCTGGAAAGCAGCGCGATCTGAATCTCCGCGGAGCCTGTGTCGGCTTTTCCGCGACGGAACGCGCCGATCAGTTCTTGCTTACGGTCTTTGGTGATCATCTGCCGACATCCGCCCAACGTGGGGCGACCGATCCGAGTGGCCGGACAACGTGTGAAACCCGTGATTTACGTGCAAAGAGTCTATCCAGCCGGGGGAAAATTGCAACCGCGTCCCGCCTCGACCACGCCTGGGCACCGCGGCACGACCCACGCCCGCTGCCCCGATCGCGGCCCGCCGGCCGGGGCACGGTCACCGCGTCGCGCCTGATCCATGGTCGGGCCGTCCCCGGGACGCATCGCCGCCCGCCATGCGGGACGGGACGTCGTGGACCACGTTCCACGCCAGACCGGTCCGCTCCATCAGCAGGATCACCCAGTATGTCGCGTCGATCTCCCACCAGCGGTGGCCGTGTTTCGCCATCCGCTGGAAGGCATGGTGATTGTTGTGCCACCCCTCACCGAAGGCGAGCAGACCGACCCACCACAGGTTGCGGGAATCGTCGGTCGTCTCGTAGTTGCGATATCCCCACATGTGGGTCGCGGAATTCACGAACCAGGTGATGTGGAACACGATCACCATCCGTACCGCGAGCCCCCACACCAGCCACGAGACGCCGGTCGTCCGGTCGAACAACGCCCACCCGGCGGCGAGCAGCGCGGCACCGACGAGGACGTGCCACAGCAGAAACGTGCGATGGAGGAAGGCGATGCCCGGATCCTTGCGGAGGTCGGGAGCCCAGCGGCGCAGATGGGCGTCGATCTCCTCCGCACCGTGACGGGGAAACAGCCAGAGCATGTGCGCCCAGAGGCCGCCGTCTCGCGGGGAGTGCGGGTCGCCATCGTGATCGCTGTAGACATGGTGCTTGCGGTGGTTGGCCACCCACATCAACGACGACCCTTCCCCGGAGATGCCGCCCAGGAAGGCGAACAGCAGACGGATCGGCCGGCTGCAGGCGAAGCTTCCGTGGGTCAGCAGGCGATGGTAACCGAGACAGACGCCCAGGCCGCCGGTGATCCAGTAGAGCACCAGGCAGATCGCCAGCCCCGACCAGGTGAACGTGAACGGCGCGGCGAGCGCGGCGAGGTGCACACCGCCGATCCACAAGACCGACGGCCAATCGAGGTCGGCTCCCCGGGCAGGTCGTGCCTTTCGTCGGGCCGTACGGCCGTCGCGCCGCGGCTCCGCAGTGGCGTTCTCGACGGGTGCCGACCAGGTCTCGTCGTCAGTGTGGACCGCGCCGGGCATGCCGGAAACCGCGGTGACACCCGGCGGCATCTCGACACGCTGCGGCATCTCGTCGAGGCGAGTGGAGGGCATGGAAGCGTCCTGTCTTCGGGTCGCCGATCCTGTCCGACTACTGTGACCGATCCGGCCGCGATCGACAGCCGCCCCCGGTCAGACGCGGGTCGAAGAATCGTCAAATCCCCGTCAACGGGCGTCACGGGCGCCGGCGGCCACGGAACCGTCACCCGGCCCGCGAGCCCCGTCCGCCGGAGGCATCGCGTCCAGGGGGGGCAGCCACGGCAGCAGCCATGCGGTCCAGCGGGAGGCGGGCACGACCGGCAACCCCGGCGGCGATCCCAGCCACGCCAACCGTTCGACCGGCATCGGACCGGGAGGTGGCGCGAGCAGCGGACCGTTGGCGTCGGCACAGAGGGATCCCCGGTCCCCCATGCCGTCGAGCTCGATCCCGAGCGGCCCGAGCCGACACGACCAGGCCATGCCGCGAAACGGAATGGGTGACTGCGGCGGCCACGCGGCGAGCGGTCGGCAGCCGAGCCAGTCGACCGCAGCCGCCATCCAGAGGCTCCCGACCGTGCCGTCGGTGGCCCGGAGTTGGAACCGCGCCTCGCGCACGCGTCCAGCCACGAGGTCGACGCGATCGACGACGATATCGGCGATCCCGGAGAGTCGATCGGGGAGCGGGGCGGAAAGCACCGCGAGGTCCACTCCCATGGCACTCCCCGATCCGTGTCCCGTCCAGCCGTCGGACGCCTGCACGCCCTGCCACTCCCCCGCGCACGTCGCGCCGCCGGCGCGCGGATCGATGCCGAGGCCGAGTCCCGCGCCAACCACCGCCAAGGGCAGCGGAGCGGCGAGAAAGGCGACGCATTCATAGCGCGGTGCGTCGTCCTCGCCGTGCCTCCGCACCCGGATCTCGTGGTCTCGTCCCGCACCGCTCGCGGCCCGGATCCACACGCCGCGCGATCCCGACGCCGTGACGCATTCCACGCGGACGCGATCGAGCGGCGGAGCCGCGGCCGTCGCGCCCCAGCCGACCCGTGCGCACTCCACGATCCAGTCGTGGGGCGCCTCGTCGGTGCCCGCCAGCCATCGCCGCGTGATGCGGGCGAACAGGGCCGCCGCCGCCGGAGGGCATTCCAACGACTCGATCGCCAGACGGATTTCCCGCCCCGCCTCCTCGACACGGACGCGCGCGAGGCGCACCAGCGGCGCCGCGGTCGTGCCACCGAGGGCGACGTCGTCGAGGATCATGACCCCGGGCCGAGCGTCGCGCACCCGGGCGATCGACACCGGCAGCGACAAGGCGCTTCCCACCCGCGCCTCGAGCCGCGCGCGGCGGGCATCGCCATGGCTCCACATGGCCCACGCCATCAATCCGGCGAGGGGGGCGACGCCGACGACGAGAAACACCCGCCGCGCGAAGCGGATGCGGGCGCGCGACCGTTCGACGAACAATCCTTCCATGGAATCGACCGCTCCACCGTCGCCTCCCGACGCCATCAGCGCCGCCGGGCCAAGTCGTGAAACAACTCCCAGCGGGCCTGCATCTCGACGACACTGTCGCCGCCCAGTTTTTCCACCATCGCCTCCGCGACCGCGAAGGCGACCACGTTCTCGACGATCACACTGGCCGCGCTGACCGCACAGACGTCGCTCCGCTCGTAGGCCGCCTCCTCGCGCTGCTTGGTGGCAAGGTTGACCGACTCCAGGGGTGTGCGCAGGGTACTGATCGGCTTCATCGCCGCCCGGACGACCAGCGGCTGGCCGTTGGTGATGCCCGCTTCGAGACCGCCGGCGTTGTTGGTCGGCCGCGTGAAACCGAGCTGCCGCGTGCCGCGCAGGGAGGCGTCGTAGTGGATGGGATCGTGGACCTGCGAGCCCCGACGCCGGGCGGCTTCGAAACCGAGTCCGATCTCGACCCCCTTGATCGCCTGCACCGCCATGACCGCCTGGGCGACCCGGCCGTCGAGTTTGCGATCCCACTGGGCGTGGGTCCCCAGCCCGATCGGCAGGCCGTCGACGCGCACCTCGACGACGCCGCCGAGCGTGTCGCCCTCCTTGCCCACCCGGTCGATCAAGGCCGTCACCTCGGCATCGCGATCGGGGTGAAGCGAGTAGATCACGCTGGCATCGCGCCGCGAGCGCACCTCGGCCAGCGCGCCGTCATGGCCTCCGAGCACGATCCCGCCCAGCTCGGTCACCCACCCAGCCACCTCGATGCCGAACACGGCGAGCAGTTGGCGGGCCAGCGCACCGGCGGCGACCCGCGCGGCCGTCTCCCGGGCGCTAGCGCGCTCGAGCACGGCACGAACCCCGCCGAGGTGTTTCACCGCCCCCGCCAGGTCGGCATGACCGGGTCGCGGTCGATCGATGTCGTCGAGCCGCTCGAGCTTGGCGTCACGGTTGACGATCTCCATCGCCAGGGGACTGCCGAGTGTCGTTCCCCGCCACAAGCCGGAGAGGAATCGCACCCCGTCGGTCTCGATCCGCTGCCGGCCACCGCGACCGTAGCCCCCCTGCCGGCGCACCAACTCGGCGTCGATCGCCGCGCCGTCGATCACCAGCCCGGCCGGGAATCCGTCCACCAGCGCCACCAACGCGGGACCATGCGACTCGCCGGCGGTCCAGTAGCGGAGCATGGGTGCGGACACCGGGGAGGGGACGGAGGGCCACCGCGCGATTCTAGTGGCGTCCTGCGGGCGTCCCTAGGTCATTCCCCGCCGCGACAGGCCGACGGTTTCCCGCCGGCCGGCCGGTCCCGCCCGCCCCGTGGAACCGTTCACCGGTCAGAGGAGCCCCGGGGGAATCGAGCCGGTCAGGCGTCGGCATGCTTCGAGGTAGGTCGCCTGCGTCCGTTCGACGACCTCTGCCGGCAGGGGGGGAGGCGGGCTGGATCGATCCCAGCCGCTCGTCGCCAGCCAGTCGCGGACGAATTGCTTGTCGAAGGATTCGGGCATCCGTCCCGGCACCAAGCGGTCGAGCGGCCAGAATCGCGAACTGTCGGGGGTCAGTACCTCGTCGACCAACAGCGCGTCGCCGTGCGGCGAAAGCCCCCACTCGAGCTTCGTGTCGGCGACGACGATGCCCTGCGCGCGGGCGTGCTCGGCACCGCGTCGATAGACCTCGGTGCTGCGCAGGCGCAGATCCAAGGCACGTTCGGCGCCGATGGCCTCGGCCATCGTGGCGAACGGCACGTTCTCGTCGTGGCCGCTGACCGCCTTGGTGGCCGGCGTGAATATCGGCTCGGGGAGAGGGTCGCCGGGGGCGAGCCCCGGAGGCAGCGGGACGCCGCACACGGTTCCGGTCGCACGGTACTCGCCGACGGCCGATCCCGCCAACCAGCCGCGGACGACGCACTCGAAGGGGATGACGGCAGCCCGGCGTACGAGCATCGTGCGACCGCGAAGCGGCTCACGATCGATCGCCGCGGGCAGTCCCATCGCGTCGACGTCGGTGGTGAGCAGGTGATGCGGCACCGGCGCCGGGCCGCGGGCGAGCAGATCGAACCAGAATCGCGAAATCGCCGTCAGTACCTTGCCCTTGCCGGGGATCGGCGTGGGCAGCACCCAGTCGAAAGCGCTGATCCGATCGGTGCTGACGATCAACAGATCGTCACCGAACGGATAGCAGTCGCGCACCTTGCCACGGTGGACCGGGCCGAGCGGCAGATCGGTGGAGACGAGCGGACGAGGCGGGAAAGCTGCCATGACGGTGTTGTAGCCGATCGGCCGGCCCGCGACGTCGTCGGTGCGGCACTCGTGTCGCGGTGCCGGCGAGGAGCGGGAGCGGGATACCGGCAGCAGGCGACAGGAGAGGCGGCGATTGCCGTCGGTCAGCGAAAATCGCGTGACATCCGCGGCAGGGCGGGGGAGTGCGGCGCCGGCGATCCCGCATGCGGCCCCCCGTCAGGATTCCCGTCAGGATTCCCGTCAGGATTCCCGGCCGGCGCGGCACCCTCGGGCCGGGGCGGACAACGGTCGAGCCGTGTCGCCAGTAGATGCACCACGTCCCCGCGCCGCTGGATGCGGCCGTCCACCAGCATCACCGCCGCACGGCGCACGGCCGGATCGGCCGCCTGCCAGACCGCCGGCCGCACGACGACGTTCGTCGACCCGGTCTCGTCCTCGATCGTGAGGAAGATCATTCCGCTGGCGGTGGCGGGCCGTTGGCGCACCAGCACGATCCCCGCCACACGCACCCGCTTTCCTTCCGCCGACCCTGCGGCCAACGCTGCGGTGACCACGCCCCGATACGCCAGCCAGCGGCGCTCGAAGGAGAGCGGATGGGCCGTCAGCGACAGGCCGACCGAACGGTAGTCGGCGATCACTTCGTCCCGTCCGTCCATCGCCGGAAGGAAGGCATCGGCCACCACCTCGACCCCATCGCCGGCGGACGGATCGCGATCGTCGTCGGCATCGAGCCCCTCGAGCAACGGCCGCGTACCGGCGCGATCGGTCTGCCGCATCGCCTCCCAGGCCGCCCGACGCCGATCGAGCCCGAGGGATCCCAACGCCCCGGCACGTGCCAGATGGAGCACCTGCTCACGGTCGAGCTCGGCGCGGCGCGTCAACTCGTGGACCACGCGGAACGGACCTCCATGCCGCGCCTGCTCGACACGCCGCCCCGCCGCCTCGCCGAGGCCGTGCACCTGTTCGAGTCCCAAGCGGATCGCCGGACGGCTACGCTCCACGCCATGCCGCGCCCCCGCACGTGACCGTTCGAGCCGGGCATGCCAGCCGCTGGCGTTCACGTCGACCGGCAGGACGGTCACGCCATGCTGCCTGGCGTCGCGCACCAACTGTGCCGGCGCATAAAACCCCATCGGCTGGCTGGCCAACAGCGCGGCGGTGAAGGCGGCGGGATGGTGGCACTTCAGCCAGGCCGACACGTAGACCAGCAGCGCGAAACTGGCGGCGTGCGATTCCGGAAACCCATACTCGCCGAAGCCGCGGATCTGCTGGAACACCCGTTCGGCAAACGCCGCCGAGAGACCGCGGGCGATCATGCCGTCGACGAGGCGACGATGGAACTCGTCGATCACCCCCGGCCGGCGCCAGGCCCCCATCGCCCGTCGCAATTGATCGGCCTCGCCGGGAGTGAAGCCCGCCGCCACCACCGCCAAACGCATCGCCTGCTCCTGGAAGAGCGGCACGCCGAGCGTCTTTTCGAGCACCGCGCGGATGGCGTCGCTCGGGTAGGTGACCGGCTCCTCACCGGCGCGCCGGCGGAGATAGGGATGCACCATGTCGCCCTGGATGGGGCCGGGGCGGACGATCGCCACCTCGATGACGAGGTCGTAGAAACAGCGCGGCTTGAGCCGTGGCAACATGCTCATCTGGGCACGGCTCTCGATCTGGAACACTCCCACCGTGTCGGCCCGCGCGATCATGTCGTAGACCTGCGGATCCTCCGCCGGAACCGTGGCCAACGTCAGCGCGGGCCCCCCCGTCGCCGCCACCAGATCGAAGGCCCGGTGGATCGCCGTGAGCATGCCCAGTGCCAGGCAATCGACCTTGAGGATGCCCAACTCGTCGAGGTCGTTCTTGTCCCACTGCACGACCGTCCGCCCATCCATCGTCGCCGGCTGGATCGGCACCAGATCGCACAGTTCACCACGCGTCATCACCATGCCGCCGACGTGCTGGCCGAGATGGCGGGGGAATCCGACCAACTGCCCGACGAGCGTCACCAGACGTCGGCCCATCTCCCCGGAGGGATCGAGCCCCGCCTCCGCCAGCCGGTCGGGGAGCAGCTCCACGCCATCCCCGGCGTCGAGTACCTCGGCGATCCGATTCACCCGGTCGAGTGACAGGCCGATCGCCTTGCCCATGTCGCGCACGGCCGAGCGCAGCCGGTAGCAGATCACCTCGGCCGTCATCGCCGCCCGGGTCCGACCATGGGTGCCGTAGATGTACTGGATCACCTCCTCGCGGCGCTGGTGCTCGAAATCGACGTCGATGTCGGGAGCCTCGCACCGCTCCCGGCTGATGAACCGCTCGAAGAGCACGTCGAGCCGGGCCGGATCGACCGACGTGATCCCCAGGCAGTAACAGATCGCCGAGTTGGCGGCCGACCCGCGCCCTTGGCAGAGGATGCCCCGGCGGCGGGCGAAACGCACGATGTCGAACACGGTGAGAAAGTAGGCCTCGTACCCCAATTCGGAGACGAGCGCCAGTTCATGGTCGACGAGCGCGCGCACTTTCTGCGGCACGCCGTCGGGGTAGCGCTGCCGCGCCCCCTTCCAGACCATCCGCGCGAGATGCTCCCGCGGCGTGCGTCCCGGCGGCACGACCGACTCGGGGTATTCGTAGCGCAGTTCGTCGAGCGTGAACGTACAGCGCGACGCCCACTCCACCGACCGCGCCACCGCGCCCGGCAGTGGAGCGAAGCGGTCGGCGATCTGCCGTCTGTCGTGCAGGTGCCGCTCGCCGTTGGCGACGAGCCAGCCGCGGATCTCCTCGATCGACTTGCCATGGCGGACCGCCGTGAGCGCGTGCAACAGCGGCAGCCGCCCACGGACATGGCAGCGGACGTCGCCCGCCGCCACCACCGGCACGCCCGCATGTCGCGCCACCGTGCCATACCAGGAGAGACGTGCGGCATCATCCCCCTCGCACGCCACCTCCGCCAGGCAGCACAGCCGCTCGCCGAAGATGTCCTTCCACTGGCCGAGCACGTCGATCGCGCCGCGCGTGCCCGCCCGGTGCCGCGCTGCCTCACACGCTTCGTGCAGGATCGCCAGCGGCACCCCCGCCAACAGCCCTTCGGCATGGGAGGCGACGTCGGTGGCCGTGATCCGGCAGGCGATTCCGCCACCCGTGACGGCCCCGCCGGCGGTGGCGACGACACTCCCGCTGACTGGATCGACGCCGTGGCCGCGCGTGAGCAACCGGCAGAGATTCGCGTACCCGCGCCGATCGGCCGCCCACACCACCAACCCCGCGGCATCGCGCAATCCACCGGTCCGATCGTCGTCCGCGGCGACGAGCGGCCCGAGCGTCGCCCCGACGACGAGCCGCAAGCCGTTGCCTCCGGCGGCCAATTCCTTGATCGCTCCATGGGCGCGCACGATGCCGGCCAGCGTCGACTCGTCGGTGATCGCCAGCGACCGATAGCCGAGTTCCGCGGCGGTGCGCACCAACTCCCCCGGATGCGATGCCGCTTGGAGAAACGAGAAATTGCTGCGGCAGTGCAGCTCCGCGTAGTCAGGCTCGGTCATTGCGACGCGTTCCTCATGCTGGCCTCATGCTGGCCTCATCCTGGATCACCGTGGACGATTCCCTGTTGCCACCGGCCCTGTTCCCGTGCCTTTTCCCGCGTGCGTGTCCGTGTCCGTGTCTCGCCGACACCGCCGCCGACACCGTCATCGTGGTCTCACCATCCGCTCCGCGGCTGCCTCTCCGGAACCACGGCTCATGCGAACAGTCCATGCATGAACCACGCGCCATCCGGCAGCCGACGGAAGATCCACGCACGCTCCCCCGACTCCATCTCCACGATCCAGTAGTCGCGACGGACGCACGGCCCGCGCCACCAGGCCGTCTCGATCCGCTCGGGCCCCTGGGCATGGGCGATCCTCAGCCAGACCGCTCGCCAACGCGCCCTCACCGGCGGACCATCGGGTGCCACCGACACCGCCTCGAGGCGGCGCGGACGGGGCAACAGCCAGACCGGTCGGCGTTGCGGCGCACCCGCCGGCGTCGGAGGAGGGGCTGGCCGGACTGCTCGACCGCCTCGCGCCCCGCCGCTCTCCGCAACCCTGCCGCTTCTCCCAACTCCACCGCCACTCGCCGCCGGCATCAGCGGAGGCGCCGCCATCCACGCGTGCTCCGGCTGGGCATCGGCCACCATGCGCGGTGCGAACACGGCCCGTCGGCCGAGACGCCCCGACAGACGGTCGAGCAGCATCCCCACCCGTGCCTGCGACGCGTCCGCACCTCCGTCGAACAACCGCCGCTGCCTGGTCGTCGCCCAGCCGGCCGCCAGCACCTCCACCGTGATGGCGTCGATCTCCGGAGGCAGGGGAGCCCGCGCCATACGCAGGCGCACCAGATCGGTCAGGTGATCGACCGCCACCGACGGGCGATAGAGTCCGATGTCGATCACCGTCGGCCCTTCCGCGGCGCCAGTGCCCCGGTGATCGCCCCGGCGATCGTCCTGCCATCCGCCTTTCCATCGCGGCCGCTCGAGTCGCACCTGCAGCGCCACGACGCCTCTCCCGGCCGCCGCCAGTGGTGCCACGCACCCGCCGACGAGTCGCTGGACGATCCGTTCGAGCCGATCCCACGGCATGTCGCGCACCAGCACCGGCGCCTCCCAGTCGTGCCGGGCCTGCGGCAGATCGTCGTTGCCCGGCGATTCGAGCGGCTCCGCGAGCGTGCCACCGAACTGCGCCAGCCGCCGGGGCAACGACTCGCCGAACCGCGAGACGATCTCCCTGCGCGGCAACCGCAGCACGGCACCGAGCGTGTCGATGCCTAGCTCCGCCAGTCGCTGAAGATCGGTTCCGTCGAGCCGCAGCGCCCGTGGCGGCAGCGCGGCGAGCATCGTCGCCGCCGCCCCTGCCGGCACGATCACGAACCGATGCCCCACCACGGCCACTCCCGGCACCGCGGCAGGCATGGCTCCGCTGCCCACGACGAGTGATTGCCCAGCGTGAGCAGTCGGTAACCCAGCGTGAGCGTTCGAAAATCCTGCGTGAGCCAGAAGGAGGCCGGTGTGATGAGCGGCGGCCCAGGAGGCGGCAGGGGTGTCGGCGATCGCCACGCGCGCGTGGAACCCACGGCTGGCCAGCGTCCACACCGCCAGACGCGCCAGGCGTTCCTCCCCGCCGAACAAACCGGCTGTGGCGCCGACGTCGAGTTGGATGCACTCCGGCTCACCGTCAGGGACCGTCTCCACCGACACCAGCGGCGTGAACCTCCGACACCAGCGGGCCAGCGCCACGAGCGACTCACGGTCGGCCACGGGATCGTCGGGATCGATCGTAGCCCTCACACAGGCCTGTGCACCGCGGCATCGCGCCAAGCGGTCCATCGCTTCCGCCAGCGGCATGCCGACCGTGATCGCCACCTGGGTCGCGGAGCGACATCCCCCAAATCCCAGCGCGCCCGATCCCAGCGCGCCCGATCCCAGCGCGCCGGATCCCAGCGCGCCGGAAACCGGTACAGCGGAAAACGATGTCGTACCGGAGAGCGGTGGCAGCCACCACGACGCCACCGTCAACACTCCGCCACCCTGTGACCGGGCGTTATCGTGCGGCCGGGTAGGCCGCGATCGGACATTCCGCGGCAGAGCATGCTGGCGGCGCCCGTGCTGTTGCCGGCAGACCACCAGCGGGGCGGCCCGCCACTGCGGCTGTTCCTGGAAGCGTCGCTGCACCGGCCAACGCGGCAACCAGATCGTCATGAAGCGCGGCATGCGATGCGCTCCTGATCCGCCCGCCGTGCGTCGGCCAGTCGTGCTTCGGCCCGCTCGCGGAACCGCTCGTGCGCCTCCCA
>JBJSXB010000073.1:0-3492 GCA_046086245.1 Planctomycetaceae bacterium | reverse complement strand
CGAACGCTCCGCCGCCTAGAGACTCCGCACAACGATGGCCACCTGATCGCTCTTGGACGTGCCGCTCGTTCAGGCCGCGCAGAACGTCGTACCCGTGGCTGTCACTGCGGGCGACAAGATCGAAGGGCTACGCCAGTGGGCCTCGGGCAGATGTTTGTCGGCGGATCGGGCGGGGGTGTATTCGCGGTCGGAAATTTGGCGGAGGGAGAGTGCGGAGGGTGGTGCGGGGTGCGGGCAGAGTGAGTCGGGCATGAAAACGCAGAGGGGAGCAGGCCCGTAATGGCGACCTGCTCCCCTCGCGTTTGACTCACATTGGCTGGTTGGCGTCAGGCCCGCTTGCGACGCCGCCACATCGAGTAGCCGCCGCAGGCAATTCCCGAGAGGGCCATGGCGTAGGTCGTGGGTTCGGGCAGCGCTGTCACGGCCGTCAGGCTATCGAGCCTGATGCCTGCGAGGACGTCGCCGTACTGCGCGTTGCTGCTGCCGATGAGGTAGATCTCCTGCACATCCGCGTAGTTGAAATCGTTGGTGACGCGAACGAATGGCTTGGTGATCGTTGTCGACGACGCTCCCAGAAAGTCGACAAAGTCGAAATCCGCTTCGGCCTTCGGCAGGCCACTCGAACTGCTGGTTAAGCGAACGATGAATGAGTCGTTCGAGGAAGTGAAGCCGAAGGTCTGCAAAAAACTCGCTTGCAGCGACACGCCAATCGACCCCGTGATGTCCTTGCTGCCAAAAGAGGCCTGCTGCCAGTAGTTCGAAGAGTTATTGGCGAGAAGAGACAACTCTGACGTCGGACCATCCCAGAGCCACTCGGGGGAAGAGGCTTGAATGAATTGATTGGTTCCGAAGGTGGTCAGGATCGTGTCTGCGGAGGCCGGCCCAGACGAGACACTAAACACCGTCGCTGTGACCAAGGTGAACGATAACAACACCGTGCAAATTCTTTGACACAACATGGCTTTTGACCTTGGAAGCGCTCGAGGTGAATCACGGTGCAGGTACCGTGTTTGTCATTGTAGGAATGCGAGAGAAGCGTTCAACCAACTCCCCAGATAGGGACGAATCCGGCTCAGGTAGGGACGAATCCGGCAGATTTAGGAACGAATCCGCGGAGGGCTGGGATGAATCCGCCGCGAGAGCCTGCCAACACGCCCCAATCGGCGAGGCTGTAAGCGCGGAATCTGGGGCTGAACTGATCGGCCCGGACGGGTCAGGCGGGTGGTGCGGGCTGATTGAGGCCGGCGTGAAAACACCGGGGGAGCAGGCCCGTGATGGCGACCTGCTCCCCTCGCGTTGGAATCAAATTCGCTGCGCGGCGTCAGGCCCGCTTTCGACGCCGCCACATCGAATAGCCGCCGCAGGCTATTGCCGCGAGGGCCATGATGCAGGTCGAGGGTTCGGGGACGGCCGAGGTTGCGATCATGGAGCCGTCACTGAATCGAAGAAACTCCGTATCGCGGAGGCTCTTGGTAACGCCAAACCCGAGCAGGCGTAGTTGGGCGCCTTGCTCGGCCCACTCCATGATTTGGTAGTCGGAAAGCAGTCCTTGGAGGACCACGGTGTCGGTGCCGATGTCACCGTAGATGTCGTCGTTGTTGCCCAAGGCGGAGATGACGTCGTCACCCTCGGCGCCGTGAATGAGATTGTCGTCGCCGACCCTGCCGAGAATGGCGTCGCTGGCCGGACCACCCCAGATCGGCATGCCTGCAATCTGTGCGGCAACGCTGCTACCGTTCACGCCCCATTCAAACTGGAAAAATGCGTTGTCCGCACTTTCGCGAAAGAGATTGAAGTGGGCCTGATCTCCGGCACCATATGCGGGAGTAAGAATCAAGTTTTCAGCGAGATATCCGGTAGCCTTGGTCCATCCTTGGGGTAGCACCGTCGAGTTGAAGGATGTGGCGATGTCGGCGTCGTTCTCCACTCCCGTGGTGGCCATGATGTATCGGTTTCCCCACTGGTCGGTGATGAAGTATCGCTGGATGAGGTTGCCTTCGGGTGAGTTGCCTTCCCGTGCCCACCAGATCATCTCCTGATTTTTCTCGTTGGAACTGAACCGGATCGTGCCCGCTGGAGGAGTAACCGTCGCGAAGGCGGCTTGGTAGGCATTGATCGTGCCCGGGAAAGCCGTTTCCGTGTACGGCCACATGGCACTCTGGGTCTGGGCGATGAACTTCCACGTGTATCCGTCGATGGTTTCGACTTCGATATCTGGTTCGGGCAGCCCCGGGCTGCTCAACGTGTTTTCGTCGTTGAACTCCGAGTTGCGTGCGGTGTTTGGGACGTAGCCGGGAGACGGTTCGTACGTGTCCCACTCTTCTGCCGTGATGGCGTTGTCACCGTAGTCAAGCCAGACGCGGGTGTAGCCCTGAAACCCATCGACCCACGCATCAGTCACGTCAGCAATTTCGAAAGCGGCGTGCAGGGTGGCAGGAGCCGTCAACGAACCAAACAGGGCCACCACACTGAGGGACAGGGCAACTCTGGGCATGCGGGCGATCGACGTCACGATCAAACTCCTTCGGAGCGACTGAGAATAGCCTCAGCCGCAAATCGTTTTACAAATGTTAGCGCGGTCAATGGCACCTCCGCAATCATTTCCCGGCCGCGGGATACATGCCCAAAAGCCCAAAATACGAAGAAAAGGGCAAATCCAAGGACGCATCCGCCAAAGGCTGGGCCGAATCAGCAGCGAGCGCGAGCGTCAGTCCCGATCCCGCCCCCTCCCACAAACCAAAACAGTAACCATTTCATGTCCACAGCAACCACAACCGAACCCTCAACCGGCCAGCACACCACGAGCCGGACCACAACCCAGCCCACCAACACCCCGGTCACGCAACTCGAACGCTCCGCCGCCAACAGGCTCCGCACCACGATGGCAGCCGTCAGGCTCTCCTTCATGTGGCTGGGCGTTCGTAAGACCCTCGCCCCGGAACAGCGCACGACAGCAGCCCGAGCGTTCCATGCCGACCGCGAACTGCTCTCGGCCAGCAAACTCATCCTCGACACCAAGAACCCCGCCTACCGTGCCGTGGCTGCAGTCCGCTCGGATGCTTCTTCCTACTGGCGCACGGTCACGCTGCCATTTCCCGAGGCTGGCATCAGACTCTTGCCGCAGAACTCCCTCGGCATGTTCGCCAGCACGATGGGAACCTACCGCGAGAGGCTCCAAGAGGCCGCCCGGGAACTCGCCAGCCAGTACGACACAATCAAGTCAGAGGCCCAGCGGCGCCTCGGCACGCTCTTCAACCAAGCCGACTATCCCTCCACGCTCGACGGCCTGTTCGATCTCGAAGTCTCCTACCCAACCATCGAGCCGCCGAACTACCTCATGGCCCTGCACCCGGAGGTCTACCAGCAGGAGCAAGCCCGGGTCCGTGAGAGGTTTGAGTCCGCCGTCGAACTGGCCGAGCATGCGTTTGCCATGGAACTGCAACGCCTGACGGCTCACCTCGCTGAACGCCTCACGGGCCTGCACGACGGCCA
>JBJSXB010000072.1:0-21682 GCA_046086245.1 Planctomycetaceae bacterium | reverse complement strand
CGCCCCGCGGGTGCCGAACGACGCGCGGAGAAGCACCGGAAAGGGGATGCCGTAGGCGGTACCGGGGTGGGCGTTGAGCGTCATCGGGACGAGAACCACGAGGTTGCCAAGGAGGATCGTCAGCGTCGCCTGCCACCAGTTCATCCCCTGCTCGATGAGACTGGCGGCGAGGGTGTAGGTGGTGATGCAGACCGCCATCCCGACCCACAGGGAGGCGACGTTCCACCAGCTCCAGGTGCGGCGCTCCCGCGGCACCGGTGCGAGATCCTCGTTCCACAGCGACGGATCAGCCATGGCCCGGAATCCGCGCGAGGAAGCGGCCGCGTCCCACGGTGCCGCAGAACCGCCCGTCGCGCACCGCGACCGCGCCGCGCACCGTCACCACGGCGGGTCGCCCCTCGACGGCGAAGCCCTCGAAGGCGTTGTAGTCGACCGCCTGGGTCTGCGTGCGCGCCGTGATCGTGCCCCGATAGGAGGGATCGTAGATCACGAGATCGGCGTCGGCGCCCGGCTGGATCACCCCCTTGCGCGGCCAGAGGTCGAAGATCTTCGCCACGTTGGTGCTGGCGACGGCGACGAAACGTTCGAGCGACAGCCGGCCGGTCTTCACGCCGTGCGTCCAGAGGAGGTTGATCCGGTCCTCGATCGCCGGGATGCCGTTGGGGATGCGGGTGAAGTCGTCCTTGCCCAGGGGTTTCTGCGTGCCGAAATCGAACGGCGCGTGATCGGTGCCGACCGTGTCCACGAAGCCGGCGGCCAGCCCATCCCACAACACCCGTTGGTGCGAGGCATCGCGGAGCGGCGGCGACATCACGTATTTCGCCCCCTCGAACCCGGGCCGTTCCGCCGAGGATTTGTCGAGGAGCAGGTACTGGATGAGCGTTTCGACCCAGATCCGCACCCCGCGGGCGCGGGCGGCCATCGCGGCCTCGAGCGCCTCGCGGCAGGAGCAATGGACGACGTAGACGTGGGCACCGGTAAGTTCGGCGAAGGTCGCCAGGTGGTGCACCCCCTCCGCCTCCACCAGCGGCGGCCGGCTGTCGTGGTGGGCGTCGGTCCCGACGCGCCCGGCGGCGAGCAGCCGGGCCTGGAGCTCGGCGACGAGGGTTTCGTTCTCGCAGTGGGCGGTGACGATCACGCCCAGCTCCCGCGCCAGGGTGAGTGTCCGCCACAGCTCGGCGTCGTCCACGCCGAACGCTCCCTTGTAGGCGAGGAACACCTTGAAGCTCCCCACCCCGGCCGCGACGATCGCGCGGAGTTGATCGGCGGACGCGGCGTCGAACCGGGTGACACCCATGTGGAACGCGTAGTCGCAGCAGGCTTTCCCTTCCGCCTGGGCACGCCACAGCACGAATCCCTCGGCGGGAGACATCGTCCGCGACGGGCAGACCATCTCGAAGATCGTCGTCGTGCCGCCGACGAGCGCGGCCTTCGTGCCGGTCTCGTAGTCGTCCCTGGAGAACGTGCCCATGAAGGGCAGGTAGATGTGCGTGTGGGGATCGATGAAGCCGGGAAAGACATGTTTGCCGGCTGCGTCGATCACCTCCGCACCCGGCGGCGCGGCGATGTCGCGGTCGATCCGTGCGATCGTCTCGCCGTGGCAGAGGATGTCGGCTGTGAACCGGCTGTCGGCGTTGACGATATCGGCGTTCTTGATGAGGAGCGACATCGCGCTGTGATCCCCGCTGGACGAAAAACGGTGGCCGGACCACACGCAGCATGACCGGAGACGGCACGGCGGGGAAGCCGGCAAGCGGCGCTCCCGACCCCGTTGGCTGGCAGTATGGCGACGTCCATCGATGGCCGTCGGCGACGCGAAAAGCGGTGCTTTTCACGGGAGCCGCGTTCCCGGCACCTCGTCCGTGAGGTGCAGCAGGCCGTGTGTCCGCAGCCTGTCAGCGGTCGGCCCAGATCGATCCCTCGCCAACGCCGAACCACCGGGTCGTTGTCACCTTCTGCTGGGTGTAGAAGGCGACGCTCTCCCGCCCTTGAAGGTGGAGATCGCCGAAAAACGAGGCGTGCCAGCCGCTGAACGGGAAGAAGGCCATCGGCGCCGGCACGCCGATGTTGATCCCGACCATGCCCGCTTCGACGCGATGGCGGAACTCGCGGGCCGCCTTGCCGCTGCGGGTGAAGATGGCGGCTCCGTTGCCGTAGGGGCAGGCGTTGGCCAAGGCGATCGCGGCGTCGAGGTCGGCGGTCCGCACCACGTTGAGCACCGGACCGAACACTTCCTCCTCCATGGTCGCCATGCCGGGCGCGGCATGGTCGAGGATGGTCGGTCCCACGAAGAATCCGCCGGGGGCCGTCGCGACCCTCGTGCCGCGGCCGTCGGTGAGCGGCCGTGCACCGGCGTCGGCGGCACGGGAAATCAGACGGCACACATGGTCGGCGTGCGCGCGGGTGATCACCGCCCCCATCTGCGCCTCGGGATCACGGTCGGCGGGGCCGACGCGGATCCTCCGCACGACGTCCACCAGACGGGGCAACACCGAGTCGGCCGCGGTGCCGACGGTGATCGCCGTCGAACCGGCCATGCAGCGCTCGCCGGCACAGCCGAAAGCGGCCTCGAGCAGGCCCGTCGCCGAGTGGGCGACGTCGGCGTCGGGCATGACGACGACGAAGTTCTTCGCCCCGCCCGCCGCCTGCACCCGTTTGCCAGCGGCGGTGCCGACGCGATGGATCTCGCGCGCGACGGGCGTCGAACCGACGAACGACACCGCCTTGACCGTCGGGTGGGCGAGGAGCGCCTCGACCGCCGCGCGGCCGCCGTGGACGACGTTGAGCACCCCGGGTGGCAGCCCGGCCTCCGCCGCCAGCCGTGCGATCCGGTTGGCGGTCAGCGGCACCTTCTCACTCGGCTTGAGGACGAAGGTGTTACCGCAGGCGATGGCGATCGGCCACATCCACAACGGCACCATCGCCGGGAAGTTGAAGGGGGTGATCCCGGCTACCACGCCGAGTGGCTGACGGATCGAATCGCAGTCGATTCCGCGCGCCACGTTCTCGGCCGACTCCCCCATCAGCAGACTCGGCGCGCCACAGGCGAACTCGATGTTCTCGAGCCCACGGCGGACGTCCCCGCGCGCCTCGACGAGCGTCTTGCCGTGCTCGAGCGTCACGCTCCGCGCCAGCGATTCGAACTCCCCCTCGAGCAGCATCTTGAGCCGGAAGAGGATCCGGGCCCGCTCCACCGCCGGCGTGTCCATCCAGGCGGGAAACGCCGCGGCCGCGGCCCGCACCGCCTCGTCGACGACGTCGGCACCGCACAATGGCGTCTCCGCGATCAACTCCCCGACCGACGGATTGTGGACGGGCGCGGTGGGCACCCCCGCGACGGTCGTCCACTCGCCACCGACGAGGATCGGGCAGGGGTGCAGGTCGGCCATCGACGGTCTCCGCGGGAGGATGTTCCGGGGGCGGCCGGCGCCCATCACCCGACAGGGGGCGGCGTTCAGGGATGGGGTGGAATCGGGGCGATCGTCCCCGAGGCGAGGCCCGCTTGGTAGTCGTTCCAGGTCATCGCCGCTCGATCGGTCGCGACCGGCGTCATGGTGATGCAGCGCTCCACCGGGCAGACGAGCGAGCAGAGATTGCAGCCGACGCAGTCGTCCTCCCGCACGCGCGGCAGTGGCTTGCCCGGCAACCGGCCGGGGCCGAGGCCGTAGGGTGCGGGATCGACCAGGTCGATGCACTGATGCGCCCCGTCCTCACAGGCGATGTGGCAGAGGTTGCAACCGATGCAGGTCGCGTAATCGATCCGTGCCACGCGCTTCGCGTGGAGGTCGAGATGCTGCCATTCGACGACGTGCGGCACCGCCTTGCCCCGCAGCTCCGAGAGCGAACGCATCCCCTTGGAGTCGAGGTAGGCGGAAAGGCCGTCGGCCATGTCTTCCACGATCCGGAAGCCATGATGCATGATCGCCGTGCAGACTTGGAGCGTGGTCGCGCCCAGCGCCACGAATTCGGCGGCGTCGCGCCAGGTGGCGATGCCGCCGATCCCGGAGAGCGGCAGACCGACCAGGTGGTCGGCCGCACAAGCATGCACCATGTGGAGCGCGATCGGCTTCACGGCCGGACCGCAGTAGCCCCCGTGAGAGCTCTTGCCGGCCACGTTCGGCTCCGGCGTGAAGGAGTCGAGATCGACGTTGGTGATGCTGTTGATGGTGTTGATCAGGGAGATCGCGTCGGCCCCCGCACGACGTGCCGCCCGCGCGGCATGGACGACGTTGGTGATGTTCGGTGTGAGCTTGACGATCACGGGGATCGCCGCCGCCTCCATCACCCAGCCGACGATCGTCTCGGTGACGTCGGGATTCTGACCGACCGCGGAGCCCATGCCCCGCTCGCACATCCCGTGTGGGCAGCCGAAATTGAGCTCGATTCCGTCGGCACCGGCATCGGCCGCCCGCTTCACGTACTCGTGCCAGCGCTCGCGGGTATCGACCATCAACGAGGCGATCACCGCGTGCTTCGGCCAGCGCCGCTTGACGGCGGCGATCTCGCGGAAATTGGTCTCGGGGGAGCGGTCGCTGATCAGCTCGATGTTGTTGAAGCCCGCCATCCGCAGCCCGCCGAGATCGAGCGCGGAGTAGCGCGACGCGACGTTGACGATCGGCTCGCCGATCGTCTTCCAGACGAGCCCGCCCCAGCCCGCCTCGAACGCGCGGTGCGCCTGGTGGGCGGTATTGGACGGCGGTCCGCTGGCGACCCAGAACGGGTTGGGGCTCGCGATCCCGGCAAAGTCGACGGACAGATCGGCCATGGCAGCCTGTCAGCCCCGGCGGAGGGCCGCCTCCAGTTCATGAACGCGGACCGGGTCGTCGAATCCGGAGCCGAGCGCCCCGTCGGGCATGCCGAGCCGCGACGGTTGCAGCGGACCGACGATCCGCTCACCGGTGAGGGTCGCATGGATGCCCCGGGCGGCCTTCTTTCCCTCGGCGACGGCGTTGACCACTTCGCGGCCACCGTTGGCGGCGTCACCGCCGACGAACACGCGCGGCAGATTGGTGCCCATCGTGACCGGGTCGTGGAGTGCGCGCCCCTCGGCGTCGAGCGCGATCCCGGGGAACGACCGTTCGAGCAGCGTCGTCTGCTTTCGTTGACCGATCGCCTCGAGCACGAGGTCGCAGGGGAGCCGCCACTCGCTGCCCGGCACGATGGTCACCCGGCCGTCCTCCACGGCCGTCCTGGCGAGCGTCAGGGCGACGACGTGTCCGTCGCGCCCCTCGACCGCCACCGGGAGCGCGTCGCAGAGGAAGGTCACGCCGTCGGCCTTCGCCAGGTCCCGTTCGAACGGGTAGGCGGGCATCACGTCGGGCCCGCGGCGGTACACGATCGTCACCTCTTCCGCGCCCAGACGGCGCGCCTGCGTGGCTGCGTCGATCGCCGTGTTGCCTCCGCCGAGCACGGCCACGCGCCGCCCGACCGGCACCTCGTGCGCCGGACGGGTGTGGATCGATTCGATGAATCCGAGGGCGTCGACGACTTCGGGCAGGTCCTCCCCGGGGATGCCCAGCCGCTTGGCGGATCCCAGCCCGATCCCGATGAACACGGCGTCGTGGTCGCGGAGGAGGTCGGTGCCGGAGAGGTCGGGGCCGATCTCCACGCCGTAGCGGAAGCCGACGCCGAGCCGCTCGATCGCGCGGACCTCGGCGACGCTCACCTCGGGACGCATCTTGTAGATGGCGATCCCGTAGGTGTTGAGTCCGCCGCCTTCCGGTCTCCGCTCGAACACGGTGACGTCGTAGCCGAGGTGCGCCAATTCGGCGGCACAGCCCAGCCCCGCGGGACCGGCACCCACCACCGCGACCCGGCGGCCATGCCGGGCCGCGGGGGCGGGGAGCAGATGGAGGCCGAGTGCCGCGGCATGGTCGGTCGCGTGGCGCTGCAGGCGACCGATGTCGATCGGCCGCCGCGCCAGGTCGAGCATCACGCAGGCGCCTTCGCAGAGCACCTGGGTCGGGCAGACACGCGCGCAGCTGCCACCGAGCACGTTGGCCTCGAGGATCGTCCGCGCGGCCCCTGCGACGTTGCCGGTGGCGATCTTGTGGATGAAGGTGGGGACGTCGATCCCGGTCGGACAGGCCTTGATGCACGGCGCGTCGTAGCAATAGAGGCAGCGCGTGGCCTCCGTGTGCGCCTGCTGCGCCGTCAGCGGCGGCTTGATGTCGGCCAGCGCCGCGGCGGCGGTGGTGGCGTCGCTGCGTGGCTCGATCGGCATCCGGGCACCTCCGTGGCGGCCGGTCTGCGGAGGCAGCGGCACCGTGAGCGGGAGAATACGCCCCGGCGGCTTGCGGACGCCATGCGAATCGGGTGACGATGGTTCCATGGCCGCCCTCGATCCGCAGCGGACGATCGACGAACTGGAGGAGCTTCGTGCGCTCACCGGCGACGAGGCCGGAGCGCAGCGCGTCGCCTTCACCCCGGGGTGGACGGCCGCCCGGCGCTGGTTCCGCGAGCGGGTGGCGGGCCTGCCGGTGGAGGTTCACGAGGACGCCGCCGGCAATGTGTGGACCACCCTTCGCGGGGCGAGCGAGCGGGCCGTCGTCATCGGTAGTCATATCGACTCGGTGCCCGACGGCGGCTGGCTCGACGGCTGCCTCGGCCTGCTCGCCGGCGTCGAGGTGCTGCGGCGCGTGGCGGCCGAATATGGCGGTCGTCCGCCGGCGACGCTCCGCGTCGTCGATTGGGCCGACGAGGAGGGGGCGCGGTTCGGCAAGAGCCTGTTCGGATCGGCCGCCTGCAGCGGCAGCCTCGACCTCGACGAGGCGCGCGGCCTGGTCGATGCCCGTGGCGTGCGCCTTCCCGACGCGCTCCGTGAGGTCGGCATCGATCTCGAGCGCGTCGGGGAGTGCCGCCGGGAACGCCGCACCGCCGCCGCCTATCTCGAACTCCACATCGAGCAGGGGCCCGTGCTTCTCGACCTTGGATTGCCGCTCGGCGCCGTGCTCGGCACCTTCGGGGTCGAGCGGCACGCGATCACCTTTCACGGTCAGGCCGCCCATTCCGGCTCGACGCCGATGGCGCGGCGCCGCGACGCCCTCCTCCCCGCCGCGCGGATGGCCGACGCGATCTACGCGATCGCGGCGCGGAGCGGCGGCGTCTGCACGATCGGCTCCTGCACGACGCGGCCCGGGATCGTCACCAGCGTCGTGGCCGAGTGCCGGATCACGCTCGATCAACGGCATCTCGACGCCGAAGCCCTCGCGCGGATGCTCGCGGAGGCGCGCGAGGCCGCCGCGCGCTTCGCGGCTGACGCCCGGGTCGACGTCTCGTGGGAGCGGCTGTGGCGCATTCCCCCGGCGCCGTTCGACCCGCGGCTGATCGGCTTCGCCGCAGAGGCGATCAGCGAAGTGGCCGGCACCGCCCATCGACTGCCCTCGGGACCGCTCCACGACGCCGCCGAGATGGCGATGGCCGGGGTGCCGACGGCGATGATCTTCGTGCAGAGCCTCCACGGCATCAGCCACAACAAGATCGAGGACACCCGCCGCGCGGATCTCGCGCTGGCGGTGCGGGCGCTCGACCGGCTCGCCGAAAAGACCCTCGGCTGGGTGGCGGCCGGCGAAGGGGCCGGCTGACCGGGATGCCACGGCCGTGCCGGGCCAAATGGACCGGGAATGGATTTTTTCATCTTGCCCGTCGATCGACACGTTCCGATCCTGTACCTGGAAGATCCCCGTTGGCCCGAGGAGGACGCACCCATGGTCGCCACCGTTTCCCCGTCGACGCTCGCCGATCTCCGCCGCCGCGGTGACGCGTTCACGCTCATCGATGTCCGCACGCCGGCCGAGTACGGCGAAGTGCACGTCGACGTGGCCCACAACATCCCGCTCGACCGTCTCGATGCCGGCGCGGTGAAGCGGCTGCGCGGCGCGGGGCCGTTGTACGTCGTTTGCAAGTCGGGCAGCCGCAGCCAGAAGGCCTGTGAGAAGCTCCACGCCGAGGGCATCGCCGATGCGGTCAGTGTCGAAGGAGGCACGGCGGCCTGCGAGGCGGCGGGCGTGCCGGTGGTCCGCGGACGGAAGGCGATGTCGCTGGAGCGACAGGTCCGGATCGCGGCCGGGTCGCTCGTCGCCATCGGTGCGGCGCTGGCCGCCTTCGGTCCCGTGACGCCGATCGATTGGCGTGCGATCGGTGCCGGCCTGGCCGGCTTCGTCGGGTGTGGCCTCGTCTTCGCCGGTGTCACCGACACCTGCGGGATGGCGATGCTCCTGGCACGGATGCCCTGGAACCAGGCCGCCGGCAGCGCCACCACGTGTGCCCGTTGAGCAACCGCCCACCGGAAAACCCGCCATGAAGATCGAGCAGTACTACCTCGCCTGCCTCTCCCATGCCTCGTACATGATCGTCGACGAGATATCGAAGACGGCGGCGGTGGTCGATCCGCAGCGCGACGTCGACACCTACCTCGCCGACGCGGCGCGGGCGGGCGTGGCGATCAAGCACGTGTTCCTCACCCATTTCCACGCCGACTTCATCGCCGGCCACATCGAACTGCGGGACAAGGCCGGAGCCACGATCCACCTCGGCGCCCGGGCGCAGGCGGAGTTCGCACGGGTGCCGATGAAGGACGGCGACGTGGTCGAGTTCGGCGACACGAGGCTGGTGGTGATGGAGACGCCGGGGCACACGCCCGAGGGCATCTCGATCCTCGTGTACGACCTGGCGAAGAGCCGTACCGAGCCACTGGCGGTGCTCACCGGCGACACCCTGTTCATCGGCGACGTCGGCCGCCCCGACCTGCTGGCGAGCATCGGCGTGACCGCCGACGAACTCGCCGACATGCTCTACGAGAGCATCACCGAGAAGCTGGCGAAGTTGCCCGACGCGACGCTCGTCTACCCGGCCCACGGGGCGGGGAGCATGTGCGGCAAAAGCCTCTCGAAGGAGACGGTGTCGACCATCGGCGAACAGAAGCGGTTCAACTACGCCCTCCAGCCGATGAGCCGGGAGGCGTTCAAGGCGCTCGTCACCGCCGATCAGCCGGAGGCGCCGGAGTATTTCGTGCACGACGCGATCCTCAACCGCAAGGAACGCCCGTCGCTCGGCGACTCGATGGAACGCACGCTCCAGCCGCTCACCGTCGACGCCGCGCTGGAGCTCGCGGCCGCCGGCGCCCAGTTGCTCGACGTCCGTGACGGTATCGACTTCGAGGGAGGCCATCTGCGCGGCGCGATCAACATCGCCCTCAGCGGCAAGTACGCGACGTGGGCCGGCTCGATGCTCTCCCACGACCGCCCGATCGTCGTGATCGCCGAGGAGGGGGGGGAGGAGGAAGCGGTGATGCGGCTGGGTCGCATCGGCTTCGACGGCGTCGCCGGGTATCTCGCCGGCGGGATGAACGCCCTGGCCGGCCGCGACGCGCTGGTGGAGCGGACCGCGCGGATTACCGCACCGGCGCTCGTCGAGTGGCTCGCGGGCCGCCGCCCCGACGCCGGGCCCACGCCGACCGTGGTGGATGTGCGGAGCCCCGCGGAGCACGCGGGGGGCCGGATCGCCGGCGCCGTCAACATCCCGCTGCTGCATCTCGAGAAGCGGATCGCCGAGATCCCCGCCGGCCGGCCGGTGGTGGTGCATTGCGAGGGGGGGTACCGCTCGGCGATCGCCGCCAGCGTTCTGCAACGGCACGGCCGTGCCGACGCCCACGACCTGGTCGGTGGCTACAAGGCCTGGCTCGCGGCGCGACCACCGGCATGAGTGTTCCCGCTCGTTCGCGGTCGCAGAGCCGGTCGGTGGTCGGTAACGCCGCGACGGGACCGCGGCCGCCGCGCGGCCGGCGACCGCCGACGGTGGCATTGAGCTTGGCGTGTGACGGACCGATCATGGGACGTGCCCGCCGCGGGTGCGGGCGTGTCCGGATCGACTCCGCGCCCGAGGTGACTCCATGCGCACCGCGATCGCATCGCTCCTGGTGCTCGTCGGTACCGTCGGCGGCCCGATGGCCACGCAGCCGTTCGGCGGGACGCCGCGGCGGATCCCGGGGATCATCGAGGCCGAGGATTTCGACGAAGGGGAGTCGGGCGTCGCCTACCATGACGTCACCGAGGCCAACGAGGGGGCGGACTACCGCGGTCGGACGCGTGTCGACATCGAGCGCCGTTCCGATGCGTCCAATGGCCATGGCCTCGGGTGGACGCGGGCCGGGGAGTGGATCGTGTACACGGTCGCGGCTGCCGATCCGGGACCCTACACCCTCGAGATGCCGGTGGCGTCGGCGAAGGCGGGCGGAGTGTTTCATGTCGAGTTCGACGGCGTCGATGCGACCGGTCCGATCACCGTTCCCGACACCGGGGGCTGGACGACGTTGCGCACGATCCGTGTCGCCGGGGTGCGCGTGCCGGTGGGGCGGTCGGTGATGCGGGTGGTGATGGACACGGTGGGGGAATCGAAGAGCGTCGGCGACATCGATTGCTTCCGCTTCGTCCGCCCGGGTGAACCGGCGGGTGCACCACCGGCACGCTGACGTTCCGTGCGGCGCGCACCAGCGGCCGGCCATGCAGCGCCGTGCTCGACGTCGACCTCGGTACTGATCCCGCTCTCGTCCGCGAGCACCACGTCGTCGGGCACCCGCTCCGGCACTCGGAGCACGTGGCCCATGTCCGGACCATGACGCCGGCCATGCCGATGATGGATCCGTGTCACCGCGGCTTCGCTTCGAGGAACTCGTATGGCTCGGCGGCTTGCAGCGATCCGGTCGCATCACCGCTGTAGGTCTCGCCCCCGCGCAGGGGCAGCCGTTTGACCGCTGCCCCGGCCTGGAAGTCGATCCGCTCCAGCGGCAACCACAACACGGTGGGGCTGGTGGCCGAGTCGAAGAACAGCGTCCGCGTCTTCTGGTCATGGACCGTGCGCCAGATCGTGCTGGCCACGTTCGGTTTACCGGGCGTCGCCAGGCCCAACGGCGTGGAGGCGTTGCGGATCACGCTGAACACCGCCGCGACCGCCCGATCGCCGGTCATGTCCTTGGGGAGGGCGTTGATGTAGTAGCTCGCCCGCACGAACCGGTCGTCGGCCCGGATCGTGCCGGGCAGCATCACGTCGCCGCCGATCCGCTGCCAGTAGGCGTTGAGCGCGAGTTGCTCGTCGAAGGGCGGCGAGTTGGTCATCACGGTGTAGTCGCGGCCGTGGTGCACCTTCAGCTTGCCGCCGATGTATTCGAAGATCGCCGTGTCGCCGGAAGGATCGGAGATCGCCAGATGACCGACGCCCGGCTCGCCGTTGGGAAGCACCGGCGCCACGATCGTGAACGGCTCCTTCTCGAGGGCCGCGACCGTCTCGGCGACCGTCGCGAAGCTGTCGAGCACGTACTGTGCCCAGCCGCCGATCGACAGATTCGGCCGCCCGGCCACGCTCTTTCCGTAGTCGCTTTCGGCGAGGTAGAGCGTGTTGGCGACGAGCCCCTTCTCGTTCATGCCGTCGACGGAGGCCGCACCGTAGAAGCTGACGGCAACGGAGCCATACGAGCTGGTCCAAGCCAGACTCTGCGGTCCGGCGTTGCCACGCCGCTTCATGCCCCGGGGAAAGCACCAGACTTCGGACCCGGGGTCCTCGACCCAATCCATCGACCGGCCCACGATCACGGTGCCATCCGCGAAGGCCCGCATGCAGCGGGTGCAGGCTGCGGCCGGGACGGCAGCGATGCCAGCGACCACGATCACCAGGGCGACGACGCGGAAGGGAACGGTGGCGCGCGGCATGACTCGTTTCCTCCGGTGGTGTGCCGTCATCGACGTGGCACGTGCCGAAAGTATATGGCCGTCAGCGGCCGTTGCGTCCGCGTCCCCCGCGTCCCCCGCGGCCTGGACGGCCGGTCCGTGAACACCACCCCACGGCCTCGAGCGGGCGGCCGTGACCACCGACGCGACGGCCCGGCAGTGGATTCGGCCGCTCCTGCTCCGGAGCGAGATTTGGATCGGCCTCGACGTCGAGAGGTATTCGAAGGGCAAGCGACCCTTGCGATGCCCGCGCAGCGGCCCATCGGTCGAATCCGGTGCCCGGGGAGGCGTTGGCACCGGTGAGGGCCGCACGGAAGAGCCCATCTCCGGGATGGAGCAGACTCATGCGATAAGTAATGTCGGGGCGACTGGATTCGAACCAGCGACCTCTACGTCCCGAACGTAGCGCTCTAGCCAGGCTGAGCTACGCCCCGATCGTGCCGCCGGCCGGTACCGTCGCGACACGTCAGTAAGAGTACCCCTCCCGCGCCGGCGTCACAACCGCGGTTCGTCGGCTCCGCTTAGGTCGATTGTTCAACGCCGACGATCGGCGGCGCGGCCGCCGGTTCGGGGAGATCGGCGTCGATGGCGACGCCCGCGGGCCGCCAATCGACCACCTCCACCTCCGCCGTGCGTCGGCCACGGAACTCGTTGACCTTCGGCCGGAACGCGACGTGGAACGGCGTGCCCGGTGAAGGAAGGTGCGGCAGCCACTCGGCGCCGCCGAAGGCCACGCCGCGGATCCGCGTCGCGTGCTGGACGAGGGTCATCGAGATGTGGCGACCACCGGCGCCCATCGGACGCGGCACCTCAGCCAGGTGGACCGCGCTGGCGCACAACAGCGGCCGCCGGTTGCCCTGGCCGAAGGGGGCGAGCCGATCGAGTTCCGTCGCCGTGTCGAGCGTCAGCGCCGCCAACGCCGTCTCGCCGTCGATGCGCAGTCCGGGAACCCGCAGCGACGCCGGCAACCGTTCGTCGACGGCGGCCCGAAAGGCGTCGCGGAACTCGGCGATGCGGCCGTCCTCGATGCGCAGCCCGGCGGCCGCGGCGTGCCCACCGCAGGTGACCAGCAGATGCCGGCAGGCCATCAGCGCCGCATGGACGTCGAATCCAGGCACGCTGCGCACACTGCCGATCGCGGGCCGTCCCTGGTGCGGATCCCGGGCGATGAGCACGACCGGCCGGTGCCATTTGTCGGCGAGCCGGCCGGCGACGATGCCGATCACGCCGGCGTGCCAGCCGCGGTCGGCGAGCACGAGCGCGGGGTCGGTGGCGTGGCAGGTCTCCTTGGCCTGCTTGGCGGCCCCGAGGAGGATGCTGCGCTCCAGACTGTCGCGCTGGTCGTTGAGCTCGTGGATCCAGTCGGCGAGTTGCACGGCCCGGGCGCCGTCGTCGGTGGTGAGCAGCTCGATGCCGAAGGCGGCCTGCCCGAGGCGCCCCGCGGCGTTGAGCCGGGGGGCGAGACGGAAGGCGACATCCTCGCTCTCGAGGCGCGACTTGTCGTGCAGCTTCGCCAGCTCCAGCAACCGCGCCAGACCGGGCCCACCCTTGAGGCGGAGGCTCTCCAGGCCGTGGCGGACCGTGATCCGGTTCTCGTCGAGCAGCGGCACGACGTCGGCGACGGTGCCCAGCGCCGCCAACCCGATGCCACGCAACAGCACCTCGCGCAGACGCGGCGTCACCTGACGGGCGCCACAGTGGCGCACGGCGATCGCCCAGGCGAGTTTGAACGCCACGCCGGCCCCGCACAGCTCTCCGAACGGGTAACCGCCGCCGGGCAGGCGCGGATGCACGAGCACGTCGGCCTCGGGGAGCACCGCGCCGAACGCATGGTGGTCGGTGATCACCAGTTCGAGGCCGAGTTCGCGGGCGCGCGCCGCCTCGGCGACACTGGCGATCCCGCAATCGACCGTGACCACCAGCGCCGTCCCGCGCCCGTGGAGCGTCTCCAGCGCCTCGCGATTGAGACCGTAGCCCTCCTCGAAGCGGTCGGGCACATACCATCCCACGCGCGCGTCGAGCGCCCGTAGGCAATCGACGAGGATCGCGGTGGCACACATACCGTCGGCGTCGTAGTCGCCGTAGACGACGATCGGGCGGCCATCGCGCACCGCGGCGAGGATCCGGTCGGCGGCGGCGGGTACTCCGGGCAGCTGGTCGGGATCGCGAAGGTCGGACATCCGCCCGGCGAGGAAGGTGCGCACCGCGTCGGGATCGGTGAGGCCGCGGGCGACGAGCAGGCGGGCGACGATCGACGACACCCCGGCGGCCCGCTCGAGGCGGGCGATGGCCGCCGGGTCGTGCGATTCGATATGCCAGCGCTTCGGCACCGCCGTCTCCTCACCGTGCGACCGGCAGTATAGGGGACGCCACCAACGGCGTGCCGCCGCCCGCGCCGGGTGCTACATTGCCGCTCCGTCGCCGGTCATGACGACGTCGCCGTCGGAGCCGCATCATGTCGATCGCCCCATCGCCACGCTCAAAGCCGAAGCGCGAGGAAGTGCCCGCCGACCGTGTGCTGTGCGAGTTCTGCACGGCGAAGTGCTGCCGCTACTTCGCGCTGCCGCTCGAGACGCCGACCACCCGCGAGGATTTCGAGTTCATCCGCTGGTTCCTCCTCCACGAGCACGCCACGGTGTTCACCGAGGACGGCTGTTGGTACGTCTGCGTGCACACCGTCTGCAAGCATCTCCAGCCCGACGACCGCTGCGGCATCTACGAGACGCGCCCACCGATCTGCCGCGAATACACCACCAAGGACTGCGAATACGAGGACGACTGGGTTTACGATCAGTACTTCGAGACTCCCGAACAGGTGGTGGAATACATGGAGGCGGTGCTCGGTCCGGGGGGGGAACGGATCGGCGACGGACGGCGTCGCAAGACGCGCGGCCGGTCGATCCGTAGCCCGAAGCCGCCCCTGCTGCCGATTGTCTGACGGCTGCGGCGCCCCGCGCCCGGGAGGAACGATGGTGCGGACGCGGATGGTGGCCGCGGAAGGCGTGCAGCTGGCGCTCGCCGAATCATCCGCCATCGGTGGGCTGCCGATTCTCTTTCTTCACGGGGTGGGCCGGCGCTTCGTCTCGTTCGGCCCGCTGTTGCCCCACGTCGCCTGCCGATGGCCGGTCCTCGGGCCCGACCACCGCGGCCACGGCGCCTCGGAACGTGGCGGCGGGAAGTATCACGTGGTCGATTACGTCGCCGACACCTGCGCCGTGCTGACCGGTGCGGTCGCCGGGGCGGTGGTGATCCATGGCCATTCACTCGGGGCGCTGGTCGCCCTCGGCACGGCGGCGCTCCTTCCCCGACGGGTGGCGGCGCTGATACTCGAAGATCCCCCGGGGCCGCGATTCCTCTCCGGGCTCCACCACACCGGCTACGGACCGCTGTTTGAACTTTTCCAACACCATGCCGGCAGCCCGCTGCCGGTCCCCGTCCTGGCCCGCCGTCTGGCCGAGGCCCGTGTACCCCCTCCAGCCGGCGGCGCGCCCCGACGGCTCGGCGACGTGCGCGACGCCGCCAGCCTGCGGTTCACCGCGCGGTGTCTGATCGACACCGATCCAGCGGTGTTCACACCGCTGCTCGACGGCACGTGGCTCGCGGGGCAGCCCTGGCGGGAGACACTGGCCGCGATCCGCTGCCCGGTACTGCTGCTCCGCGCCGACCCGGCACTCGGGGGTATGCTGCCGACCGACGACGCCGACGAGATCGAACGCGCGATCGGCGACGTGACGCGGGTCGAGTGCCGGGGCGTGGGACACGCGATCCACGGGCAGGCGCCGGAACTGCTCGCCCGGTTCCTGGTTCCATTTCTCGATGCCCTCGGCGACTTCGCCGAGACGTGACCGGCGGGGAAGTTTTCACGGTGACCCAGGGGGATGCGGCGATGCGAGCGGCACAGGGTTCGCTGGTGATCATCGGGGATCGTCTGGTCGACGGCACCGGCCGGATGCCGATCACGGCGGCGGCGCTGGTGATCGACGACGGCACGATCGTCTACGCCGGGCCGGCCGCCGGCGCCCCGGCCCGACCGGGGGCCAGGTCCATCGATGCCCACGGCTGCACGATCATGCCCGGACTCGTCGAGGCGCATTTTCATCCGACCTACTTCGACGTCGCCGCCCTCGAGGATCTCGACATCAAGTATCCGGTCGAATACGTCACGCTGCTGGCCGCCGCCAACGCCCGCTTGGCCTTGGAGTGCGGCTATACGGCGGCGCGGAGCGGCGGCAGCCTGTTCAACATCGACGTCTGGCTGAAAAAGGCGATCGAAGGGGGGATCACGCCCGGGCCGCGCCTCGCCGCGAGCGGCCGAGAGATCTGCGGGGTGGGAGGGTTGATGGACTGGAATCCCGACTTCCGCCGGATTGGCATGGAAGGCCTCGTCCTCCTTGTCAACGGTGCCGACGAGGCACGCGCGGCGGTCCGCAAGTTGGTCAAGGACGGCGTCGAGTGGGTGAAGACCTATCCCACCGGCGACGCTGCGGCGCCCGACACCAACGACCACCATACGCTCTGCATGACGTTCGAAGAGATGCATGCGGTGGTCACCACGGCCCACAACCACTCCCTCAAGGTGACCGGCCACTGCCGTGCCACGGAGGGGATCGTCAACGCCCTGCGCGCCGGCTACGACGCGATCGAGCACGGAACGTTCATCGACGACGAGGGACTCGATCTCCTCCTCGCCCGTGACGTGCCCTGCGTGCCGGCGCTGTATTTCGAGTGGGCGAGCGTGGAGCGCGGCCGCGAGTTCGGACTGTCCGAGCGCGTCATCGACGGCCACCGCGAAACGCTCGAAGGGGGAGCGGAGAGCGCGCGGCGCATCCTCCGTGCGGGAGGCCGACTCGGCATGGGGGGCGACTATGGCTTCGCCTGGAATCCGCACGGCGATTATGCGCGCGAGTTGTCGTTCTTCGTCCACCACGTGGGCCTCACGCCGCTGGAGGTGCTCACCTGCGCGACGAAGACGGGGGCCGAGATCATGGGGAGGGGCGACGATCTCGGCACACTCGAACCGGGCAAGCTCGCCGACGTGCTGCTCGTGGAGGGGGATCCGACCGAAGATATCCGCGTCCTCGAGGATCGGCGTCGGCTCCGGGCGGTGATCCAGGGGGGAATCGTGAAAGCGGGGCGGTTGGCGATGATCGGCGATGTCACGACGCCGCCGGCGCCGTGAGTGCCGGTCGATCGCGAGGCGTCAGGCGCGCCGCTTGACGATCACCGCTGTGAGATCGTCTCCCTGGACGGTGCCCGCGGCGAAGGCCTCGACGCCGGCGCGCAGTTCGTCGATCACCTCCGCCGCCGGTCGGGCGGCGTGGTGGCGGAGGATCGCGGCGACCCGCTCGGTGCCGAACTGCACACCGTCGGGGCCGGCCCACTCGTAGAAACCGTCGGTGAGCAGCACCAGCATGTCGCCCGGTGCCAACGGCACCACCGTCTCGGCGTCGTAGGGCATGCCCGGCATCAGTCCCAGGGGAAGGCCGTGGCTGTCGATCTCGGTGATCGCGCCGTCGGTCGCGCGGTACACCAGGAGCGGTCCCTGTCCGGCGCTCAAAAGCCGTAGGCTGCCGCGGTCTGGATCGACGATCCCGAAGCCGACCGTGACGAACCGCCCCTCGGGGAGATCCTCGCACAACAGGTCGTTGACGCGCCCCACCAGCGGCGCGAGTTCTGCGTCACTGGCTACCAGCGCGCGGAAGAGCGCGCGGGCCTCGGCCGCGACCAGCGCCGGCCCGATACCGTGGCCGGTGGCGTCGGCGATCGCGAAGGCCGCCCCTCCCTCCGCGAGCGCCACGAAGTCGAAGTAGTCGCCGCCGGTCTCGTCGGCGGGACGATTCCACCCGGCGATGTCGAAGCCGGGCACGTCCGGCGGCGCCTTCGGCAGCAGGCTCTGCTGGATGCCCCGGGCCACCGCCAGATCGCGTTCGATCCGCTGCTTGTCGGCGAGGTGGCCCAGCAGCAATTGCCGCTGCACCGCGACCCCGGCCTGGCTGCCGAGGAACGCTGCCAATCCCTCGTCGCGGGCGGTGAACGGCCCACCCGATTTGTTGAGCACCTGGAGCACGCCGACGGTGGTGGCGTCGTGGTCGGCCAGCGGCACGGCGAGCATGCTCCGGGTGCGGAAGCCGCTCTTCCGGTCGAATTCCGGATTGAATCGTGGATCGGCGTAGGCGTCGGCGAGGTTGATGGCGGCGCCGCTGCGTGCCACCTCGCCGGCGATGCCGACGCCGACGGGGAAACGGATCTCGTGGATCGGCGAATCCTCCATCCCGGTCGCCACGCGGCTCACCAATTCGCCCGCCGCACGATCGAGGAGGAACACGCTGGCGCGCTCGCAATCGAGCACCGCGGTCGCGGCAGCGGCGATCGCGCCGAGCAGCGGATCGAGTTCGGTCGTGGCCCCGAGACGGCGGGCGACGTCGAGCAGCTTCTCGAGGTCGGCGACCCGCCCGGAAGCGTCGCCGCTGTGGTCGGGAGACGAGGGAGGCATGCGCGGTTCCAACGCAGGAGAGGACGGGTATCGGACCGCACCTGTTGTATCCTCGGAGATGGCCGTCGCCGACCCGGCGGCCGTTCGCTCCCCCCCACCGCGACGACCCCGATGGAAGCCGCAGCCTCGCTCACCCCCGCGCAGCTCGCACCCTTCCTCCTCGAGGTGGCGCCGGTGATGCCGGTGTTCATCTGGGGACCGCCGGGGATCGGCAAGTCGGCGCTGGTGCGCGGGTTCGCGGCGGCGGTCGGACTCCCCTGCGTGTCGCTGCTCGGCTCGCAACTCGCCCCGGAGGACATCATCGGCGTGCCGCAGATCGTCGACGGCAAGTCACGGTTCTGCCCGCCGACGCTCATCGCCCGTGACGAGCCCTTCTGCCTGTTCCTCGACGAGCTCAACGCCTGCTCGCACGAGGTCCAGAAGGCCTTTTACTCGTTGGTCCTCGACCGGCGGATCGGGGAATTCACACTTCCCGCCGGGAGCGTGGTCGTCGGCGCCGGCAATCGGGCGCAGGACCAGGCGATCACCCGTCCGCTCTCCTCGGCGCTGATCAACCGCCTGCTCCACGTGCAGCTCCGGGCGTCGGCACGCGATTGGCTCGAGTGGGCACGGGCCGCCGATCTCGATCCACTGGTGATCGCCTACATCGAGACCCGGTCCGACCATCTCTGGTCGCGGCCGCCGAAGACCGAGGAGCCATTCTCCACGCCGCGGAGCTGGCACATGCTGTCGCTGGCGCTCGCCGCCCACGGTCCCCGCATCGGCTCCGACCAGATCAAGGTGCTCGCGCAGGGATTGCTGACGCCGTCTCATGCCCAGCAGTTCGCCACTTTCGTCAAGCTGCGGCAGCGGTCCTTCGATCTGTCCGCGATCCTCAAGGGGGAGCGCGGCTGGCCGGAAGCGCCGGCGGAGCGCGACGTGCTCTATTTCCTGGTGCAGCAGCTGCGCGACCGGCTGATCCGCGAACTCCCCGAGGACGAGCGATCGATCGGACGCGAAGCCCGCGAGCTGGCCGACCGGGCGAAGGAATTGCTCGTGCCGCTGGCGCGGATCTCGACCGAACTGGCCCAGTTGGTGGTCACCGAGACCGAGAGCGGCGCCACGCTGCCGGGGTGGTACACGGTGGAGCTGGCCCGTGCCCTGCCGCGGCTCGCGGCGAGGAAGTGAGCGCGATGGCACGGCGCAACACCCCGCCGCCGCAGCACGTCGAGGCGATCAAGGCCGGGTGGAACATGGTCCAGGCCCACCCCCTGTACGGTGGCCTGATGTCGGGGCCGGGCGGCCTGGTGCGGCTATGGCCTGGCGCCGCGGCCCCGTTCGCGGTCGGCGGCTGGGTGCGGATCGTCGTCGACGAGTGGCCGGCGTCCGCCGCGGCGGCGCGCTGGCCCGGCGATCATGCGTCGCTGGTCGCCAACGCCTGGCAGCGCGGTTCCGCCGAGGAGTGGGCCCACGTGCTCGCCCAGGCGGTGCTCCACGTCGCCCTCAACCACGTCGATCCGTGCCGTGACGACGCCGCCTGGCGCCGCGCGTGCGAGTGGGAGGCGGTGCGCTTCCTGCGGAGCATGCCGGTGGGCCGGCGGCCGGAGGGGCTGTGGTCGCCCACGGTCGAGCCGCAGGGGCAGGATCCCGAGTCGATCGCCCGCTGGTTCGCCATGCAGGGCGACGAGTCACTCTCCGCCGCCGCCGGCCTCGCCGGTCACGGCGCCCCGGCGTGGGTGCACCGGCCGGGCGCGGCCCCGTTCGACGATCACCGGCGCCGGCTGGCCACCGCGAGCCTCGCCGCGGCGCTGCGCACGGCGGTGACGGCGGCGGTCGAGGAGGCGGGCACCCGGGGGCGCGGGCCGGCCTCGCCACGCCGCGATCCCAACTCGCTGGCCGAGCGCGCGCGGAGTTGGTTCGTGACGAACTATCCGCTTCTCGCGGCCCTCGCGGCGGCATTCGACATCATCGAGGACGAAGCGCTGTGCCACCGGGAGGCGATCGCCATCGCCGCCGTCGATTCCGAGGCACGACGGGTGTTCGTCAACCCGCGCGCGCCTTGGACCTGGGAGACGATGCAATTCGTGATCGCCCACGAACCGCTCCACGTCGGCCTGCGGCACGAGGCACGGCGGCAGGGACGCGATCCCTTCCTGTGGAACGTGGCCTGCGACTACGTGATCAACGGGTGGCTGGTGAGGATGGGGATCGGCACGATGCCCGCCGGTTGCCTGCTCGACGTCGACGCGGGATTGGATCGCGAGTCCGCCGAGGCACTGTACGACCGGATCGCCGGCGAAGTGCGGTTGCGGCGCCGGTTGCTGAAGGCGCGCACGTTCCGCGGCCAGGGCGTGGGTGATCTGCTCGGCGAGCGGTCTCCCGGATGGTGGACCGGCGCGGGCTGCGATCTCGACGAGTTCTACCGCCGCGCGCTCGCCGACGGCCTCGATCTCCACCTGCGCCGCTGCCAGGGGCGCGGGCTCCTTCCCGGCGACCTGATCGAGGAGATCCACGCTCTTCGCCAGCGTCCGATCCCGTGGGACGTCGCCCTCGGCCGGTGGCTCGACGATTTCTTCCCGCCGCTGGAAAGACGCCGCAGCTACGCCCGTGCGAGCCGCCGCCAGTCGGCCACCCCCGACATCCCGCGGCCGGTCTGGGAACGGCCGTGGGAGCGCACTGCCCAGCGCACGTTCGGGGTCGTCCTCGACACGTCGGGCTCGATGGGCCCGCGCGACCTGGGCCGCGGCCTCGGGGCGATCGCCGCCTACGCTCTGGGGCGTGACGTGGCGGTCGTGCGCGTCGTGCAGTGCGACGCCGGCATCCATGACATGGGCTACGTGGAGCCCGATCGGCTCGTGGGGACGGTCGAGATCCGCGGGCGCGGCGGAACGGTGCTCTCTCCCGCGATCCGGCATCTCGAGCGCGCCGACGACTTTCCCGCCGACGCCCCGATTCTCGTCATCACCGACGGCGCGTGCGACGTGCTCACCATCGGCCGCCCGCACGCGTTCCTCATGCCGGCGGGCGCCCGGTTGCCGTTCGCGACGAGGGCGCCGCGGTTCGCCTTCGAGACCGAGGTCACGACGCGGTAGACTCCGGGGCAATTTCCCCGGACGCCGTCACCGTGATCGAACCGCGCACACTCAAAGGGTTCCGCGACCTCCTCCCCGCCCAAGCGCTGGCGCGCGAGCGGATTCTCGACGTCGCCCGTGGCGTCTACCGCTCCTACGGGTTCGCCCCGATCGACACTCCGGCGCTGGAGTACCTCGAGATTCTCACCGGCAAGGGAGGGGCCGAGACCGACAAGCAACTCTATTCCTTCACCGACCATGGCGGTCGGCATGTCGGGATGCGTTTCGATCTCACCGTGCCGTTCGCCCGCTACGCCGCCCAGCACATCGCCGCGATCGGCACCCCCTTCAAGCGCTACCACATGGCCACGGTGTGGCGCGGTGAGAACACGCAGCGCGGCCGATACCGCGAGTTCATG
>JBJSXB010000071.1:0-8792 GCA_046086245.1 Planctomycetaceae bacterium | reverse complement strand
CGGCCCGGTATCATGCCGGGCATGAGCGACGCGCCGCACCCCATCCGCATGATCGACGTGGGCGGGAAGCCGACCACCCTCCGCACGGCCCGGGCCTCGGCGCTGTTGCGGACGGCCCCGGAGACCATCCGGCGGATCCGTGCGGGCACGCTCGAGAAGGGCGACGCGGTCGCCGTCGCGAGGCTGGCAGCGGTCATGGCCGCGAAGCGGACGAGCGACGTGGTGCCGCTCTGCCACCCGCTGCCGCTCGACGCCGTCGAGGTCGTCGTCGTCGTGCCTCCCGCCGACCCGGCGCGTCACGACGCGACGCAGCTCTCGGTCGAGGCGACCGTCCGGGCGACCGCACGGACGGGTGTGGAGATGGAAGCCCTGGTGGCGGCCACCGCGGCGGCGCTGACGCTCTACGACCTCTGCAAGTCGATCGATCGCGGCATGACGATCGAGTGGGTGCGACTCGAGGAGAAACGTGGCGGACGGCACGGCATGTGGCGCCGAGACGAGCCGTCGGGAACGACGTGAGGGCCGTCGGCAGCCCGACGTCAACCGCCGAGGCGATGGCCGTCGCCGACCGCGGCCTGGGCGAGATTCGCCTCGGCGAGGATCGGCTCGAGCTCCTCGACGAAATCGCGGACGTCCTTGAACTCACGGTAGACGCTCGCGAACCGCACGAACGCGACCTGATCGAGCCGACGCAAGGCCTCCATCAGCCGCTCGCCGATGATGCGGCTGGGCACGTCGGTCTCGTAGCTGTCGTGCAATTCGGTCTCGAGGGCGGTGACGACACCGTCGATGTCCGCCTCCGTCACAGGCCGCTTCCAGCAGGCCTTTGCGAGTCCGCGTTTCAGCTTGTCGCGATCGAACGGCTCCCGGTCGCCCCCCTTCTTGACCACCGTCAGCTGCTGCCGTTCGACACGCTCGTAGGTGGTGAACCGGCGGCGACAGGCGCAGCACTCGCGGCGCCGGCGGATGGTGTTGCCATCGTCACCCGCGCGGGAATCGATCACCCGGTCGTTGTCGATCCGACAGAAGGGGCAGCGCACCGCTGGCATCCTCCGCTGGTGTCATCCCGGCCGCCGGCTCCGCCGCGACCGAACCCAATTCACTCTACCCGAATCGCCGCCGAAGCGGGGATGCTCCCCGCTTCCGTCGAGCCATCGCCCCGTGCCGTCGCCGCGGATACGCGGTCACGGGGCAACGGCAGCTCCGAAACCGGGTCCCGAAGGCCTCGTCGAAACACGGCTTGCCCAGACTCCGCAGCCCGCCGCCCACGATGCGTGGCCGCTGCCTCCACCCGGCACCGGCACGCGACCGGCTCTCAGCGGCCATCCACTTGTCGCGCGCCACCGAACGGGTCGTGGGACCTGTTGACGATGCCCGGTGGCGGGAACCGCTCGCCCGGCTGGCCATCGAACGACGACGAAGCGGCGATCGCACGGCCGGTCGAAGGATCGGCGACCGGGAGCGATCCATGGTCTCCCGGCCCGTGCGGCTCGGCGTCGGGCACGATTCGGATGCTCACGTAATCGCCGTCCAGTGACAGCGGCAGCGGCTCGCCCCCCTCCGCTTCGTCGCGGGCACGATCGTCGCCATATCCACCGTCCGGCGAGGCAGCGGCGGGCGATACCTGCGCCGCCCCAGGGTGCGGCAGGAAGTCGGGGCTGTCGGCGTCGGGGCTGTCGGAACCGCGGCTGTCGGCACCAGCGTCATCGGGAAGCACGGCCGCCGGCTTCGTCCCCCGCTGCCGCGACACCGTCCAGTCACGCCGTTGCCGGGAGCTGGGGATCCGCATCGCCTTCCGGTACTTGGTGACGGTCCGCCGCGCGACACTGAGCCCTTGCTTGGCGAGCTGGCTGACGAGGTCGTCGTCGCTGTACGGCGCGTCCTTCGGCTCCGCCTGGATCACTTCCTGCAATTTGAGCCGCACGGTGTCCCAGGCGACGTCGTCGCCGTCGGCACTCTTCGTGCCGCCGACGAAGAACTTCCGCAAGGAATACAGCCCGCGGGGCGTCTGCAGCCACTTGTCGTCCACGGCGCGGCTGACCGTCGTCACGTGCATGCCGATCCGGTCCGCGATCTGCTGCATCTTGAGCGGCTCGATCGCCTCCGGCCCATCGGTGAGGAATCGCGTCTGGTGATCGACGATCGCCTGGGCGGTCTTGAGGAGCGTTGCCCGACGCTGTTCGATCGCCTCGATCAACCACTGCGCGGCATTGACCTTCCGCTTGATGTGCTCCCGCGCGTCAGGGGGTGTTGCGGGATCGGCGAGCATCTGGAGGTAGACGGAGCTGATGCGCAGCGTGGGCAGATCGATCTCCTCCAGCCTCACCTTCCACGTGCCGTCGAACTGCTGTTCGACGTAGGCATCGGGCTTCACGGTGGGCACCACCGGCACGATGAAGCGTGCACCCGGATTCGGCTGCAAACCCTGGATCAGCCGCCGCAACCTCTCGATCTCGTCGATACTGAAGCCGGTGCGGTGCTCGATCTGCGGCAGGCGATTCGCCGCCAGATCACCGAGATGGTCGGCGACAAGCCGCCGGACCTGACGATAGGACGGCATGTCGGGCCGAATCTGCAACAGCAGGCACTCGCGCAGATCGCGGGCACCGACGCCCGGCGGATCCATCATCTGCACGACGGCGAGCGCCCGTTCGAGGTCGGCACGCTGGTCCTCGGGACCGTCGGGATCGACGAGTTCCTCGAGCGGTATCGGCAGATAGCCCCGGGCATCGAGGTTGAAGATCACCCGCTCCACGGCCTCGCGCTGACCGGGAGTGAGCTCGTAGTCCGAGATTTGCTCCGACAGATGGTTGGAGAGCGTCTCGGGCCGCTCCTCCATGTTGGCCATCACGTCGAGGTAGCGGTCGGATGCCTCCTCGATCCGGGTCACGCTCGGTCGGCTGCGGTCGTCATCGGAGTCCGGATACTCCGTCGCCCAATCGTATGAGCGCTCGAAGTCCTCCTGGTTGGCGTGATCCTGGTCGACGACCAGGGGTTTTTCCTCGACCGGCTTCTCCAGCGGAGCCGCGGCCGACGCCTCGACGACCGCCGTCTCGCCGTCCCCCTCGACCACTTCCAGGGTCTCGTTGTCCTGAATCTCCTGTTGGATCCGCTCCTCGAGGGCCAGTTGCGGCAACTGCAGGATTTCCATCGACTGGATCATGCGCGGCGCAAGCACCTGCTTCTGCGCCATCCGCATGTCCTGGCCGAGCGACATCCTCATGACAGTGCCTCGCTGATGGCGGCCCCTCCGACCGACGTGCCCCCACGGCCGCGCGATGCCCGTTAGGATACCGTTTTTCCATTCCTCGGGCGCTCCCCCCGCGCTCCCCGACCGGCGCGGGGTGCCCACCGGAGACGCCGGCGGGTATTCTTTTCGATCGTCGGGGTGCCGAACGTCCCCGCCCGGGCGACGGGGCGTTCCGCCGAACGCCACTTGTTCGCGCCACTTGTTCGCGGCGGTTGGTCAATACGGTTGAGCAATACCGTTGCTCAACACGGTTGCTCAACACGGTTGATCACATTCGGTGATCAACCGGTGATCAAAACGGCTGTCGGCCTGCCATCGCATCCGCGAGCATGTCGCGGTTGGCCTGCTCCAAGGCCGCTCCCACGGTGAGCCCGCGGGCGAGTTTCGTGATCGTGATCGGCAGCCCGGCGAGACGTTGCGCCACGGCCAACGCGGTCGCGTCTCCTTCGACATTGGGAGTCGTCCCCATGATCACCTCGCGGACGCCACGGTCGCGCACGCGCCGTACGAGGTGCTCGATCGTGAGCCGCTCGGGCCCGATTCCAGCCAGCGGCGCGAGCCGCCCCTGAAGCACGTGATAGAGGCCGCGGTAGCCCCCCGCCTCCTCGAGTGCCAACAGGTCCCGCACGCGTTCGACGACGCAGATCGTCGTCGCCTCGCGGCGCGGGTCGAGACAGATCGTGCAGCGCTCGCCCTCCGCCAGATTGAAGCACTCGATGCACGGGCGCAGATCCTCGCGGACGCCGCGGATCGCTTCGGCGAACGCGAGGGCATCGGCCAGGGGCATCTGCAGCACATGGTGGGCGAGACGCTCCGCCGATTTCTTGCCCACCCCGGGCAACTGGGCGAACGCCTCGACGAGCCGACCGAGCGGCCCCGCGCCCGCCCCACCGCGCGGCGCGGCAGACCCACGCGCGCCACTGGGCCGGTCAGCCATCGGCCACCTCGTCAACGCCGGAGTCGTCCGTCGCGGCCGACGCACCCGGCCCGGCGGTCGCCGTGCCGACCGGCGCCGCAGTCCGCCGCTCCCGCGGCGGATCGACGCGCACGATCGCCGCGTCGAACAGTTCGCGCGCCCGAGCCACCAGCGGGTGACCGGTCGCCTCACGCACCAGGGCAGCCACCGACTGCCCACCCCGCCCCGCGGGCGGGCGCGCCGGGGCGCCGGCGGCCGCTTTGTCGTGCGGCGTCGGATCGGCCGGTGGTGGGCTGTCCACGCCGAACGCCAGGCGGGCCGGCCGACCGACCAGCGCGGTGAGCTGTGCCTGCAGTGCGGTGATCACGTCGGGACGGCCGAGGAACGGCGTGGCGGTGGCGGCCGAATCCGCCGGGAGCGCGACTTCGAGCAGCCCATCGCGCCACACCGCGCGCACGGCCAAATCGGCGAAGTCCGCGACGAGGCCGCCGACGATCCGCCCACACTCGCGCCATACCGCCAACGGATCGCCGGCAGGATCGACGGCAGAGACCACCGCGGTCGGGCGGTCTTCCGCCACAGTGGCGCGGTCTTCCGCCAAGGTGGCGCGGTCTTCCGCCACAGAGAAACCGCCGGCGACGCCGTTCAATGGTCGATCGGTCGCGGCGGATCGCTCAGTCGTTTTTTTTTCGCGCGGCGGCAGCGGCCGCGCGACGGGCCCGGAGCCCGCCCCGCCGCCCGACGCCGGCGGCACTCCCGCCCGCACCACCTGGTCCACCAGGCCGGCGAGACCGTCGAGATCCTCGAGCGTCGCCAGACGGACGACCGCCATCTCCGCCAGCACACCGGCATGGGCACTGGTCCGCATCCTGCCCAACGCGCCGTCGACGATCTGCAGCATCGCCAGCGTGGTCGCCGTGCCGAGCCGTCGTCCGAGCTCGGCGAGGTCGATGCCCAGCCCGTCGCCGCCGCGGAGCGCCTCCGGACCGCAGCCCACGCTCGCCACCAGGCAATCGCGGAGGGCAGCCAACATCTGTTCGAGGATCCCTCCGGCGTCGGCGCCGCCGGCGAGGGCCGCGTCGAGCGCCGCCAGGGCCGCGCGGGCGTCGCGGTCGACGACCGCTCCCAGCAACGCCCCGATCAATTCCTCGCGTCCGGTGCCGATCACGGCGTGCACGTCCTCGACGCCAATCGGCGCCGCGCCGGTCGCGTCGGCGCCACCGATCAGCTGCTCGAGGAGCGATTGGCTGTCACGCATGCTGCCGTTGGCCCGCCGCGCGACGAGCCGGATCGCATCGGGGGTGATCGCGACCCCCTCGGCGGCGGCGATCTGATGGAGACGGCCGGCGATGGCGGTGGCATCGACGACGTGGAAATCGAACCGCTGGCACCGCGAAAGGATGGTCACCGGCAGCTTGTCGGGCTCGGTGGTGCAGAGCACGAACTTCACGTGCGGTGGCGGCTCCTCGAGGGTCTTCAGCAGGGCGTTGAAGGCCTCCCGAGTCAGCATGTGGACTTCGTCGATGATGTAGACCTTGTACCGGCCGCGTGCCGGCCGTACCGCGACGTTCTGCCGGAGCTGGCGGATCTCGTCGATACCGCGGTTGCTGGCGGCGTCGATCTCGACGACGTCGATGTCCTGGCCGCCGGCGATCGCCCGGCAGGCATCACAGGTGTCGCACGGCTCCGGCGCCGGACCGCGCTGGCACTCGAGCGCCTTGGCAAGAATCCGCGCGGCGCTCGTCTTGCCGACGCCGCGACCGCCGGTGAACAGGTAGGCGTGGCCGACCCGGCCGCTCTCGATCGCCCCGGCCAGCCCGCGCGCGACGTGCTCCTGACCGACGAGCTCCGCGAACCGCTGGGGGCGATAGCGCCGGGCGACCACGCGGTAGGCGGCGGCGCCGTCGCGAACCGCCGGCGCCGCCGTGCGGTCGCCGTCACCCCGGTCGCCACCGCTCGGATCGTCCATGATCACGGCCTTCCCCGACTCGACCACGCCGGCACACCCGGCACCGGGAACCGCCGGCGAGCGTCCGGGCCGGACGCCGATGAGAGGCCCACCGCACAAAGGAGCGACTGCTTATGGCTGCTGCGGTTAGGCCCTGACCAGATTCACAGGCCCCCATCGCAGGGGCCTCTCATCGGTGCCCGCACCCCGTCTGTTGGAGTTGTACGTCGCGTCCCACCCGCCGGTCAAAGGCTGCTACATTTCGGCCCCATGGCGTCACCGATGATGCAGCAATTCGAGGCGGCGAAGGCCCGCTGCCCCGGGGCGCTGGTGCTGTTTCGCATGGGGGACTTCTACGAGTTGTTCGGCGACGACGCGCGCGAGGCGTCAACGCTGCTCGACCTCACCCTCACCAGCCGCGACAAGGGCCCCGACGCCCTGCCGATGGCCGGGTTCCCCCACCATCAGCTCGACGGCCAACTTGCCCGGCTGGTCGCCGCCGGCCGCCGCGTCGCGATCTGCGAACAGATCGACGACCCCAAGACGACCAAGGGACTGTTGCGCCGCGAGGTGACGCGGATCGTCACCCCCGGCATCGCCGCCGACGAGTCGCTGCTGGTCGCGGACCGCCGCAACCATCTGCTCGCCATCGTCCCCGCGGACGGCGGAGAGCGGCAGGCCGGGCTCGCCTGGATCGACGTCGCCGCGGGCCGATTCGAGGCGGCCACGCTCCCGCCCGACGACGTCGCCGATCTCGTCCTCCGCCTCGGGCCCTCGGAATGCCTCTGCGCCGAGGGGCAGAGACTCTCGGCGACGGCGCTGACGGCCGCCGGCGGATTCGATCGTCCGCTGACGTGCCGGCCCGACTGGTGGTTCGGCGACACGGCCGCGAATCGTGCCATCGACGCCTGCCTCGGCCGCCGGCTCGAAGGACTCGGCTTCGAACTCCCCGCCGACCAGCCCGGCATCCGCGCCGCCGGCGCGATCCTCGCCTACCTCGGGGAGAACGAACCGGGCGCGCTGAACCGGATCGCGACCTTGGTCGCCTGGCGCCCGGGACACCGCCTCGAGATCGACGAAGCCTCGCGCCGCAGCCTCGAACTGGTGCGGAGCGCCGGCACCGGCCGCCGCGAGGGGTCGCTGCTCGACGTGCTCGACCGGACGCGCACGGCGATGGGCAGCCGCTTGCTCGCCGAGTGGATCACCGCGCCGCTGGTCGATGCGACGGCGATCGACCAACGGCTCGACGCGGTCGGCACGCTCGTCGCCGACCCCCCGCGCGCAGCGGCACTCGCGGCCGCGGTCGCCGAGGTGGGCGACCTCGAACGGCTCGTCGGTCGCGCCGTCGCGGGCCGCGCCGGACCGCGCGACCTGGAGCGCATCGGTCGCGCCGCCGCGGTGCTGCCGGCACTCATCGCGGCCCTCGACGGCACGACGGGCCTGCTCGCCGAGCTCCGCGACGGCGTCGATTCCTGCCCCGACGTCGCCGCCCGCGTCGCCGCCACGCTGCGCGAAGGCTGCCCGGTCTAGGGACGTGACGGCGGATTCATCCGCGCCGGCTGTGATGCACGGTTCGACGACCTCGTCGAACTCGCCACCGGAGGCAAGGCGTGGATCGCGGCCTATCAGGCGGAGGAGATCGCCCGCACGGGCATCCCGTCGCTCAAGGTGGGATTCAACCGGGTGTTCGGCTTTTTCCTCGAGGTGGGGCGGAGCCAGGCGGCGAAGGTGCCCGCCGACTACGTCCGCAAGCAGACGGTCAAGAACGCGGAGCGCTACACGACCGCCGCTCTCGACGAGCGGCAACGGCAGGTGCTCGGCGCCGAAGACGAGGCGCTGCGACGCGAGATCGAGCTGCTCGACGAGTTACGCAGCTTCGTCGCCGCCCAGCGCGAGCGACTCGACCGCGCGGCGGGCGTCGGCGCGATCCTCGACTGCCTCGGCGCCTTGGCCGACGCGGCGCGGTCGCGGGGCTGGGTGCGTCCGGAGATCACCACCGACGCCTGCCTCGAGATCGAGGCCGGCCGGCACCCGGTGCTCGAACGCCTGCTTCCGGCCGGCACGCTCGTGCCCAACGACCTCCGGCTCGCCGGCGGGCGCGACCGCGATCCGTCGGCGCCGGCGGTGGCGTTGGTCACCGGGCCGAACATGGGGGGGAAAAGCACCTTCATCCGCCAGGCGGCGATCCTCGTGGTGCTCGCGCAGACCGGGAGCTTCGTGCCCGCCGTGCGGGCTCGGGTGGGCGTGGTCGATCGGCTCTTCGCCCGCATCGGTGCCGGCGACGATCTCGCCCGTGGCGCCAGCACCTTCCTCGTGGAGATGGCACAGACGGCCCGCATCCTCAACCGCGCCACGCCGACGAGCCTCGTGATCCTCGACGAGGTGGGTCGCGGCACGAGCACCTTCGACGGCCTGGCCGTGGCCCAGGCGGTGATCGAGGATCTCCACGACCGGGTCGGCTGCCGCACGCTGTTCGCGACGCACTATCTGCAGCTGGCGGCGCTCGAACGCCTGCCGGGTGTGGCGAACCTCCAGGTGCTCGTCGAGCAGCACGACGGACGGCTGGTGTTCCTCCACCGCGTCGCGCCCGGCGCGGCGGACAAGAGCTGGGGGGTGCACGTGGCGCGGCTCGCCGGCGTCCCCGAACCGGTCATCGAGCGGGCGCGCGATCTGCTCCA
>JBJSXB010000070.1:0-5176 GCA_046086245.1 Planctomycetaceae bacterium | reverse complement strand
CTGCGATGGACCCGCCGGAGCGATCCGGCATGTCCCTCGATTCGTCTTCCGCTCGTCGCTGTCCGCTCGTCGGCCGGCGGCGTGCGAAGCTCGTCGTACCGACGCTCTTCCACCACCGATCGCATCGCGTTGCGGGAGTATAGTGGTCGACCGTGGCGACGCAAGCGGCTTGCGGTGCGCGACCCGCTTTCATCGTCGCCTCCACGGTGCTCGCCGTGTGGACACTGTGGCGGCGGAGACAGGCGATCCCTTCGGCTCGGTTTCATCGGTGCCTTTCCCGCCCGCTGTCCGCCACGGGCCGCGGCACGGCGCGCTGCGTGACCCGCTTGCCTTCGGGAATCCACGCCAGAAGCGACGCACACACGGCGACTCCCACCACCAGAGCCAGCAGGAGCGACCGGCGCAAACCACGGGCGCCCGTCATCGGCCGGCTCGCCGCCGACGGTGGCGCACGCGCCACCACCCGGCGGCCAGGATGGCGCCGCTGGCGGCGATCGCCACGCCTCCCGGCTCCGGCAACTCGATGATCGTGTCGGGCCCGGTGCCAAGACCGAACGTGACGTCGGGCCCGATGTCGGCATCCGTGAACCCCGCCAGGCCGCCGAACCGGAACGTGGCGGTGTCACGCACGAAATACTGGAACTCCAGCTGGCTGCTCCCGGGTTGGATGTCGGCGCCGGTGTAGAGCGAGAAGGCGATCTGCCCGCTGCCGGGTGGCCCGACGATCTGGGGATCGAAGCCGTTGGGCGACAGCGCGTTGTTGCCGACGGTGCCGATGCCGAAGCCCTCTTTGGGCGGGAGGAGCGGATCCATCGCCCGGTATTGCCACGTCTTGTCGCCGGGCTGTGTCGCCACCAGGTTGCTCGGCCCGAAGCCGGGGGACAACGAGGTTCCGCTGTAGATCACCGGGCGGTCGGCCGTGCCGGAGAGCCACTGATAGACCTGACCGGTTCCGGAGAGGTACGTGAGGGTCGGTCGGATGCTCCCGCTACGGACGACATCGAAGTAAAAACTCGACAGCAGGTCGGCCGCGAACCTCGAAGGCACCGGCGAGAGGTTGTCCAGCCGCACGTCGAGAAACGTGCCGGAGATCGTCAATGTCGCCTGGAAAGCGACCGGTTGGCCCGCGGCGCTGGTGCCGCTTCCGAAGAAAGGCACTTGCGCCTCGGCCACACGGCCGGCGACCGCCGCGGCGCACAGCAAAACGGCGGTGAGGAGGGATCGACGGACGACGTGTTGGGAAAGGATCATCGGTGGACTCCAACGGAGAAACGCTGCGCCGGCATCCACTGCCACGGCCTGCACCCGGTCGTGCCGGATGCGTCGGACCGATCGGCCAGCGCTGCGACGTCGGAACGGGTCCGCCGCGCGCGACGCAGGCCGCCGCGATCGCGCATCACGTCGATGCCCGGTCGCGTCGGCCTACGCTGTGCCCGGTTCCCGCTCGTGCGGCGCACCCGGCAACGCGTCCACCGTGAAGGAGTGCCCCGCGGCGGGTGCGGCCGTCCCCGAGGACGGCCACACGGCGCGCGGCACCGAAGCCGTCGTTCAGGCGGTGGCGATCGCCACCTTGTGGGGCTTGCCCGCCTGGGTCTTGGTCATCTCGATCGTCAGCACGCCGTTCTCGAACCGGGCCGACACCTTGCCCGGGTCGACCGACTCGGGGAGCGGGATCGTGCGGCTGAAGTGCCCGTATTGGCTCTCGCGGTGCGTCCACCCGTTGCCCTTCGACTCCGTGATCGTCTTCTTCTCGCCGCTGATCGCCAGGCGCTCGGCGGTGACGTTGACATCGACGTCCTTGGCCGTGACGCCGGGCAGCTCCATCCGCACCTGCACGGTGGCGTCCGATTCGGCGACGTCGATCGGCGGCAGCCACGCCGGGCCGTCGCCACTCTCGGTCCCCGACGCGGCGAGCCACGACGGGCGCATCAGCAGGCCGTCGAACAGCCGGTTGAACTCGCTGCGGAAGTCGACCAGGCTCGGCAGTCCGGGAAACTCGGTCATGCCGCCACGGCGGCGGACGGGAATCAGGGGCATCGGTGAACTCCTCACGGTCGGCACCGCCGGGTTCGGCGCCGGGGATGGGTCGGGGCACGCGGCGGCGACGATGACGCCGCACCCGTCCCGGTCGAACGACGGCCGGGGCGTCAGAAACACCCGCTGCGCACCTCGGCGGCGATCAGATCCTTGAGCCGGCGGATCGCCTGCTCCTCCTGCCGTTTGAGATCGACCCACAGGGTGCGGATCTCCTGCCTCCAGTCGGCGTTGGCGGCGTATTGGTCGTAGCGCCACAGGCTGTCGAGCCGGCGGCTCAACTCGTGGATCAGGTCGTGGTCGTGGTCGGCACAGCCGCACGACTCACCGAGATGGGCAAGTTCCTTCTCCGCGGCGAGCGTCATCGCATGCGTCTCCGAATCGGGTCGGGGTTCGTGGCCGGTGCCACGGCGGCACCGGCCGGCGGCACGGTCGAATCGTCAGGGCATCACGATCAGGTTGTTCTCGACGTTCATCACCCCCGGTGCCGACCAGGCCGCCTGCTGCGCCTCGGCCCGCTCCGCCCAGCTGCGCACGTTGCCACGGAGCACCACGCGGCCGTCGGTGGCGTGCACCTCGACGCGGCGCGCGTCGAGCTCGGCCGAGCGGCGGAACGCCTCCTCGATCTTCTTCTGCACGTCACCGATCCGCACCGGCGAGACGACGGCGATCTTGTTGGTCACGCCACGGACGCCGGTGAGCACCCGCACGTCGCGTTCGGCGGCGTCGCTTTGGTATTTCCAGGTGGCGCTCCCCTCGAGCGTGACCCAGCCGTCGCGGACGGTCACCTTGAGCTTGTCGTCGTCCACGTCGGCGTCCCACTTCAGGCTGTTGAGCACCGCCGCGGCGATCTCGGCGTCGGTGCGGGCATGGGGACCGCCGATCTTCACGGTGATGTCGTTGGCCACCGCGCGGACGCCGTAGACCCGCTTCGACACCTCCTCGGCCTTGGTCTTCTCGAGATAGGTGCCCACCTGCCCGGTGAGCGTGACCACGCCGTCGGCGGCGGCGACGCCGATCTCGGCCGCCTCGATGCTCGGCTCCCACTCCAGCTCGGCGAGCACGTCGTGCTGCAATTGCTTGTCGGTTTTCATCGCGGATCGCTCTCCACTCGGGGTGACGGGATGCCAGCGGCCCGGTGCGGGCGCCATCCGCCCCTCGCCGGCGCGGTCCTCCGCGCACGGGAATGCCGCGGGCGAAGAGGGCCGGACCGACGCACCGGAACCGTCGAGCGTTCCGTCCGTGGAGCCGTGGCCGCAGTGCCTCGCGGAGCTCGTTGCCATCAATCGCGGCGGGCGCCGCGACGGTCAAGCGCATGCCCGCCGGTGAAGGAACGCCGCGATCGCCCGCTCGTGCGGCCTTTTCCACGCCGGGACAGTTGTGCAACGCGGCGCCGCCCGCGGGCCCGGCACCGCGCTCCGTTATGATCAGCCCGGGGAATCCCAGCCGCCCGGAGTGCCGACGATGCGCGACGTTCTCGTGACGGTGTTGCTCGCGTGGGGCATCGCCGCGTCGGCCCAGCAGCCCGGCCGGCCGCTGCTCGACTTCATCGCCCCCGACGCCGCCGCCACGTGGCAGGCGGTGAACGACGGCGTGATGGGCGGGGTCTCGGAGGGGCGCTTCCGGATCACCGACGCGCGGACACTGGAGTTTTCCGGCACGCTTTCGCTGGAGAACAACGGTGGCTTCGCCTCGGTGCGCACCCGACCGACGACCTTCCCCCTCCGGACGGGCGACACGCTCGTCGTCCGCGCCAGGGGGGATGGGCGCGAGTACATGGTGAATCTCTACACCCGTAGTCGCCGCACGGCGTTTTCCTACCGGGCCGCGCTTCCCACCGTCGCCGGGCAGTGGCAGGAGGTCCACCTGCCGCTCGATCGCTTCGAACCGACGTCGTTCGGCCGGGTGGTCGCCGGCATGGGACCGGTCGATCCGGGGCAGATCGCCGGCCTCGGCTTCATGCTCTCCGACAAGCGTCCCGGGGCGTTCCGCCTCGAGATCGAGTCGGTCACGGTTCTCCGCGCCACGGAGTGAGCGTTCGCCGCGTGGCGACCCCGCGCCGCGTCAGGTGGCGTCGATCTCCCGCACCCCTTTGCGGCCGCGGAGCCCCTCGACCAGGCCACGGAGCGTCTCGCGGAGCGCCCGCGCCCGCTCGATGGGAACGGCGCGGATCACCCAGCGCGGCGACGACACGTCGGAGGTGTCGAGAACGATGTCGCCGAGGCGGAACAGGCGCAGCAGCGGCGATTGCGTCAACGTCGTGTCCTTGACGCGGTAGAGTTCGAGTTCGTCGCTGTGGCGGGCGATCACGCCCCAGGTTCGCCGCAGCCGCTGCGTCGTGACCTCGTAGCCCGTGCAACGGATCACGAGGAACCGCCAGACGGCGACGGCGACCGGCACCAGCAGCCAGCAGGCTGCGATCGCGACGAGGAACACCGGCAGATTGACCACCTGCGACGGCCGCCCGCGCCACACGTCCGTTTCCGCGCCGGCCGCAGAACCCGCGGCGGCTCCCGTAGCGGGCGCGGCGGCGCCGGGCATCGCGGGCAGCGGCGGTGGCAGCGGTGCGGCGAACAGCCCGCGCACGCTCCGCGCCGCCACCCACGCGGCGAGCCCGGGTTTCCAGACGAGATCCTCGGGACCGAGCCGCCCCGCGGCCGCCAGGGCGCGGAGCTCCTCCGCCTCCACCGGGCCCGCCCGCTCACCATCGATCGCGTAGTGCCACTCTCGCGCCATCGACGCTCCCCGCCGCCGCGGCCCGGCCTTCAAGACGGCCGCCGTCGCGGCTCGAGGATGTCAGCCACGGGCCCGTGGCGCCGCGATCACAGGAGGCCGCCGCGCGATGATCGACACCTGCCGGTGATGCCGCGACGCGTCGCCATGCCCGGAGGCCGACGGTGGGCCCGGTCAGGGCCCACGTCCGACGGTCCCGGCTGCTACAGGATTCTCGCGTAGGGGTGGAAGCGGAAGCGGTTGGCGGGATCGACCTGTCGCTTCAAGCGTCCGACCGTCGCCGCCATCGCCGCCGATCCGAAGATCACCGCAGGCGCCACTGGTACCCCGGGGTCGTCGGGTTGTGAATGCGTGCCGCTGAAGTCCACCGTCAGGCCGTCCTGCCGCCGCGCCTGCTCGATCGCCTCCG
>JBJSXB010000069.1:0-6033 GCA_046086245.1 Planctomycetaceae bacterium | reverse complement strand
CCGGGAACGAAGTTCCCGTGAAAACCGCAGCTTTTCGGGTGGCCAAAAGCCATGGATGGACTTTGGCCACCGGCTGCCAGCAGGCTGTGGACACACAGCCTGCCGCACCTCACGGATGAGGTGCCGGGAACGAAGTTCCCGTGAAAAGCGCAGCTTTTCGGGTGGCTAGCTCGCGCGGGCCGCCGTGCGCCCGGTGGCCGGGCTCGACGATCCGGCGAATCGCTCCTGCAACCACAGCACGATCGGCGAGGCGATGTACACGGTGCTGTAAGTGCCGGTGATGATGCCGATCAGCATCGTGAACGCGAACGCATGGATCCCCTGTCCGCCGAACAGATACAGGATCAGCGTCGCCACCAAGACCGTTCCGGACGTCAGGATCGTACGGCTCAGGGTCTGATTGACGGCTTTGTCGACCATGGCGGCGGTGACGAACGCCTGTTTTCCGCGAATCTCGCGCAACCTGTCGAAGATCACGATCGTGTCGTTGATCGAGAATCCCACGATCGTCAGCAGCGCCGCGACGACGTCGAGGCTGATCTTGAAATCGTCGACCAAGGCCCATCCGAGAAACGGCGAGACGAACCGGCTCAATGCCAGGCAGGCGATCGCCACGAGTACGTCGTGGGCGAGCGCCACGACCGCCGCCACGCCGAAGGCGACGTTCTGGAAGCGGAGCCAGACGTAGAGCACGATCATCACGAGGCTCGCGAGCAGCGCGTAGACCGCCGTGACTTTCGTGTTGCCCGCCACCTTGCCGCCGATGCTGTTGGCGGACAGATAGACAGGCGTCTCCGCCAGCTTCGCCGACACGCGATCGAGCACGCGCCGCGCGGCATCGGGATCGAGCGCGGTGTCGAGGGTCCAGTCGGCAACCGGCTTGGACCGGCTGGTGACGCCCGGCGACTGCAGGGTGAAGGCGGCCCCGGCGAGCCCCTCCGCCGCGAGGGAATCCTCCAGCGTGGCCTCGAGCGTGGGCAGATTGATCCGCTCGGGAAAGGTGAGCGGCACCGTCGTCGCCAGCGCCTGGGGGGAGCCGTCGGCGCCGGGCGGCTTGGTCGCAATCTGTCCGTAGCGCATCGAATAGGTGGCGAGCCGGTCGGGGAACACCTCGCGGAGGGTTCGTTCGACATCCCCTTCGCCTTCCCCCGCGTCGCGCAGCGACGTGTCGATCTTGTAGCGGCTCCCCGGGGGGGCGTCGGCTGCCGTCACCGCACTCACGGCGACGTCGGGCAGCACCGCCACCGCGCTCCGCACGGCCGCGACGTCGAGTTCCTGCCCGGGCTTGAACGCCACCTGCACGCTGGTGCCGCCGGTGAAATCGATGTCGAACAGCCCCTGGCCGCGTTGCCAGGCTGCGAGGAGACCGAGCAGGATGAACGCCGTCGAGGTGATGATCGCCGGCCGCATCCAGGCGACGAAGGGAAACTTCGTCTCACCGAAGATCCGCGCCATCGACAGCCGTCGGATCCAGTGGCAACGCTCGGCGAGATCGAACAACACCCGCGAGCAGAACACCGCCGTGAACAGGTTGAGCGTCAGGCCGAGGATCAACGTGACGGCGAACCCCTTCAACTGATCGGTGCCGATGGCGAACAGCACCAAGCCGGTGATCAAGGTGGTGAGATTGGAGTCGACGATCGTCGAGAACGCCCGCTGGAATCCGTTGCGGATCGACGTTCGTAGCGACGCGCCGCGCTGCTGTTCCTCCCGCATGCGCTCGTAGATGAGCACGTTGGCATCGACGGCCATGCCTACCGAGAGCACCAGCCCCGCGAGCCCTGCCAGGGTGAAGGCCGCCTTGATCGAGATCATCACCGCCAGGACGAGCAGGATGTTGAGCAACACGGCGACGTCGGCGACGAAGCCGGCGAAGCGGTAGTAGAGAAGCATGAACAACAGTACCAGCGCCGTGGCGACGATCATCGCCATGGCGCCCGAGCGAATCGTGTCGGCCCCGAGTTGAGGGCTGATTTTCTGTTCGCTGATCGGCTCGCTCACCAGGGCCGCCGGCAGGCTGCCGGCGTTGAGCACACCGACGAGAAAGTCGATGTCGGCCTTCTTGAAGTCCCCGGTGATCTGCCCGTTGCCGCTGATCGCCTCGCGGATCCGCGGTGCCGAGAGAAGCACGTCGTCGAGCACGATCCCCAGTCGGCTCTCGAGGCGATTGGCGGGGTCGGGGAGGTTGTTGCCGGTAAGCGCGCCGAACAGCGTCGATCCGGCGGTGTTGAAGGCGAAGTTGACGCACGGCTGCAGGCTCTGGTCGAGACTCGACATCGCCCGCACCAGGTAGCCGCCGTTGACGTTGAAGCGGTCGAGGATCACCAGCACTTCGGTGGTCCCGTCGGTCCCCGGACGGGTGACGAGCCCCTGGGGTTCGAGTTGCGCCGTGTCGAGGCGGATCCAGCGACCGAGTTGGTTGGTGCCCTCGAGGACGGTGGTGCCGGGCGTGCGCGACAGTTCGATGATGCGGCCGTGCCGGGGATCGTCGGGATTGGCGGTGATGCGGAACTCGAGCACACCGGCACTCGACACGATCCGTTTGATGAGATCGACCTCCGCTTGGTCGACCTCGGGCACGATCACTTCGATCTGATCGAGCCCGAATCGCCGGACGGTCACCTCCTTCTGCCCGCCCGGATTGACGCGACGGCTCACCGCCGCCACGAGCTTGTCCATGTCGACCGGATCGGTGCGGCCGCGGACCTCGAACACCAGTTCGTCACCGGCACTTCGGGCCGGCAGCGGCACGAGGGTCGTGTCGGCGAGATCGAGTGCGCTGATGTCGTCGACCAGCGCCTGCCGACTGGCGGCATCGGCGGTGCCGGGACGTACGGCGATGCGGCCGTCGGCGGTGCGCGAGACGCCCGCCCCCTCACGACGCGCGACCAACTGCTGGACACGGCCGACGCACTCGTCGACGCGGCCCGCGACCTGCTTCGAGCGATCGACCTCGTAGACGAGGATCACTCCACCCTTGAGATCGATGCCCAGCCGGGGTGGCCAGCCGAGCGCGACCACCACCGCCCCGGCCGCGGTGGCGACGAGCACCGCCGCCAACCGGGCCCACAGGTCGCCGACCCGGAACTGTTTGGCGAGCAGCCAGGCGATGAACGTCGGCACCACGACGGTGGCCACCGTCAGCAGCCAACTGAACCAGGTCTCGCGCCACCACTCCGTCGCCGGAATCGCCGGCGCCGCGGTCTGGGCGAGGAAGGGGATGAACGAGAGGAGCGTTTCCATGGCAAGTGGTTCCGATTTCACGGCGGCATCCGGCGGCGGGCGTCAGTTGCCCGTCACGGGAGCGGTCTCGGCGGAGTGTTCGAGCACCCGGGTAATGCTCGCCAACGTGACCGTCATCTTCACCGACCCGGTGTCATCGATTTTGAGCACGACGCGCTGCCCGTCGCGGTCCACGTTGGCGACGGTGCCGTAGATCCCGGCACTGGTCAGCACGCGGTCGTTTTTCTTCAGACCCGCCAGCAGCCTGTCCTGGCTCCGCTGACGCTCCCGCTCCGGCCGGAGGATCATGAACCAGCCGAGCAGCAGGATCAGCGGCAACGTGACCCACGGAAAGAGCTGCTCGGCGGGCCCCGGGGCGGCGGGCGGTCCGGCCGGCGGCGCCACCTGGGCCACCAAGGTGAGCGGCACGGGCGACGGGAGGACGGCGGGCTGGGCGAGCGGCATGGCAGGGAGGCCAGGAGAACCGGGTCCGGCACGGTGCCGGCCCGGTCGGCCGGAGCCCGCGCGGGCGAGAATCGCCCAATGTAGTGGTCGCCGTGAACCACGGACAAGCCCGGCGCGTTCAGGGCCGTCGGCGGCGAATGGGGCGAGGCTCCCCGGTCAGTCGTCGCCTTCGTCGTCCCCGGAAAGTGCGGCGAGCAGCCGGTCGCGTTCGACGGCGAGACGGTCGGCGAGGATCGCGGTCCGCAGCGCGGCCATCAGTCGCTGATAAAAGGTCAGGTTGTGGATCGACAACAGGATCGGACCGAGCATCTCCCCGGCGAGGAACAGGTGGCGGAGATACCCGCGGCCATGACGGCAGGCGGGGCACGGACAGTCGGCCTCGAGCGGACGATCGTCACGGACGAAGCGGGCGTTGCGCAGCCGCATCGGGCCGGTGAACGTGAACCCCAACGCGTTACGACCGCAGCGGGTCGGAAGGACACAGTCGAACATGTCGATTCCTTCCGCCACCGCCGCGACCACGTCGGTCGGCTTGCCGACCCCCATCAGGTACCGCGGCCGGTCGGCCGGCAGACACGGCACCGTGACGCGCAGCGTGGCGAGCATCGCGGCGGTGCCCTCACCGACCGAGAGCCCGCCCACCGCGTACCCGGGAAAGTCGAGCGACCGCAGTCGTTCGGCGCTCTCCCTCCGGAGATCCTCCTCCAGCCCCCCCTGGACGATGCCGAACAGGGCCTGATCGTAACGGCGTTGGGCGGCTCGGCAGCGTTCCGCCCAGGCGATCGAACGCCGCATGGCGACGGCCACGTCGCGAGGCTCAGCGGGGAGGCCGACGACGTGGTCGAGCTGCATCACCACGTCGGCGCCGATGCGCTCCTGGATCGCGATCGCCGTCTCGGGGGTGAGTTCGACGCGGGCGCCGTCGAGATGCGAGCGGAAGACCGCTCCCGCGTCGCTCACCGCCACCTGCCGCGCGAGACTGAACACCTGATAGCCGCCGCTGTCGGTGAGCGTCGGCCCGTGCCACCCCATGAAGCGGGCGAGTCCGCCAGCGGCGGCGATCACCTCCTCGCCGGGACGCAGATGGAGGTGGTAGGTGTTGGAGAGCAGCATCCCAGCGCCGGTCGCGGCGACGCGGCCGATATCGACACCCTTGACCGTCGCGGCGGTTCCCACCGGCATGAACAGCGGCGTGGGCACCGCGCCGTGCGGGGTGGCGAGGATGCCCGCCCGCGCCCGGCCGCTGACCGCCTCCACCGTCAGTCGGACGGCCGCGCCCACGGCCTAACCGATCACCGGTTGCTTGCCGATCGCCAGGTAGGTGAAGCCACGGGCGCGCATGTCGGACGGCGCGTACAGATTGCGCCCGTCGATGATCACCCGAGCCTTCATCCGCCGCGCCATCGCGTCGAAGTCGGGGCGCCGGAAGTCGCCCCACTCGGTGACGATCACGAGGCATTCGGCATCGTCGAGGGCCTCGAGCGGGCCCGCCGCATAGCGCAGCCGATCACCATAGATCGCCCTGACGTTCTCCATCGCCTCCGGATCGAACACGGTCAGATCCGCCCCATCGCCGAGCAACCGTTCGATGAGGTCGATCGACGGCGCGTCGCGGACATCGTCGGTGCGCGGCTTGAACGCCAAGCCCCAGATCGCGATCCGGCGGCCCGTGGCACGGCCGCCGAAGTGGGCGACCACCTTCTCCCCCAGCACCCGTTTCTGCGCCAGATTCGTGTCGTGCACCGCGGACAGGATTCGCGGTTGAACCCCCTTGCTCCGGGCCATCGACGCCAGCGCCTGCACGTCCTTGGGGAAACAACTGCCGCCGTAGCCGGCTCCGGGAAAGAGGAAGGCGAAGCCGATCCGGCTGTCATGGCCGATCCCGCGCCGCACGTCGTCGATGTCCGCCTCCATCCGCTCACACAGGTTGGCGACCTCGTTGATGAAGCTGATCTTCGTCGCCAACAGGGCATTGGCGACGTACTTCGTCATCTCGGAGCTTTCCGGGGACATCACCAGAAAGGGATGCTCCGTCCGAAGAAACGGTGCGTAGAGAGCGCGAAGCGTCTCGCCGACCTCGGGCGTACGGACACCGACCACCACGCGATCGGGCTTCTGGAAGTCGTCGATCGCCGCCCCCTCCTTGAGGAACTCCGGGTTGCTGGCGACCCGGCATGCCCGGCCGGCGCGCTCACGCAGACGCCGTTCGATGCCGGCACAGGTGCCGACCGGGACGGTGCTTTTCGTGACCACGATCGCATCCTCACGCACGTGCGCGGCGATGCCGTCGACCACCTTCCACAGGGCGGTCAGATCGGCGGATCCGTCGGCGGCAGGCGGGGTGCC
>JBJSXB010000068.1:0-3159 GCA_046086245.1 Planctomycetaceae bacterium | reverse complement strand
CGTCCCGGGCGACGCTCGCGCCGACAGGTATGGTGTGGATCGAGGGTGGGGAATTCTCGATGGGCTGCGCGGACCCTCGCGGCACCGCCGACGGCGGACGGGAAGCCATGGATGATGCACGGCCGATCCATCGGGTGCGTGTCGACGGGTTCTACATCGACATCACGGAGGTGACGAATCGGCAATTCGCCGCCTTCGTCGCGGCGACGTCGTACGTCACGGTGGCGGAACGGCCCCCCCGACCCGAGGACTTTCCCGGTGCGCCTGCCGAGAATCTCGTCCCCGGCTCGATCGTCTTCTCGCCCCCCGCGGACTCGGTGCCACTCGACACCCATTATCGGTGGTGGGACTACGTCCCCGGAGCCGATTGGAGGCATCCCTTCGGTCCCGCAAGCACGATCGACGGTCACGACGACGATCCGGTCGTGCACGTCGCCTTCGAAGACGCCGAAGCCTACGCGGCATGGGCGGGAAAACGACTGCCGACGGAGGCGGAGTGGGAGTACGCCGCCCGCGGCGGGCTGAGCGGCGCGATGTACCCGTGGGGCGATGCATTCCGACCCGACTCGCGATGGATGGCGAACACCTGGCAGGGGCGTTTTCCCGATTCGGACGCCGGGAACGACGGGTTCGCCGGTATCGCACCCGTGGGACGATTCCCGCCCAACGCGTTCGGCTTGCACGACATGTCGGGCAACGTGTGGGAATGGTGTCTCGATTGGTATCGTCCCGACACCTATGCGTTCGATGCGGCATCCGGAGTCGTCGACAATCCGCGCGGACCGCGCGAGAGCCACGATCCACAGGAACCCGGACAACGCAAACGCGTGCTGCGCGGCGGTTCGTTCCTCTGTACCGACCAGTATTGCTCCCGCTACATCGTGGGCACACGCGGCAAGGCGGAGGTTTCGTCGGGCTGTAACCACATCGGTTTCCGCTGCATCGCCGCGCCCCGCTGACGGCCCCTCGGGGGCTGCGCCACGTCGGCCGCGGCCGTGCATGGACCACCGCGCCCCGTCTTGGCGGATCCGTGGGACGGCGGTCCCTTCCGGGCGGCGTCAGGGGCGGCCGATCAACGCCCGCAGATCTGCCAGGCTTCGCGTATTGGCGACGTCGCGCGCGGTGCACCCGGCCCGCCGTGCCTGCTGGATCCCGCACGCCATCAGATCGAGGCCGACGACCGAGTGGGCATCGGTACTCACGACCAGCGGTACGCCGGCTTCCCGGGCCATGCATGCATGGACGTCGTCGAGGTCGAGACGTCGCGGATTGGCGTTGATCTCCAGCAACGTACCGGTGCGTGCCGCCGCCGCGATGACCGCGCCCATGTCGACGTCATACGGTGGTCGCCGGCCGATGAGGCGCCCCGTCGGATGGCCGATGACGCATACATGGGGATTCTCGATCGCCTCGATGATTCGTGCGGTGATCTTCTCGCGGGGCTGTTGCTGGCCGTAGTGCAGACTGGCGACGATCCAATCCGCGCCGGCGAGCACGTCGTCGGGGAGATCGAGTCCCCCGCCCTCGAGCATGTCGACTTCGACGCCCTTGAGTACGACCAGCGGCGGTGCTCCATCCGCCGCCAGCACCGCGTTGAGCCGATCGATCTCTTCCCATTGCTGGAAAAGCCGTTCCGCGTCGAGACCGTTGGCCATGGAAACACGGGGTCCATGGTCGGTGATCGCGATGTACTGCAGGCCTCGCGCCAGGGCCGCCCGCGCCATCTCGGCGAGAGTCGCCTCGCCATCCGACGCGCTGGTGTGCATGTGCAAGTCACCACGGATCTGATCGACCCGGACGAGGTCGGGAATCCTGCCGTCCAGCGCGGCAGCCACCTCGCCGCGCCCCTCGCGGAGCTCCGGGGGGATCCACGCCATGCCCAGTCGCTCGTAGACCAACCGCTCGTCGGAGTCATCGGGCGAGCGATCTGCGGTCGGCGTCGCGCAATCCGGTCGCCGATGAAGAACGCCGTGTTCGTCGAGCGACAGCCCACGGCGTGCCGCGATGTCGGCAAGGAGTCCGACGTGTGCGGGCGATCCGGTGTACGTCACGAGGGCCGAGCCGAAACTGGAGGCCGCGACGACGTGAACGGCGGTTTGCACGCCGGATGGACCACGGACGACCGCCCCTTGTTCATTCCGTGAGACGACGGCCGACGCACGTGGCCACGCCACGAAACGGTCGATCACCGACTGGGGTGCGGCGGTGGCGACGAGGTACACGATCGTGCCGACCGTCTCGCGGCCGCGCCGCCAGCTGCCTGCGGCCTCGCCCCTGATCATCGCGTCGCAGCCGCGCATCCAGGTGTCGAGATCACGTACGACAGCATCCGCCTCGCGCCACAGCATGCGCTGCTGTTCGGGATTCGTCGCGAACGCGATCTGACGGAGGATCGTCGCCGCGGTCTTTTCGCCGAATCCCTTGATCGCGGCGACACGCCCCTCGCGACAGGCCGCCGCCAATGACTCGAGGGAATCGAGGCGCAAGTGCTCCACGAGGACACGGGCCTTCTTGGGGCCGAGTCCGGGAAGCCGCATCACGTCGCATGCCACCGGCGGGACCCGGGATCCCAACTCCTCGAGGAGAGGAAACCGATTCGTGTGCGCCATGGTGGCGATCTTGCCGGCCAAGTCCGTGCCGATCCCGTCGCGGCCGGCGATGCCTTCACCCCGTGCGCCCGCGATGTCGACGATCGGTTCGCTGAGGTCGGAGACGACTCGGGCCGCCGCCCGATAGGCACGGCAACGAAAAGGGTTTTCGCCGAGATACTCGAGAAAGTCGGCGGCCTGTTCCAGCCGCGAGGCAATTTCGGCGTTGGTCACGTCACCATGGCCCCGGATCATCGACAACCAGTACGGCAGACTACCGCGGCAGCGAGCCCTATGACCACCGTCGGGGTACGCCAACGGGACGGTGGATCCAGGATCGCGACCATATGATGCCGCGGCCGACGTCACGGCACCGTCGTCGGGTGGGCGTCGCTACGACCCTCGGTTGGTCGCCGAAATGGAGTCTCGAGGAACCGATCGACCAGCGGGAACTGCTCAGGGGTGTACAGGGCCCAAAGCCAGTCGTGAGGGCAAGGCGGTCTGCGGATAGGACGGCGACCGACCGCTCGGCGGGTCGAGCGGCTTCCAGGAAGTCGTGTGACCGGTGGGC
>JBJSXB010000067.1:0-2812 GCA_046086245.1 Planctomycetaceae bacterium | reverse complement strand
TGAACGCGGTCTCCCGGGTGCGAACGGCAAGGACGGCGCCAAAGGTGAACGCGGACCCGCGGGCGCGAACGGCAAGGACGGTGCGAAGGGTGAACGTGGACCGGCTGGTGCGAACGGCAAGGACGGCGCCAAAGGTGAACGCGGACCCGCGGGCGCGAACGGCAAGGATGGTGCCAAGGGCGAACGCGGACCCGCAGGGGCGCCGGGCAAAGATGGCGCCAAGGGTGAACGCGGACCCGCCGGAGCGGCTGGAAAAGACGGCAAACCCGGCGTGGCGGGACCGCGTGGAGAAAAAGGGCCCAAGGGCGACAAGGGTGAGCCTGGTCCCGCCGGACCTCCGGGATCTTCGCCCGCGGTGCATGCCACCGGTGAACGCGAAATCTCGACGCTCGTGTCGATGCCCGGCGGGGCCCAGCTCGACCACGCGTTTCTCCGCCGCGTCGGCGACACGGTCGAGTTGTCGTTCGTCGGCATGAGCAGCCGCCGAGCGCTCGATCGGGTCCTCGGCAAACTGCCGGCCGGTTTCCGTCCGAGCCACGATCAGAGTCTTGTCACCTGCGACGACCACTTCCGCCACGTGCGGGTCGATGTCCGCGGTGGTTCGGGCACGGTGGCGGTGTCACAGCCGAAGGATGCCGAGGGTCTGGCCGACGTCTCGACTTCGCTGGTGTGGCTGACGCACGACGAGTGGCCGAAGACCCTGCCCGGGCGCGAGTGGAAGTCTCGCTGAACCCGCGAGGCCCGATCTCATCGGCATGACGGCCGGTGCGGCTCAAACGGGCCGCACCGGCCGTCCGCCTTGGGCGGCACTCGAGTCGGCGGCGAAGATCACGGAAAACGTCCGCGCTGCCTCGCGAAACCCGGTCAGCGGCATCTCCTCGCCGGCCTCGATGCTGTCGAAGAAGGCCTGGAACTGCGCCTGGTAAGGATGATCGCTGACGTCGCCGGAATCGAGGAGCTTCATCGCGATCCGGCTCCACTTGCCCCTGTCGGCCTTGAGACGGGTGGAGTGGAATCGGTCGTCGAGGAGACTGCCCTCGCTACCGACCAGATGGGTATGGAAATAGTAGGGTTGGAGGCAGTCGACGACCGCGGCCGTCTTGCCCACCGCGCCGTTGGCGAAGCGCACGATCGTCACGCTCGTGGTGTCGTACTCGTACGGGCGGAACACCTCGGCGTCCGAGCGGGTGGCGAGGCTCGACACGCTTTCGACCTCGCCGCCCATCACCATCAGCAAGGCGTCGAGCGCATGACAGCCGGCCGTGAGCAACGCACTGCCCCCCTCGGCCCGCGTCGTGTTCCAGCGGTACTGGCCGTACCACGGTCCGATGCCGTGGTAGTAGTCGATCTCGCCGTAGTGCAATCGACCGAGCAACCCCTCGTCCACCAGAGCCTTGGTTGCCTGGAATTGGCTGGAGAAGCGGCACTCGAAGCAGACGCATCCCCGCACGCCGGCCGCCTCCGCGGCGGCGACGATGTCGGCCACCTCGGCGGGTGAATTCGCCATCGGCTTCTCGAGGATCACATGCTTCCCGGCCCGTGCCGCGGCGACCGCCTGATCGCGGTGCTGACTGGGGTAGCTGGTGATGTCGACGACGTCGATGCCCGGATCGGCGAGCAGCGACTCGAGGTCACGATGCGCACGAATCCTGCCGCCGTGCCGGGCGGACAGCTCCCCTTCGTCGAGCGACCGTGACGACCATACCGCCGTCACGCGACCCTGCCGAGTGGCGTTGATCGCGGCGATGTGAGCGGTGGCGGCCCAGCCGTAGCCGATCACGCCGACGTTGAGTGTCTTGCCCATGGTGCCTCCGCCTTTCGGTGCCCCGGTCTCGTACGGGATCCGGTCGCCCGCCCGCGGCAGGGCCGCGACGCACGTTCCCCGTGCCTGCCGGCACGCTCACGCCGGCCCCGTGCCTGCCGGCACGCTCACGCCGGCCGGTACAGCACGAACCCTTCGATCGCCTCGTATTCGGGCAGGCCGAGTTTGTCGTACAGGCGCGCGGTGTCGCGGTTGCGGTCCTCGGCACGCTGCCAGAACTCGCGGGGGTCGGTGGGCCCGGGAAACAAGGCCCGGTCCTTCTGGCTCTCGTGCTTGAAGATCGCCATCCGCTTCCGCAGCACCTCGTCGGGCGAGAGCGGTACCGCCATGTCGATTTCATGCGGCTCCCATTCCTGCCACGCACCGCGGTACAGCCACACTTCGCATCCACGCGTCCACTCGCGGTCGGCGAGCGATTCGAGCGCCTTGAAAATCGCCGACAGGCAGACACGGTGGGTCCCGTGGGGATCGGAAAGGTCGCCCGCCGCATACACCTGGTGCGGTCGCACCTCGTCGAGCAACCGTGCCGTGATCGCGACGTCTTCGGGACCGATCGGCTTCTTGCGCACGCGTCCGGTTTCGTAGAACGGCAAATCGAGAAAATGGATCCATTGCGGTTTCACGCCGGAAAGCAGCGCGGCGGCCCGCGCCTCGGTGCGACGGATGAGCGCCTTCACGGTCTGCAACTCGGGGATGTCCACCTCTCCGCTCGCCTTGTTGCGGAGGAACGCGCGGATCTTCTCCGCGACCGCCTGCTCGCCCGACGTGGTGCCGAAGGCACGGCAGAACTCCTCGACGAAGTCGACGTGCCGGTCGGCGGATTCATCCCACACGGCGATGTTGCCGCTCGTCTGGTAGGCGACGTGGACCTCGTGTCCCTGCTCGCACAGACGGATGAACGTCCCCCCCATGCTGATCACGTCGTCGTCGGGGTGCGGGCTGAAGACCACGACGCGTTTCGGGAACGGATCGTCGACGACCGGGGGCATC
>JBJSXB010000066.1:0-10560 GCA_046086245.1 Planctomycetaceae bacterium | reverse complement strand
CCGCGAAGAACAGTTCCGCCGGACGCATCCGGAAGGCGTTGAAGATGATCTGCACCGACTCGACGCCCGGATACTCGATCGCCTTGAGGGCCTCCTCCACCTTCTCGACGCTCACGCCGTAGAAGGCGATCTTCCCCGCCCGCACCAGGTCGTCGAGGGCGGCGAAGACCTCCGGCCGGTAGTAGACGTCGGTGGGGGGGCAGTGGAGCTGGAGGAGGTCGAGCCGCTCGACCCCGAGGTTGGTCAGGCTCCGCTCGACGAACGCGCCGAGGTTGGCCGCGTCGTAGCCGTCGGCGACGTGCGGCGAGAGTCGCCGTCCGGCCTTCGTCGCCACCCGGAACGGCTCGGACCGCTCCCGCCGCAGTCGGGCGACGAGGCGCTCCGAGAGACCGTCGCCGTAGACGTCGGCGGTGTCGAAGAAGTCGATGCCGGCGTCGAGGGCCGCGTGGAGGGCGGCCATCGATTCGCCTTCATCGGCGCCACCCCATTGGCCGCCGCCGATCGCCCAGGCGCCGAATCCGACTTCGGAAACCCGCCATCCCGTCCGGCCGAAACAGCGTGTCCGCATGGGTGTCGAGTGTCGCGGATCGGGATCGGCCGCTCAAGTATCACCCCGCTCGCCCCCCTCACCGTGTGCGTGAACCCCCCTCCCGCCGCCGGAAGGGGAGTGGTACAGTTGAGCCTTCGATTGGGGAGGGGGACGGGGAACCAGAGACCTTTGGCATCGAGGGGGCTCTTGCATGCGCACATCGTTCCGGCACGCCGCCCGCCGCGGGTTCACGCTCGTCGAACTGCTCGTGGTGATCGCCATCATCGGCACCCTCGTCGGCTTGCTACTACCGGCGGTGCAGGCGGCCCGGGAAGCGGCGCGACGCAGTTCTTGTACGAACAATCTCAAGCAACTCGCGCTTGGCTGCCACAACTACCACTCGGCGCGGCAGCAGTTCCCCGCGCATTTCTCCCCCGGTGGGCAGACGGGCGTCAGTTGGCTGTCGTTGATCCTCGCCAACATCGAGCAGGCCTCGCTCGCCGCCGAGGTGCAACCCCTCAATCCCTCGTATGCGGGCACGAATTTTGCGCAGAATCGCAATCTCGCCCGCGTGCGCGTGCCCGGCTTTCACTGCCCGAGCTTCCAGACCGACTGGGCCGACTTTTCCGGCAGCACGATCGACTCGGTCACCGGCGGTGGCCGCGCCTACACGACCCACTACGTCGCCAACGCCGGACCGATCGGCACCAATATCTTCAGTGGGCGGGCCTACGGACAGAATCCATCGACCCAGGGATTCAGCGCCGTCGAGGGGGTGATGCCGCTGTCGCCGGTGATCATCGGCAGCAATCCCTCCAAACCGTTCGCGGTGGCGATGACCGACATCCGCGACGGCACCAGCAAGACGATCATGGCGATGGAGTGCGCCTGGAGCGACATGGGTGCCGGCTCGCTGCGCAGTTGGGCGCGTGGCGCGGCGTGGAACAACGACATGACCGCCGTGAAGAACGTCGCCAACGCGATGCGTACGGTGAAGTACGTCACTCCCGGGAATTACAACAGCGTGAGCATGGGGAGCAATCATCCGGCAGGCTGCAACGTCGCGATGGCCGACGGCAGCATCACCTTCCTCGCCGAGGACGTCGATCTCAACGGCATCCTCCTGCCACTCGCGAGCCGGGCGGGCGGGGAGAACGTTTCGGCACCATGACGCGGGACTGTCACGAACGTCCGCCACGGCCGCCGCACCGCCGGCGCATGCTCGGCGGTGCAGTCGGCGTGGTGCTGGCGGGTGTCGCCGTGGCGACGGGGTGCGGACCGCGCGACACGCGCGTGCGCCACCGGGTGTCGGGCCGGATCAGCTACGGCGGCAAGCCGGTGGTGGGAGGGGAGATCATCTTCACCCCCGACGGCACGAAGAAGAACACCGGTGCCCAGGGCATCGCCACCATCAAGGACGGCACTTTCGACACGCGGGGCACGCGCGCCGCCGGCGTCGGTGGCGGTCCGATGACCGCCATGGTGATGGGGTTCCTCGAGGCGGACGGCAGCCGATTCTTCGAGCACGCGCTGCCGATCGAATGTTCGATATCCGGCGACACGGTGCTCGATATCGACGTCGCGCCCGCGACGGCGCCCGCCCGCACGCAATCACCGATCTGACGCCACCGCCGGATGCCGCCGGGAGTCGGCGCCGCGGCTGGGTCCCGGCCGGGGTATGATCGGATGCGGCATATTCGGCGGAGGTTTCACCGATGCAGCGGCGGTTCGATCGCGGAGACCCCGGCTTCGCCGTCTGGGTTCCGGTGACGGTGCTGATCGCGGTGCTGCACGCTGCGGCGCCGGGGCCGTCGGTCGCCGACCAGGCGGCCGCGCGGGGGGCGGACGGGGCGACTGACAGGGGGGCGGACAGGGGCGTTGCCAAGAAACGTCTCGACGAGGCCGGCCTCAAGGTCAGCGGTGGCCAGGTGGTGCTTGCCGAAGAGCCGATCTTGCTCCGCGACCTCGGCCGCTCCACCACGCTGCGGGCGGCGATGCAGAAAGCGGCGCGCGATCTGGCGGCCTACGACGGTGCCGTGGCCCGCGGCCGCGACCTGCAGACCAAGCTGCGCGGGGACCAATTGCGGTTGAACGGCCTCCTCGCCGGGACGACCAACGCCGACCCGGCCGCCTACAACCGCCTCGTCGCCTCGGTCAACACCATCCAGGCACAACTCGGCCAGATCGAAGCCGATCGCGACAAGGTCGAGGAGCAGGGCCGCACGCTCCGGGCCGCCGTCAACGAAGCCCGTGAGGCGTATCTGCAGCACGTCCTCGATCTCCGCAAGCGGGCCGACGCGCTCGAGGCCGCGTACGCCGCTCGTGGCGGCGACGAAGCCGTGCGCACCGCGGTGGCCGCGGCGGCCGACGCGGCCGGCAAGGAGCTGGCATTCGGCCCGGGAAGTGGATTTCGCGCCGCGCTGAAGAAGCTCGCCGACCTCGAGGAGGGCATCCTCTCCGAGAGCGTCCCGCTGGTGCGCGACCGTGGTACCCTCGCCGCCAGCGTCGTCGTCAACGAAGGCAAACCGCGGTCGATGATCGTCGATTCCGGTTGCTCGACGCTGCTGGTGCCGGCGCCACTGGCGACCGAATTCGACGTCGTCCCGACCGTCGGTGACGAGGAAGTGCGATGCTTCATGGCCGACGGCCGCGTCGTCCGCGGCGTCCGCAAGACGCTGCGGAGCGTCCGCGTCGGCCGGTTCACCGTCGACAACGTCGAGTGCGTGGTCCTCGGCCCCGAGGCAGTCAACGCGGAACTCCTGCTCGGGATGGGATTCCTCCGGAACTTCAAGTTCGAGATCGATGCCGATGCCGCCACCCTGTCGCTGGTGCGCATCGACGGCAAGTGATCGTCGCTCGCCCCCGCCGGTCGCCACCATGAGCATCGCCCGCCTGCCGCTCCCCGGCCACGTGATCCACGCGGCCGGCATCCCGTGCCCGACGCACCACCGCCGGCGCCTGCCCGGCCTGGTCGCACTGGCGATCGCCCTCCTGCCGGCGACCGGTGCCGCCGAGCCGGCTCCCGGAGACGGCATGGCGTTGTTCACCGAACAGGTCGCGCCGCTCCTGGCGCGGCGCTGCCTCGACTGCCATTCCGAGGCCGGCGAGATCAACGGCGGCCTCCAGCTCGATCTGCGCGCCGGCTGGGAGCGCGGCGGCGATTCAGGGCCGGCCATCGTGCCCGGCCGGCCGGCCGAGAGCCTCGTGTTCCGCGCGGTGCGATGGGAGCCGGGCGCACCGAAGATGCCCCCCGACGGGCGCCTGCCCCCCGAGGAGGTGGCGCTCATCGAGTCGTGGATCGGTGCCGGCGCGATCGACCCGCGCGCAGGCGACGCGCTCCCGCGCAGCCGCGGCACGCGCCCGCGCGGCACCGCCGGGATGTCGGTCGAAGAGGGGCGCCGGCTCTGGTGCCTGCAACCGCTCGTGCCGCCGCCGGTGCCCGAGGTCGACGACGACGAGTGGCGCGGTGATCCGATCGACCGCTTCATCGGCGCCGCGGCGGCGACGGCGGGGATCGCGCCGGCGCCCCGCGCCGCGCCCGACGTGCTGCTGCGGCGGTTGTTCCAGGACCTCGCCGGACTCCCGCCTCCGGCCGACGAGATCGATTCCTTTCTGGCGGCGTATGCCGTCGATCCACGGGCGGCGACGGAACGCGTGGTCGATCGCCTGCTCGCCGACCGCGCGTTCGGCGAGCGTTTCGGCCGGCATTGGCTCGACCTCGCACGGTTCGCGGAGAGCAGCGGCGGCGGCCGCACGCTGCTGTTCAAGGATGCGTGGCGCTACCGCGACTGGGTCATCGACGCGCTCGCCGCCGACCTGCCCTTCGACCGTTTCCTCGCCGCCCAACTGGCCGGCGACCTGCTGGCCGCGGCGTCGCCCGCGGAGCGCGAGCGTCTCCTGGCGGCGACCGGGTTCCTCACGCTCGGCCCCACCAACTACGAGGAGCAGGACAAGCAACAGCTCCGCATGGACATCGTCGACGAACAGCTCGACACCCTAGGCAAGGTGTTCCTCGGCCAGTCGCTCGGCTGCGCCCGTTGCCATGACCACGCCTTCGAACCGATCACCCAGGCCGACTACCACGCCCTCGCGGGGATCTTCGCCGCGACCCGTACGCTCCACAACGAAACCGACAACGTCGCCCGCTGGATCACCGAACCGCTGGCGGAGCCGGAGCCGGTCGCCGTACGGCGCGCGGCGGTAGACGCCGAACTGGCCGAGATTACCAAGGCCCTGCGCGGTGCCAAGAAGCAGGCGGCGGGATCGAGCCCGTTTCCTCCCGGGCCGCTCGATCCGGCCCGGCTCGCCGGCCTCGTGATCGACGACGGCCAGGCAACGCTCGTCGGCGCGTGGCGTCTCTCGACGTTCTCACCCGACCACCTCGGCACGGGCTACGTCCACGACGACAACGCCGGCAAGGGGGAGAAGTCGGCGACGTTTCTCATCGACCCCCCGACGAGCGGCCGCTACGAGATCCGCCTCGCCTACTCGGGGGGCGCGTCACGGGCCACCAACGTGCCGCTGCACCTGCTCCACGCCGACGGCGAGGAGGACCTCACGATCGACCAGCGCCGCCCACCGCCGCTGTTCGGCCGGTTCGTGAGCCTCGGCACCTGGCGCTTCGAGAAGGGCTCGGCCGGCCACCTGCTCATCGGCACCGCCGGCACCGACGGCCACGTGATCGTCGACGGTCTCCATCTCGTGCCCGAGGGGCAGCCCCCGCTGCCGGTGGACGACGGCGAGTCCACCGCCCGGGTCCGTGCGCTCGAGGCACGGCGCCGGGCGCTGGAGTCGGAGTTGCCCCCGCGGCCGACGGTGATGACCGTCCACGACCGCGAGGCGCCCACCGACACCGCCGTGCGGATCCGCGGGATCGAGAAAAACCGCGGCGCCGTCGTGCCGCGCGGTGTGCCCACCGTGTTCGGCGCGACGCTGACGATCCCCGCCGACACCAGCGGCCGTCGCGAACTGGCGGAGTGGCTCGGCGATCCCCGCCATCCGCTCGTGCCGCGGGTCCTCGCCAACCGCGTCTGGCACTGGCTCACCGGCCGCGGCATCGTGTCCACCGTCGACGCCTTCGGGGCGACCGGTGAACCTCCCTCGCACCCCGCACTCCTCGATCACCTCGCGACGCGCCTCGTGGCCGACGGCTACCGGCTCAAGCCGCTGGTGCGGGCGATCGTCCTCTCGCGGGCCTACGCCGCCGCGGTGGCCGCGCCCGATCCCGTCGATCCCGACAACCGGCTGTTCACCCGCGCCCGCCGCCGTCGTCTCGACGCCGAGCAGATCCACGACGCGATCCTCGCCGCCGCCGGAACGCTCGACCGCACCGCGGGCGGCCTCACGATCCGCGGCGCCGCCGAGATCGACGCCAACGACACCTCGGCACAGGCGATCGAGTATGGCTACGTCTTCGACGGCACGCGCCGCGGTGTGTACGTGCCCGCCTTCCGCAACCGGCGACCGACGGTCTTCGAGGTGTTCGACTTCGCCGACATCAATACCTCCGCCGGCGCCCGCGAGACGAGCACGGTCGCCGCGCAAGCGCTGTTCTTCGCCAACGATCCGTTCGTCGTCACCCATGCACGGGCCACCGCCGCGCGGGCCGCGGCCGCCTTCCCCGACGCGGAGGGGGCGTCGGCCGGTGCGACGCGCGTCGACTGGCTCTACCGGACGATCCTCGGCCGTCCTCCGCGGCCCGACGAGGCGGCACGGTGCCGGGAGTTCCTCGGTCATTCCCCCGCCGATGCCGATGCCCTGGCGATGGTCGTCCAGGCCCTGTTCGGTTCGATCGACTTCCGGTACCTGCAATGAACCCTCCCGCCACGGTGTCGCTGCCACGCCGCGCGGCGCTCGCGCGTGCCGCCTGCGGTTTCGGCGGTCTCGCGTTGGCGGGGCTGGCCGGCAGCGCCCGCGCCGGGGCGGGCCCACAGATGCGACCACGCGCCAAGCGCGTGATCTTCCTGTTCATGGCCGGCGGCGTGAGCCATGTCGACAGCTTCGACCACAAGCCGCGGCTGTTCACCGACGACGGCAAGCAGATGCCGTTCGGTGACCTCCGCAGCATCGCCAAGACCGGTACCAGCCCGCCGCAGCGGGTGATGAAGCCGCTGTGGAACTTCGCCCGCCACGGTGAGAGTGGGCAGTGGGTGTCGGCACTGTTTCCGGAGATGGCGGCGATCGTCGACGAGTTGTGCCTGGTCAAGAGCCTGCACACCGAGGGGATCGCCCACGGTCCGGCGACCCTCTTTCTCCATACCGGCAGCACGACGGCGATCCGCCCGAGCATGGGGTCGTGGGTCCACTACGGCCTGGGCAGCGAGAACGCCGACCTGCCGGGGTTCGTGAGCCTGTCGCCGGCGCTGGCCAACGGTGGCCCGCGCAACTACGGCCCCGCTTTTCTTCCCGCCATCCACCAGGGCACGGCCGTGGGGCGCGCCGGCCAGCCCGCCGCCGCGGCGACCGTCCCCAACCTCGCCCCGGCACGGACCGGGCCGCTCGCCGAACGCGGCGGCTCCCTGGCCGTCGATCTCTCCCGCGCCCAACTCGCCGGACGCCATGGCGACGACGAACTCGAGGCGGTGATCGCGGCACACGAACTGGCGGCGCGGATGCAGGCCACGGCACCGCGTGTCTTCGATCTCGCCGGCGAATCGGCCGAGACCCTCGCGCTCTACGGGATCGGCACCAAGGACACCGACAACTTCGGCCGGCAGTGCCTGTTGGCCCGACGGCTGGTCGAGTCGGGCGTTCGCTTCGTCCAGGTCAACTACACGGACAACTCCAACAATCCCGCCTGGGACCAGCATTCCAACATGCCCAAGCACCTCGACCACGCCCGGGCGGTCGATCGGCCGGTGGCGGCACTGGTGCGCGACCTCAAGCGCCGCGGCCTGCTCGACGACACCGTGGTGTGGTGGGGCGGAGAGTTCGGACGCACTCCCTACGCGCAGGACAACGGCACCGGTCGCGACCACAACCCCGCCGGCTTCACGATCTGGCTGGCCGGCGGCGGGTTCAAGGCGGGCCACGCCCACGGCGCCACCGACGACTTCGGCCACCACGCGGTGACCGACCGGGTCCACATGCACGACCTGCACGCCACGTTGCTGGCGGCGCTCGGGCTCGACCACGAGCGACTCACGTATCGCCACGCCGGCCGCGACTTCCGCCTCACCGACGTCGCTGGCAGGGTGATCCACAACCTCTTCACTTGAAGTACGCCGGTCGCCACGCCGGCCGCGACTTCCGCCTCACCGACGTGGCCGGGAGGGTGGTGACGGGCCTGTTCACCTGACCCGCCCCGAGCCCCCCTTGGGGTGGAGAATGTGAGATCCCGATCGCTTCTTCGACATGTGACATTCCCGACGCTACGATCCCCTTCTGGGAATCCAGCGCCTGGGGAGGCGCGGGGCCGGCCGGCGGCCGTGACGAGAACAAGGGGGCTTCCATGCACCATCCCGATGCCGGCGGCAACGGCACCCACGACCACCTCACCAGGGCGATCGGCGAGTGCAACCGCCGGCTCGACCAGATCGAGTCGGCCAACCGCCTCACGCGCTGGCTCCTCTCCGGTGGCTCGCTCGCCCTGCTGGCGATGGCCGGACTGTTCGGCTGGTCGCTGTGGAAGACGCTCGAGCGCCAGGTCACGGCCGAGAAGCTCGAGAAGGCGCTCCAGGCGAAGGTCGAGGCGATCGGCCCGCCTCTCGGCGAGAAGCTCGCCGCCCAGGTGATGGGGGCGGTGCCGGCCTACGGCGACCTGGCGATGGAGCGCGGGATGAAGCTCCTCCCGGAAATGTCGTCGCGGATCGCCACCGAAGCCGACTCGTTCGCCACCGACACCGAGAAGATGGTCCGCGTGCGCTCCGAGGAGGCAATGCAACGTGTGGCGCGCAAACTGGCCGCCGATCTGAAGCGCGATTTTCCCAAACTCACCGAGGCCCGCGTCGAGCAGCTCGCCGGGCGTCTCCGCGACGGCCTGATCTCCGAAGGCGCCGGTCTCGGCGAGCAAGTGGAGCGGACGATCGCCACCGAGCGGGAGCGGCTGGCGGCGCTGCTCGACAAGCTGCCGATCGCCGACGCCATGACCGAGGCCGAGTCGAGGCTCCAGAAGCGGTTCATCCACAACGTCCTGATGATGGTCGACAGCGCCGTCGAGCAATGGCCCGTCGACGACGCGCCGGCCGCGGCGCCGCCGGCAGGGGTCCGGGCTACGCCGGCTCCCGCCGAAGCGCCCGACCCAGCCCCGGCGCCGTGAGCCCGCCCGCGTCCGATTCGCGCTGTCCCGTATCGTGTCCCGAGGAGTGTTTTCGATGGCCGCCCACACGTCTCCCGGTTCGGACCGGCCCGGCGATCTCGCCGGCGCCGTGGCCGCGCTCGAGCGTCGGCTCGACTCCACCGCGGCAGCCGCCGGCACCCGCCGGCTGCTGACCGGTCTGGCGGTCGCAGCGCTCGTCGCCGGAGTCGGGACCTATCTCAACTACCTCTATTCGACGGTGAAGAAGTTTGCCGAACCCGACGTGATCGTCGAACTGGCGGCAGCCACGCTCGAGCCGCGCCTCGACGAGGAAGTCGGGAAGCTCGGCCAGCGGCTGGTGGCCGAGGCGCCGGCGGTGATGGACCATGCGGAGAAGGCGCTGCTCGATGCCCCGCCGCAGATCGTGTCCGGCGCCCGCGACCTCCTTGCGACCCAGTTCGACGGACAGATCAAGGGCCTCGAGGAGAAGGTCTACACGCTCGTCTCGGGGATGCTCGCGGAATCGCTCGCCCGCGCCCGGCGCGAGGGAATCAACCTCGACGACGACGCCCAGCTCGACGCCCTCGTCGATGCCAGCGCCCCGCAGATCCGCGCCGAACTGAAGAAGGCGGTCGACGAGCTGTATGTCGAGTACCGGCAGGCCGCCGACGGGATCGGCCGGTTGGTCGAGCGCCTCACGTCGGGTGAGCCGCTCGACGCCGAGGAGCAGCGCCAGAAGGAGATCCTCGTCACCGGTCTGGCGATCATCCGCAAGCTGGAAAACGACCCGTCGCGCGCCCCGGTCCAGGGCGTGATCCGCGGCGACGTCCCGAAAAACCCCTGACCCGCGCGCGGCGCCGAGCGTCGCGAACTTGGCCGCCGGCTCACTCCGGCAGGGTCCAGTCGATCGGCGTCTTCTGCTTGACCAGTGCCTGGAGCGCCGTGATGTCGGCGAGCAGGGCGGCGCTGGTGCGGCCGGTCTTGGCCATCTCCGCCGCCGCGATCCCGCAGGCGGTGCCGGTCGACCATTCGATCGGATGCAGCCGCGTCGCCGAGTTGGCGAGGAACGACTGCGCCATCGTCTTGCCGGCGACGAGCAGGTTGGAGAGGTCGCGGTGGGTCAGCGCCCGAAACGGGATCGAGAACGGCAGCGTGTCGTGGGCCGCCACCGCGTACTCCGGCATCGAGCAGGTCGACACCGGGTGGATGTCGGCGGGATAGGCGCCGATCGCGATCCGGTCGGGAAACACCGTCCCGGTGCGCCGCGCCGCCGGGCCGGAGAGATCGGCGAACCGCAGCACGAAGCCGTCGAGGCCGATCGCGCGGCGCGTGTCGCGGATGTAGGGGAGCTTGGCCAGGCCGTGCGCCGTGCCGAGGACGGCCGGCGCCAGCGCGATCCGGCCGGGATCGATCCCGTCGGGGGCATGGCTGCGGAACCACTGGTGCCAGGCAAACGCCCGGTCTTCGGCGCCGGCGAGGGCCGCGACGTCGATCCCGCCGCGCCAGTCGGCCAGCTGCGCGGCCGTGGCCGCCTTCGACATGAACAGGTAAGCGTGGGGATAGTCGTTGCCCCCCTCGCCATGCTTTTGCGAGTAGCCCCAGTTCTGCAGGCAGACATCGCCGGTCGCCGGGGCCCCTTTGCCGCGGATCCGGCGGTACGTCCAGATCTTCGTCCAGGCATCGGGTTTGTCGCCGTAGGCGCCGTAGCCCATGTCGGTGGCGCGGACCGGGCGGTCGGGCTCGCCGACCGGCTCGGGGTGGATCTCCTGCGCGAAGCAGTACACGGTCGCCTGGC
>JBJSXB010000065.1:0-13886 GCA_046086245.1 Planctomycetaceae bacterium | reverse complement strand
AGGATCGTGAGCATCGCTGGGCTCCGGAGGAAGGGGCCGACAGGGTCGAATCGGACGAGGACACGGAAAACTCTACAGCAGCCGTCCGGCCGGCACGATCTCCTCGGCTGGGACACCGGCCACAGTCACACCGCCTGCGGGTGACGAGCCGGCTTCGCCCGGGTGTGCCCGCCGCGCCCGTGCTCTAAGGCGATGGCCGGCATGCTGTTAGGACACGCGAGCGGGCCGGGACCAAACGGGGAGCCGACGGGGCGGCGGGCGGGGCGGTAGATTTGAGACGGGTCCGGACGGCCCGAGGAGGCGCGATGCTCACGATTCGCGGCGGCGGCGGGCGATTCTGCGACGGCGTGCGCCGGCGCGATTTCCTCGCCATCGGCGGGCTGTCGTTCGGTGCCGGCGGGCTCTCGCTCGCCGGGGTGTTGCGCGCCGAGGCGGCGCATCCGGGGGGGAGTTCGCGCCTTCGCCACAAGGCGGTGATCAACGTCTTCCTGGCGGGCGGGCCGCCGCACCAAGATCTGTTCGATCTCAAGACCGACGCACCCAGCGAGGTGCGCGGCGAGTTCGCCCCGATCGCCACCAACGTGCCCGGGATCCGCATCGGCGAGGTGTTTCCGCGGCTCGCGGCTCGCGCCGACAAGCTGGCGATCATTCGCTCGGTGGTCGGCTGCGAGGGCGACCACGCCGCCTACCAGACCAACACCGGATGGCCGGCGGCGAATCTCCGCACCCTCGGCGGCCGGCCGTCGCTGGGCGCGGCGGTGGCCAGACTCGCCGGTCCGGTCGATCCATCGGTGCCGCCGTTCGTCGGCCTCGCCGAGAAGACGTCGCACCGACCCTGGTCCGACTCCGGCACACCCGGGTTCCTCGGGCCGGCCTACGGTCCGTTCCGACCCGACGGACCCGACCGTGACAACATGACGCTCAAGGACATGTCGCTCGATCGCCTTGGCGACCGCCGCCGTCTGCTCGCGGCAGTGGACCGGCTGCGCCGCGACGCCGACGCCAGCGGCACGATCGCCGGGATGGATGCCTTCGGCCAGCGCGCCTTCGACGTGCTCTCCGGCAGCCGGCTGCTCGAAGCCCTCGACCTCTCCAAGGAGGACCCGGCGATCCGCGCCGCCTACGGCGATGGCAAGCCCTACCAGTTCCAGTACGACGGGGCGCCGACCTGCAACGAGCACCTGCTGATGGCGCGGCGGCTGGTCGAGGCGGGCGTCCGCGTGGTCAGCCTCTCGTTCGGCCGCTGGGACAGCCACGGACAGAATTTCGCCCTGGTGCGCGACCACGGCCCGAAACTCGACCAATGTCTCTCCGCCCTCCTCGACGACCTCGAGGCGCGCGGGATGCTCGACGACGTGGCGGTGGTGGTGTGGGGCGAGTTCGGCCGGACGCCGAAGATCAACAAAGACGCCGGCCGCGACCACTGGCCGCAGGTGAGCTGCGCGGTGCTGGCCGGCGGCGGCCTGCGCACCGGGCAGGTGATCGGGGCGACCAACCGCCTCGGCGAGCACGCCACGGAGCGCCCCGTGCACGTGCAGGAGATCGTCGCCACCCTCTACCACGCCCTCGGCTTCCGCACCCACGAGGTGACGCTCGCCGACCAGACCGGCCGGCCGCAGTATCTCGTCGAGCGCGGGCCGATCGCCGAGCTGGTCTGAACCGCAGCCCGGGCGCGCCGTGACCGCTCCCCCCTCCGCCGACGTGGCGCTGCTGACCGAGCGCCGCTATACCGCCGCCCGAGCCGCTCCCGGCGACTGGTATCTCGCCAACATCCTCACCGACGACCGTCTCCTGGCCGAGGCCCTCGCCGCCCGCGGCCTGACCGCGACGCGGATCGATTGGGCGCGGCCCGACGTCGATTGGACGCGGTATCGCATGGCGGTGTTCCGCACCACCTGGGACTACTTCGACCGGGCCGCCGTTTTCGACGCCTGGCTCGACCGCGTCGCCGACCACACCCGCCTGTGCAACGGCGCCGGCACCGTCCGCTGGAACGCCGACAAGCACTATCTCGCCGACCTCGAGCGCCGCGGCATCCCCGTGGTGCCGACGCGGTACCTCCCTCGCGGCGGCCGCCTGGCGCTGGCGTCGCTCCTCCGGACGATGGGTTGGAGCGACGCGGTGATCAAGCCGTGCGTGTCGGGTGGCGCCCGCCACACCCATCGTGTGTCGCCGGCCACGGCAGCCGTGGTCGGGCAGGCGCTCGCGGAAGTGGCGGCGGTGGAGGACTTCATGCTGCAGCCGTTCGAGGCCGGTATCCTCGCCACCGGAGAGGATTCGCTGATCGTGATCGACGGCCACGTCACCCACGCCGTCCGCAAGCGCCCCAGAGCCGGCGACTACCGCGTCCAGGACGACCATGGCGGTACCGTCGCCCCTCATACGGCGACGGCGGAGCAGATCGCCCTGGCGGAGCGGGCGATCGCCGGCTGCGATCCGCCCCCCGCCTACGGCCGCGTCGACATCGTAGAGGCCGCCGACGGCAGCTGGCGGGTGATGGAGGTGGAACTCATCGAGCCGGAACTGTGGCTGCGGTTCCATCCGCCGGCGGCCCGGGCACTTGCCGACGCGATCGCGGCGCGGATGGCGTGACCCGCGCAACGGGCGCCCGGCAGGCGCGGTGGCCACGCGGCCAGCCGCACCGCACGGAGGACTTCGGCGACCGACGGCTACGGCGCGCGGGGGGCGGGCGCGGGCTCGATCGTGTGGACGAGCTTGCCGTCGGCGGCCGACCAGATCCGCAGGCGACCGTCCTGGCAGCCGGCCGCCAGCCATCCCGGCGCGGCGGCGAGGACCTGGACGAAGTCGCCCACGCCGTCGAACGCGCGCACCGTGCCGCCGTTACCGGCGTTGTAGATCCGCACGGTGGGATCGCCCGACGCCGCCGCCAGTTCCTCGCCGGGGGGAAGGAAGCGGAGCGCCGTCGCCTCCTTCTTGAGCCCCGCGATCGACCGTTGCTGCTCCCCCGAGACCACGTCCCACACCTTGATCGCGTTGTCGGCACCGGCGCTGGCGAGGCGGCGACCGTGCGCCTGCCACGCGACGCCGAGCACGTGCCCGGTGTGACCCTCGAAGCTCTTCACATGGGCGCCGTCGGCGACCGCGTGGACCTTCACGAACCGGTCGGTGCCACCCGAGGCCAGCAGCGTGCCGTCACGCGAGAACTCGAGCGCCACCACCGTGTCGGAGTGGGGATGGGCCGGCTCGCGGGCGAGTGTGCCGTCGGCCGCGTGCCAGAGCTTGATCTCGCCGGACCGGCTCGGACGCCCGCCACCACTGGCTACGAGCGTGCCATCGGGGGAGAAGGCGAGGGCCGTGACCACGTCCACCGGCGGGCCGCCCGGCACGTCGTCGGCAGAGGGAGGAAGGGTCTCGCCGCCGATCGTGCGCTCGTGGATCCAGGTCGGCATCCACTGCCACACCGCGGCCGGCGCCGCGCCGCCGGCGAGCAGCACCCGGCCGGCGGGGAGGCAGGCGACCAACGCCCGACCTTCGCCTCCCGTGTCCCAGGCGTCCCGCGCGTGGCCATCCTGTCCGCCGAGGAGGAGCGCCGTGCCCTCGGCGGTCGTGGCGACGAGCCAGGCGCCGTCGGACGACCAGGCGACGCCGGCGAGTGGCTTCTCGGCGGCCGCGCGGGCCGCTTCCGCAACGCCGCGGGCCGCACCGGCCGCGGCGGCACGCGCTTCGGCCTCGGCCAATTCATTTTTGCGCGCCGGCACCGCCTCGTTGGCCCGGGCCGTCTGCTGGGCGGCGAAATCGACCGCCCGGCTGGCGCTGGTGACGGCCGTCTCCGCCTGCTTCACCGCCTCGACGGCGGCGCCGGCCGCCTTGGTCGCTTCGGCCGACTTCTTCGTCATCTCGTCGATCCGCGCCTTGCAGCGGTCGATCTGCTGTGCGGCCTGGGTCACCGCCTGGTCGGCGGCGGCCTTGGCCGCGGCGGCACCGCTGGCGACCGCCTGAAAGGTCTTGAGCGTCTCGGCCGCGGCGGCGTCGCCGGCGCTGCTGGCGGCCACGGCGGCGAAGGCGGTGGCACTGGCGGTGGCGCTCTCGACGGCCGCAGCCGCGGCCGCCTGCGCCCGTACCGCCGCCGCCTGCGCTTCCATCGCCTGAGGTACCGCGGCGGTTGCCTCGGTCACCAGTCGCTCCGCCTCCTCCTTGGCGGTCTGCGCCGCCTTGGCCGCCTCCTGTTTCTCCCCCATCGCCTTCTCGGCAGCTGCGAGTTTCTCACCCGATTGCTTGGTCTCGGCGGCTGCCGCCTCGATACCCTTCTCCGCCTCGGCCACCCGCGCCTTGCCGTACTCGACATCCTGCGCGCGGACCGCGAGATCGACGTCGGCATGCCGGAGGCGATCGACGAGGCGCACGTCCCCCTTCCATTCGCCGGCCGGCTGCCCATTGGCGAGATCCCAGATCTTCACCCCGGGCACGGTGCCGACCGTCGCCAGCCGCGCGCCGTCGGGGCGGATCGCCATGGCCGACAGCGCACCACCGTGCGCGAAGGCGTGGACCACGGCGCCGGTGTCGGCATTCCACAGCCGCACCGTGCCGTCACCCCCGCCGGCGGCCAGCAAGCCCACCTGACCGGGCACGGCCGCTAGCAGTGTCACGGGTGCGGCGGCGCCGGCGAGTTGCTGGCGCGGCATTGGCGCGGCCGCCGGATCGGCGCCGGGGGGAGGCAGCGGCAGTCCCCAGATCCGCACCACGCCGTCGGCCTCGGCGACGGCGAGACGGTCGTCGCCGACGCGTGCCAGCGCCAACACCTCCCCGGGACGCGCAAGCTTGCCGACGACGGTGCCATCGGCCACCGTCACGGCGACGAGCACGCCGTCGCGCGAGGCGCTGTAGAGGGTGCCGCCGTCGGCGGAGAAGGCGAGGCCGACCACGGCGGCGCCGTGCGGCATGAACGACGCCGTGGCGGCGCCGGTGGCGGCATCGAAAAGCACGATCCGACCGTCGGCCCGGCCCACGGCCAGCGCGGTAGCGGCGGGCGCGAGCGCCACGGCGAGCGCCGGCGCCGCATCGGCCAGCGCGATCGTCTGTGCGGGGCGCTGCCGCCGCCAGAGCTTGACGGTGCGGAAACTGCCGGTCGCGATTCGGTCGTCGGTCGGCGCCATCGCCAGCGACTGGATGACGTCGAGATGGGCCAGATCGGTGGCCTGCGCGGGGGCGCTGGCGAGGGCTGGATCGACGAGCATCCCCAGCGCCGCGCCGGATGCGGTGTCGAACAGGCTCACCCGTCCGCCCCGCGCCGCGGCCACGACGCGGCCGTCGGCGGACAGCGCAGCGGCGAGCACCCCCCCTTGTCCGGGCGGCACCGGCCGCCAGGCGATCGGACCGCGCGCCGCCGCCGGACCAGCCTGGGCCCCTTCGTCGATCCACCGCTCGAGGAGTCCGAGTTGTTCGGGCGACAGGTTCCGCGCCCCGACCTTGTTGTCGGCGGGAGGCATGGCGTCGTCGAGCCGATGGCTGGCACGGAGGAAGACCACGCTCTCCGCCCCCTTGCCCGGCACCACGCCGGGGCCGGAATCGCCGCCGGCGACGAGCGCCGCCACGCTGTCGAGCCGCAGCCCCCCCTCCGTGATCTTCTCGTTGTGGCAGGCGGTGCAATTGGCCGCGAGGAAAGGGCGGATCTCCGCCTCGAAGCGGACGGCGTCGTCGCGCCGCGGTGCCGTGACCGGTAGCCCTTCGGCAGCCGCCGGGGCCGGGCCGGCCGCGACGGTGACGAGCGCCCCCAACGCCACGACAGCCGGCACCACGACACCCCGCGCCACGTCGCCCGCGGATCGCAGCGCGCCGCGCGGTCCGCCCGGCCATCGAATCCGACGTCGTCCGTTCATCGACTGTGTCCCTTTCGCGCCCTTGTCGGGCCCGTTCCACCGCGGCCGGCTCCCGCCCACCCCGGGCGGCGGCTCGCCGCCGCCCGTCATGGCTGCGTCGCCGGCTCGATCAGCACCGTGATCGTGCGCTGCGCCGCGATCTCGCGATCGTTGAACTTCACCTTCGTCGACAGCACGACGTCGTGCCGGCCGACGGGGGTCTCGGGGGCGGCGGTGATCTTCACGATCCCCGCTGCCTGATCGGCGGGCACCGTGACCGCGGCGAGCGCGAGGCCGGCCACCGGCTTGGCCGCCACCGCCTCCACCACCACGTCGCCGGCGAACCCGTAGCGCCGCTGGCAGGGCACCGCCAGGTCGAGCGTCCCCCCGGCCTTGACCGTCGCCTCGGCGGGCAAGCCGTCGAGCGCCACCGGCGTCTCGGCGACCACCAGCGCGATCGAAGGCACCACCACCGGCACGTCGATGTCCTTCGGGGCGCTGGCGGCAGCCGCGTCGGCGGCCGCCTTTTCGCGCCGCGTCCGCTCCTCGGCGGCCCCCTTCGCCGCCGCCTCGGCATCGGCCATCGCCTTGGCGGCGACGTCACGGGCGCTTGTCAATTCCGCGTTCGGCTCGCTGCCGGCGCCCTTGATCTCGGTGATCTTCGCGTCGGCCGCGGCGAGCGCCTGTTTGGCCGCCTCGAGCGCCGCGGCGCGCTGCTGCGCCAGCGCAGCGACGCGGTCGGCGTCGGCCTTGAGCCGCGCGGCGGCCTCGGGATTCCGTGCGAAGGCGTACTTGGCGACGCCACGGAGGACGATCTGGTATCGCCCCGGTGGCAGTTTGGGATCGACGTCGATGTCGGCGCTGGCCGCCGTCGCGTTCTCGTCGATCTTCACCTCCGCCACCTTCAGCTCCCCCGGCAGGCCCGGCGCCCCGAGCGATACCGCCCCCTTCGCCCCCGGGCGGCGGACCACCGTCAGCGGCACCGACACCTTGCCGCCCCGCGCCGTCTCGCGCACGGCACGGTCTTGTTCGGCGACGCTCACCGGGGCCGCGTCGGGCACCACCGCCAGCGGCACGCCGCGCACCATCCGCAGCACCTGCGGATGGTTGGCGTTGTCGACGTTCCAGCGGAGCGTCGCCGGTCGTGCCACGCGCACCGCGTCGTCCGCACCGATCCGGGCGGTACCGGCGATACCGATCGTGCCGACTGCCGGCGCCGCACCGTCGGCTGCCGTGAGGACGAGGGTGCCGCGGTTGGCTTTGGCGGGAATCGTCAGCGGGGGCGCGGAGACCCCCGTCGGCAGGTTCGTCGCCTCGACCGTCACCTCGCCGGCGAAGCCGTCCTTGCGCACGACCAAGAGATCGATCGGCAGCGACCCGCCGACGGCGAGGCTCGCGGTGCCGAGTTGCTGACGGTTGCCGTCGGCACGGTGGGGATGGGCGAGCAGCGCCACCAATTCGAAGTCGGGCTGCGGACGGCGCGCCTCGAGCACGTACACATGGTGCGGTGATGCGTGCGAGTCGGCCGCGAGATCGCGCACCAGCACGCGGTAGGTGCCGTCGGCGGGCGCCTTGAACTCGAGCAGCGGATCGGCGCCGGGCCGATCGACGAGCGGCCCCGCGAACTCCGCCGGGCCGTCGTCGGCGGAGGCCACCTCCTTGCCGACCGGCCGGCCGGCGGCATCGGTGGCGAGGCTCTCGACGACGATCGCCGGATCGGTGGGCAGTCCGAACCGCGCCGACGTCACCTCCAACCAGATCACCTCCCCGGCCTTGGCGGTGAACGAATACCAATCGCGGTCGCGGCGCGGCTGGAAGCGCCCGGCCACGCAGCCGGGCACCTCGATCGCCTGCGGCGCGGCGGGGTCGTCGTTGGGCTCGTGTTCCCGGATCAGCGGCGCGGCCAGCGCCAGGGCGGGCAGCGGCTGCGGCCCGGAGTCGAGCAGGCCGCCGGAGAGATCGGCCAGCGCCGTGGCGGCGTCGCGCGGCGCGAACAGGCGCCAGGTGCCGCGTGCCGCGGCGCCGGCGTCGGGGGATCCCAACCGCGCGTCGACCACGACGCTCTCGAGCCCGGCGTTGCCCCCCTCGACGAGCGCCGGGCTGCCGCCGGGCAACCCGCGGCCGAATACCTCGACACGCAGCGCCTCGCCGGGACGACCCGCCGGCGGGAAGGCGAAGTCGATCCACGGTCCCGGCGACGACGTCAACCGGTAGCACACCTCGTCACCGCCGGCCGCGAACAGATCGTGGATCCGCGCCACGTGCCGGCCGGCGGTGGGCACCGCGACGTCGATGAACGGATCGTCCTGGCGCGTGCCGCGGGCCACCGCGATCTCGCGACCGGTCGGATCGAGCAGGGACAGCACCGGCACCATCCGCGAATCGAGGCGGCGGCACCAGGCCTCGAGATGGATCCGCTGCCCCGCCGCGAGGTCGAGCGCGTAGTGGTCGGCCTTCGCAGCGGTCGCCCGGCCGGCGACGGCGGCCTCGAGGGGGATCGCGATCGCCGCCGCGGGGCTGTCGCACTCCTTGTCCTTGACCACCAGCGGCGCCGCCCCGACCGCGAACGCACGCGGGTTGCTCGCCCCGAAGCGGCCGACGGCGATCGCATCGTGAAACCCTAGCGGAGTGTCGGCGGCGATCGCGACCACGAGCTTGCCGGGCACCGGCCGCGGCTCGGGATCGAATTCGCTGACGGGGGCGAGGAGCGGACGGGCGACGATGCCCGGATGCGAGAACAGCATGCCGTGGACGTCGTCGAGATCGGCCCCCGACAGCGTCACCGTCACCTCGGTGCCGCGCTGCCCGCCGGCCGGATGGATCGCCGTGAGGATCGGTTGCGGGAACTCACCCCGCGCCGGCGACCCCGCCAGCAGGGCGAGCAGGGCGAGGGACGCCGCCGTTGAAAGACGGGCGCGGTGGCGAGCGGTGCCGCCGACACCCGAGCGGGCGCGATGCGCGTGGCGCTGCATGTCGATGCCCCCGGCGCCGCCGCCGCGGTGTGGATCGGACCCGTGCCCGGGCCGCGCCGCCGCGTCAGTGGTTGAAGAGGAACTCCTTGGTGTTGAGGAGCGACCAGATCACGTCCTCGAACGCGGCCGGGCGATTGTCCGCGTGGGCGGCGAGGTACTGCTCGACCAGCGCCCGCTCCTCGGCCGACGGGGGCCGCGAGAAGGCCACCCGGTAGAGTTCGTCGATCTTCGCGGCGTCGTCGCGGGAGGCGTCGCCGGCGAGCTTCGCCGCCCGGCCGTCGGCACCGCCGAGCTTGCCGAGGATGTCGGAGGAGTTGATCAGGTGGATGCTCTGGGCGAGGTTCGCCTCGCTCACCCGCTCGCACTCGCAGGCGCTGTCGCCGTTGGGCCGTCCGAAGACGGTGAGGAAGTAGTTGTTGAAGTTCGGGTCGGGCAACTGCACCGAGCGGGTGCCGGCGAGCGTGCCGGCGAAGGCGGTCGTCTTGCCGGTCAGGGCGTCGATGGCGTCGAGCGCCGTCTCGGCCGAGAGCCGCCGCGGGTAATACCGCGAGAACGCCTGACGGTCCTCGGCGTTGAACTCGTTGGGCTCGGCGGAGAGCTGGTAGGTGGCCGAGTTGCAGATCGTCCGCACGAGGTGCTTGAGGTCGTACCCGTGGGCGACGAAATCGGCCGCCAAGGCATCGAGCAGCGCCGGGTTGGTCGGCGGATTGGTGAGGCGCATGTCGTCCTCGGGCTCGACGAGGCCGCGCGAGAAGAAGTGCTTCCAGTAGCGGTTGACCGCCGACCGGGCGAAGAACGGGTTGTCGGCGGCGGTCATCCACTCCGCCAGCGCCGTCCGCGGATCGACGTCGGCGGGAATCTCGGCCGGCTCCGACCCGAGCGCCACGGCGCGGTGCGCGCCTTTGGGGCCGGCGGCCTGCGGCGTGCCGCGGTTGTGGTAGATCCGGTCCTCGCCCGGCTGGGCCCCCTTCTTGCGCCCGACGCGCGAGAAGAAGGCGGCGAGTTGGTAGTAGTCCTCCGTGCTCCACTTCTCGAACGGGTGATGGTGGCAGCGGGCGCACTGGAGGCGCAGCCCGAGGAACAGCTGCGACGCGTCCTCCACCTGCTGGTTGGGCTCGGCGACCTGCCGGAACCAGACGACCGCCGGGTTGGTGCCGACCTCCCCCGAGGCCGTGAGGATCTCGCGCACGAACTGGTCGAACGGCTTGTTGTCGAGCAGGCTCTGGCGGATCCAGGCGTGAAAGGCGTAGCTGCCGCGGCGGTGGAGCGTGTCGTCGGTGCGCTTGTTGCGGAGGATCGCCGCCCATTTGTTGGCGAAGGTGTCGGCGTAATCGGGGCTGTCGAGGAGCCGGTCGATCGCCTTGGCCCGCTTGGCGGAATCGGCGTCGGCGAGGAAGGCGTCGGTTTCGGCGAGGGTGGGGAGCCGGCCGGCGATGTCGACCGTGACGCGGCGCAGGAAGGTGGCGTCGTCGCAGGGGGCCGACGGGGGCAGGCGGAGCGCGACGAGATTGTCGAGCACGTGGCCGTCGATGAAGGTGCGGGCGAACGCCTCGCGGGCCGGCATCCGCTCCGCCGGGGACTCCATCGGGATCGTGCCGCGGAACACCGCCACCTGACTTTGGTAGCGGACCATCAACCCGACGGTGCCGCTCCGCGGCGGCCCTTCGCCGCGCGGCGACGCCGTGACCAAGCCGCCGGCGTCCACGCTCGCCAGTTCTGGCGCGTTGACCTCGTACTGCGCCATCGCGGTGACGTCCTCACGCGAGCCGTCGGAATAGAGGGCCATGACCCGCACCTGCTGGGTCTGCCCCGGCCGCATCACCCGAATCTCGGGGAACACCTCGATGCCGGTCACCTTCCGGGCGGCGGGATCGGCAGGCCGCGCCCCCTCGGCGATCCAGCGGGCGATCGTCCGGTAGCTCGGCGAGCCGGTCTCGATGAGGCGGCCACCGCCGTGGGGCACGACCGCCGTGGCCTTGGCCAACAGCAAACTCTCCTCGGGCGCCACCAGCGACACGCGCCGGCCTCGCGCCTCCTTGACCAGGTGCTCGTGGTCCTCGGCCGGTTCGAAGCCGAGCAGCGAGAGGCGGAACCCGTTCTGCCCGCCGCTCTTGCCGTGGCAACCGCCGCCGTTGCACCCGTGCTTGGTGAACACCGGCACGACGTGCACCGCTAGGTCGAGCGGCGGATCGTCGCCGAACCGCTCGACTACCAGCGGCACACGGACGTCCGGGCAGCCGTCGCGGCGGACGACGATCTCGCCACGGCCATTGGCGGCCGGCACGACCAGGCCGCCGGCGGATACCGTCGCCAACCCGGCCGGCTCGACCGCATAGGTGACGGCACCGGTGGCGTCGCCCTTGACCGCACCGCCGGGCCCGGCCAGCGCCGTGACCACGAGTTGGCGCCGCCCCTCGGTGCCGACGATCTTGAGGGTCTGGCCATCGACCGCGCCGGTGGAGACATCGAGCGCCGACACCCCCTCGAGTGGGGTTGGAGGTGGGACGTCGCCTCTCGTCTCTGCTGCCGCCGCGATCAGCAGTCCGATCGCGACCAGGGCGAATCGACGCAGCGGCTCTGACATGGGCCCACTCCTCCGCAGGCGGGATCGTCGAATCGGGCGCGCCGGCAAGTATCCCCCAGTCCGGAGAGGATCGCAAAGATCGGCCGGCTGCAGGCCGCTACGGTGACCGTAAACACCATTCCCACAATGGTTTGCACCTCCCGCGACAGGCCGGATCGCTGCCACTGGGAGCGCTGCCCCGGTCGGACGCTCCGCGGAGGGCCCGCTCTTGCCGCGGACCGTGGCGCCGGCCCGAACCTGACAACCCGGCCCGAACCTGACAACTCGGTGCGGTTTGAGTGTCCGAAACGCGGACGATTGCCTACCGTACGCCGACCCGAACGTCCCGGCGAACGGGGCCCCCTTCCCGAGGGTGGAACGCCGCCCCCAGCACGCGATGACGACCTACAACCTCACCCACCTGCGTCTCCTCGAGGCCGAGAGCATCCACATCATCCGCGAGGTGGCGGCCGAGTTCGAAAACCCGGTGATGCTCTACTCCATCGGGAAGGACTCGGCGGTGATGGTCCGCCTGGCGGAGAAGGCCTTTTTCCCGGCCAAGCCGCCGTTTCCGCTGCTCCACGTCGACACGACGTGGAAGTTCCGTGACATGTACAGGCTCCGCGACGACTACGTCGCGAAGGAGCTCGGCTTCAAGCTGCTCGTCCACACCAACGAGGAGGGCCGCAAGGCGGGCGTCAACCCGATCACCCACGGCAGCAAGGTCCACACCGACGTCATGAAGACGCAGGCCCTGCGGCAGGCGCTCGACAAGCATCGCTTCGACGCCGCCTTCGGCGGGGCCCGCCGCGACGAGGAGAAATCTCGGGCCAAGGAGCGGGTGTTCTCCTTCCGCGACGAGTTCCACCGCTGGGACCCGAAGAACCAGCGGCCGGAGCTCTGGAACCTCTACAACACGAAGGTGAAGAAGCACGAGAGCATCCGCGTGTTTCCGCTCTCGAACTGGACCGAGCTCGACGTCTGGCAGTACATCCACCTCGAGAACATCCCGATCGTGCCGCTCTACTTCGCGGCCGAGCGGCCCATCGTGTGGCGCGACGGCGTGATGATCATGGTGGACGACGACCGGCTGCCGCTGAACCCCGGCGAACAGCCCGAGTTGCGCCGCGTGCGGTTCCGCACGCTCGGCTGCTATCCGCTCTCGGGCGCGGTCGACTCGAACGCCACCACGCTCCCCGAGATCATCCAGGAGATGCTGCTCACCACCTTCTCCGAGCGGCAGGGCCGGCTCATCGACACCGACGAGGCGGGCTCGATGGAGAAGAAGAAGCGCGAGGGCTACTTTTAGGCCATGTCGCACCAGTCCGCCCTCATCGCCACCAACATCGACGAGTACCTCGCGCAGCACGAGCGGAAGGAGCTGCTGCGCTTCATCACCTGCGGCAGCGTCGACGACGGGAAGAGCACGCTCATCGGGCGGCTGTTCTACGAGTCGAAGATGATCTACGAGGACCAGCTGGCCGCGATCCGCAAGGATTCCACCCGCTATGGCACCACCGGCGAGGAGGTCGACCTCGCCCTGTTCACCGACGGCCTCGAGGACGAGCGGCAGCAGGGGATCACGATCGACGTCGCCTACCGCTACTTCTCCACCGACAAGCGGAAGTTCATCATCGCCGACACCCCCGGCCACGAGCAGTACACGCGGAACATGGCCACGGGGGCCTCGACGGCCGACCTCGCCATCATCCTCGTCGACGCCCGGCACGGCGTGCTTCCGCAGACCAAGCGGCACTCGTTCATCGTGTCGCTGCTCGGCATCAGGCACATCGTCGTCGCCATCAACAAGATGGACATCGTGGGCTGGGACCAGGAGGTGTTCGAGCGGATCCGGCGGGACTACGCCGACTTCTCGGCCCGGCTCGACCTGCCCGACGTGCACTTCATGCCGATCTCGGCCCTCAAGGGGGACAACGTCGTCGTCCCCAGCCCCCACATGCCCTGGTACACGGGCTCGCCGCTGATGCCGCTGCTCGAGAGCGTGTACATCGGCTCCGACCGGAACCTCGAGGACTTCCGCTTCCCGGTGCAGCTCGTGCTCCGGCCGAACCTCGACTTCCGCGGCTTCGCCGGCACGATCGCCTCGGGCATCGTCCGCAAGGGGGACGAGGTGATGAGCCTGCCGTCGCGGCGGAAGAGCCGGGTGAAGAGCATCGTCACGTTCGACGGCGAACTCGACGAGGCCTTCGCCCCGCAGTCGGTGACGCTCACGCTCGAAGACGAAATCGACTCCAGCCGCGGCGACATGCTCGTGCGTCCGGGCAACGTGCCGAAGGTCGACCACAAGTTCGACGCCATGGTCGTCTGGATGGCGGAGGAGCCGCTGGTTCCCGGCAGGCAGTACCTCTTCAAGCAGACGACCAAGGTGGCGCACGGGGCGGTGAGCACGCTCCGCTATCGAGTCGACATCAACACGCTTCACCGCCAGCCCGCTCCGACGCTCGGCTTGAACGAGATCGGCCGCTGCGGGATCACGCTCACGAGCCCCATCGCCCACGACGCCTACCGCCGCAA
>JBJSXB010000064.1:0-6841 GCA_046086245.1 Planctomycetaceae bacterium | reverse complement strand
CGCTCGTCCCTCGCAGGCGTGTCCGAGATCTCCATCCGCTGCCCCTTCGTGTCCCCGACGCCCCCGCCCCGGCCACGGGTGCGCCCGAACGAGGTACGATGCGGGTCACCGTGCGACGCACCTGCCTCGGATCGCGGTCAGGCGGGGCACGGCGCGGGCGATCGCGCGTCGCGGGTCGGTTCGACGAGCCGATCCTGATCGACGCAGTCGGCCGCGATCCATCCCGACATCAGCACCATCGGCATGCCCGGTCCCGGATGGGCGGCACCCCCGGCGAGATACAGGCCCTTGATGTCCGGGGACCGATTGGCCGGCTTGAACGCGCCGAAGAACCGGCCGTGACTGGCCAGTCCGTAGATCGCGCCGTCGAGGACGCGGTAGCGGTCATGGATGTCCTGTGGAGTGAGCGCCCGCTCGAAGACGATGTGGCGCTCGAGGTCCTTCAGGCCGGCAGTCGACTCGAGTTTTTCGATGATCCGCTTGCGGTACGCCGGCAGCATCGCCTTCCAGTCGTGATGCGGACGCAAGTACGGGGTGTGGACGAGCACGTAGAGGGATTCACCGTCGGGAGGGGCCACCTCCGGCTCGGTGATCGCGGGGGCACAGACGTAGCACGTGGGGTCGGGAGCCGGTTCGCCGCGGCGGTAGATCGTCTCGAACTCCTCGTGCGGGTCCGCCGAGAAGATGAAGTTGTGGTGGATCAGTTGCTCGTAGCGGCGGTCGAGGCCCAGATAGAGCACGACCCCCGAACACGCCGGCTCGTACCGACGCCGTGCCAGGAACCTTTGCCCGTGGGGCCTGTCGAGCAGTTCGCGGTGGGTGCGCACGCTGTCGCTGTTGCTGACGACCGCGGCTGCGGGGATCCGTTCCCCGGCGGTGGTCTCCACGCCGCGCACGGCACCATCCTCGACGATGATGCGACGGATGGCGGTCCGCGTGCGGATGTCGACCCCGAGATCGACCGCGAGCCCGGCCAATGCGCGGGGTACGGCGCCGGTGCCGCCGCGTGGATACCACACCCCCTCGCGTGCCTGCATGTGGGCGATGCCGCAGAGGACGGCCGGGGAGGCGTCGGGGGCGCTGCCGACATATTGGGTGAAATGGTCGAGCATCTGTGCCGCACGCGCGTCGCGGACGAACGAGCGCACGGTTCCGGCCACGCTGTGGCCGGGCCGCATGTGCATCACCTCCTTGACGACCGACATGCCCATCCCGCGGCGGACGTCGAACATGTCGCGCATGCCGCCGACGCTCCGCCAGAAGAAGTAATCGTCGGAGAGCCGGTGGAGTCGCTCTGCGAGATCCATGAACCGACCGTAGCCCGTCGCCGCACCGCTCCCGGGCGCGTAGGCCTCGAGCGTCCGCTGCATCTCGGACACGTCGGCGACGAGATCGAGCGACGAGCCGTCGGTGAAGAAGCTGCGCCACTGCGGATCGAGCGGCACGAGGTCGAGGGCACTTTCCAATTCACGGTCCGCTTCGGCGTAGATCCGCCGCAGCACTCCGGGAATCGTCAGGATGGTCGGGCCCATGTCGAAGCGGAATCCCTGCTCCGCCAGCACCGCGGCTTTGCCGCCGACCCAGGCGTTGGCCTCGCAGAGCGTGACCGCATACCCACGGGCGGCGAGGGTGCAGGCGGCGGCGAGGCCTCCCAGGCCCGAGCCGACGACGATTACCCGCCGGGATTCATCCACCTGTCGCATGCTCGCCCCCGCAGTCCACCCGCCCTCGGTCCACCCGCACGCGTCGTCCACCACCGATCCCGCTCCCGCCGCGGTGCATCGCGGCCCGGGGCGCCGATGCATCGACTCTCCAGCCTACACGGTCGCCGGCTCTCCCGTCGGTCGGCCCCGCCGCTGGCCACGGCGCGGTTCACCGCTCGGCACCGGCACGCCGAGGTCGTCGAGAAGCAACTCGGCGGTGATCCGCGCCGAGGAATAGATCACCGGCAAGCCACTGCCCGGGTGAGTGCCACCACCCACGAGGTAGGTGCGTTCCAGATCCTCGAAACGGTTGTGGGGACGCTTGTGGAGCATCTGCCCGAGATCGTGGGCGAGGTTGAACGTCGCACCCCGGTAGATCTCGTAGCCCTGCTCCCAGTCGTCCGGAGTGACGATCCGCTCGTAGCGGATCCGTGCGCGCACCCCGTCGATCCCGATCCTCGGCAACTGATCGAGCGCGATCTCGCGATACCGCGCGGCCTCGCGGCTCCAATCGACGTTGGGATGGCGATGGGTCACCGGGATGAGGAGATAGAGCGTGCTGTGGCCCGCGGGCGCCAGACCCGGATCGGTGACGCAGGCATTTTGCACGTACATCGACGGGTCGTCCGACAGGCGGTGCCGCGTCTCGATGTCGGCCAGATTGTCGCGGTAATTCTCCGACAGGTAGATCGTGTGATGGGGGACGTCGTCGTACCGCCCCTCGATGCCCATGTAGAGCATGAACGTCGAACAGGAGAACCGCGACGCCGCGAGCTTGCGGTCGCTCCAGCGGCGCCGCAGCGCGTCGGGCACCAAGCGCGTCATCGAGCGGGCGAAATCGGCGTTGACCACTGTCGCGTCGGCGTCATAGGTGCCACCGGATGTGCGTGCCGAGGTCACGGCCCGCCCGGAAAACCCGAGCGATTCCACCGCCTCACCGTAATGGAACTCGACCCCCATCCCCTCGGCGATCCGAGCCATCGCCGCGGACACCGCTCCGCAGCCGCCGATCGGGTGGTAGACGCCGTGCTCGTATTCCAGAAACGAGAGGATCGAAAACAGGCTGGGGCAGCGGAACGGCGACATCCCCAGATACTTCGACTGGAACGTGAACGCCAGACGGACGCGCTCGTCACTGAAGAAGGTGCCCAGTTCGGCATCGAGGCTCTTCCACGGTTTGAGCAGCGGCACCAGTTTGAGGAGGTCGGGGTTGGCGAGGTCGAACCAGCTCTGGAACGGCTGTTCGAGAAACGGGGCGAAACGGGAAAACTTGGTGCGCGTCGCCTCCATGAAGCGGGTGAAGGCACCGCGGTCGGCCGGAGAGAGCCGCGACACCTCGGCCTCCATCCGCGCGATGTCCGGTGTCGCGAGCAGCGCGCCGCCGGACCCGAACACGAGACGATACTGCGGGTCGAGACGCACCATCTCGATCTCACGACGCAAGTCGTATCCGCACGCCGAAAAAATCTCCTCGAGCACCCTCGGGTACAGGAAGAACGTCGGGCCGAGATCGAAGCGATAGCCGCCCGGCGCGCTGATCGTGCTCGTCCGTCCACCGGGAACGTCCATCCGCTCCAGGACGCGTACCCGCACGCCGGCCCGAACGAGCAACATGGCGATCGCCAAGCCGCCCGGGCCCGCCCCGATGATGTTGACCGTTCGGGCCATCCGTCCGCCGCGTGCTCCGATGATTCACGCTCGCCGCGGTGCCCCGACGGGATTCGGCGACTGCGTCGGCAGGCGGGCGACATCGGGTCCGCCGGCGGCCTTGCCGCTGCCTTGAAGAGCCGCAAGGCCCTTCCGTGCCCTTCCGGTCAGCCGGTCAAGCTCCGACACTATAGGTGCCGGGGGGGGACGGTCAAGAAAACGCCGGCATGCAGCACGGCGACGCCCCGTGGCTCTCGCCACCATGGCGACGCGTCGACGGTGAACACCCACCCCGATGATCCGAGGTCGACCGATCCGAGGTCGACGACGAAAAACCATGAGGACCCGGACCACGGCAAAGCCGCCGCTCACCAGACGGGGTACACCGCCGTGCCGCGCATCGGGCGATACCCCCCGAACAGGCCGCGACGCAGCGGAACCACCACTGCCGACGGTGCGACGGGCACCATTGGAATGGCCGCGGTCGCCGCCGGTGCCGCCGCGTAGCCGGCGGTCACCACCGTGGCAGACGTAGGGAAGGTGGCGGACGTCGCATACGTGGTCGCGCCGGACAGCGGAGTGGCGTAGCCCACGGGCGACGCGAGTGGGACGGCATAGCCGCTCTGGGCGTAGCTCGGGGCGTAGTAAGTCGTGATCGGGCGGGCGGCACTGTACGGTTGGGCGGCACTGTACGGTTGGATGGGGGCGTACGCCTGCCCATACGTCGGTAGCGGCGACATCGCCAGCGGCATGACGCCGGTGTTGCCCAGCGAGCTCGAGGGGACCGTGTCCACGACGGGCACGGGGACGGACGCGAGCGGGGCGGCGTGGACGACTGGCGGGGAAAACGCGGTCACCGCGGCGTAATTGCCCATCGGGGCGTAGTTGGCGACGTACGGGCCCGCGGCCGGTGCGAACATCGGCACCACCGGCCGGTAGACGATCGTCTGGCACCACGCCGACGGCGCCGACCCGGCGACCACGAGAGCGAACACCGAGAGCGTCGAACGGACGAGACGTGTCATGGTGTGGCCGGACGGCGGTCCAGCTCCTCGGCGGCTTGTGGAAAATGACCGTGCCCGTGAAGAATACGCAGCGTCCACGCGGGGCTGCAAATCGTCCCCTGGTCTGCGGGCCGTCGGCCGCGCTGGCGTTCGAAACGGTCGCCGGTGCGATCGGCGCAGCCGTCACCACCCGACCCGCCCTGCGAGCATCGCGTGGATCACGCTTCTTCCCCAGTCGCCGCCGCGGATGATACCGCGTCCGCCAACGCGTCGATCCCGCGCGGCGCGTTCACGGCGTTGCTCGTCGCCCGTTGCCTGACGGTCGTGAACGACAATCTGCTGCGCTGGTTGGCGATCGGGCTCGGCAAACGCGCCGCCGGTGCCGCCGGCACCGCGGCGGTGCTCACGATCGGCACCGCCGGGTTCGTGCTGCCGTTCGTGGCGCTGGCCTGGTTGGCCGGCTGGTTGGCCGACCGCTACCCGAAACGCAGCGTGGTCGCCTGGTGCAAGGTGGCCGAAATCGTGATCGCCGCCGCCGCCGCCGCGACGATGTGGTGGCACGCGCGCCCGGGCGGCGCGTTCGCCGGTTGGACGAATGCCCTGCCCGCGGCGGCGGCCTTGATCGGCATCGCCGTGGCCGGTTGGCTCGCAAGCCTGCGGCTGGCGCGCCGTCCCGCCGCCGACCCGACCGCCCCGCCTCCCTTCACCGTCCTGTCGCGCACCTGGAGCGATCTGCGCGATCTGGCCGCATCGCGCGAGTTGGTGGGGGCGGGAGCGGGGATCGTGTTCTTCTGGGCGCTCGGCGCGGTCGCCCAGTTGAACGTCGACCAGTACGTCTCCGAGGCGGGGGCGACGGCGCAGGGGCAGGCGGTGCCGATGCTGCTGTCGCTGGTGCTGGGAATCGGCTTGGGGAGCGTGGCGGCGGGCCGGCTCTCGGCGGGCGGGGTCAATCTCGGGTTGGTGCCAGTCGGGGCGGTGATCATGGCCCTCGCCTCGATCCTGCTGGCGACCGGCCCGGCGACGATTTTCACGGCGGGCGGGGTGCGGTTGGCCGCCTGGTGCTGGGCGGTGGCGCTGCTCGGGGTGCTGGGGTTCGGCGCGGGCATGTTCGATGTGCCACTCGAGGCGCACTACCAGGACCGGTCGCCCGAGCACCGCCGCGGCGGCCTGCTGGCGGCCCTCAATCTGCTCACCTTCGCCGGCATGATGCTCGCCTCGCTGGGGTATGGTGCGCTTCGGGCACCGACCGACCAGCCCGGCGGCAGCCTTCCGCCCGGTCTGTGGATGCTGCTGGGCACGGTGATCCTCATCGGCTGCCAAGCGGCGCTGATGTCGCCGGCGATGGTCGGCTCGATTCCCGAATCGGTCCCGCGGGCGCGGTTGTCGGGGGCCAACGGCGTATTCGCGCTGATCTCGTTGGCAGCCACCCTGGTGGGCATGGCGGCCGGCAACTTTCTCGCCGACGCCGCCGGCCCCGCCGACGCCGCGACGGCCGCGGCGGTGCCCCTGGTGTCGGCGCGGGGCGTATTCGGCCTGTTCGCCGTGCTGTCCCTGGGCGCGGCGCTGGTGGCGGTGTGGGCCGCCCCACGGGCGACACTGCGGATGGCGGTATCCACGGTGGTCCACTCGCTCTATCGGATGCGGGTCGAGGGGGCAGAGCTGATGCCACGCGAGGGGCCGGTGGTCGTCGTTGCCAACCACGTCTCGTGGCTCGATGGCTTCCTCGTCACCCTCGCCGCGCCGCGCCCGATCCGCATGGTGGTCTACGGACCCAACATCCAGGGACGATTCTTGCGGATGCTCGCCGATCAGTGGCGTTTCATCCTTTTCGACCCGCGGCCCAAGTCGATCGGCACGGCGCTGAAAACGATGCAGTCCGGACTGCGCGACGGCGACGTGGTGGGGATTTTCTCCGAAGGGGGCATTTCCCGTACCGGACAGCTTCTCGGGTTCAAACGGGGCCTCGGGTGGTTGCTCGAGCGCGTCGAGTCGCCAATTCAGCCACTGGCGATCGACGGGCTGTGGGGAAGTCGCTTCTCGTTCGCCGAGGGAAGGTTCTTCGGGCGGAAGCGGAGCAGCCGATGGGCGCGGCCGATCACGCTCACCTTCGGCACGCCGCTACCGATGGGCACGTCGCCCGATGCCGCCCGCCTGGCCCTCCAGGAACTCGCCGCCCGTTCCGTGCGGGCGCGACTCGCCGACGGGGCCGATCGCCGCGGAGACGCGGCGACGGAAGGGGTCGTGGTCCCGGAGGGGGACATCGACGGCCCCGCGCTTGCGGCGGCGGCCGAGGCGTTCGACGGCGCCTGCCTGGTCAACCGCGACGACGTGCTCGTGTCGTCGCTCGGCCCCGACGACCCGCTCGGACGCACGCTGGGTCCGCTCGGTGCCCGACTCCTGGGGGTCCGCGGGGCCGCGGCCATCGATCATGCCGTCGATGCCGCCGGCCTGGTGAATCGCCTCGCCTCCGCTGGCGCGACGATTTGG
>JBJSXB010000063.1:0-6182 GCA_046086245.1 Planctomycetaceae bacterium | reverse complement strand
TGGGCGGGCGGACGGTACCGCTGTGAGTCGACCTGGACCCAAGATACACTCCGCAGGTTCATTTCGCTGGTGCCTTGGCGTCTCCCTGATGCGGGACCACTGCCGGAGTGCGTGCGATCGTTGGCCCGCTTCGAGCGCACCGGCAGCCGACACGTGTCGCCGGGGCACTGATCCGCCTACCGGCGTTCGCGGGCCACTCGTGGCAGTGACCCACCATCATGCCAGTACGACCGGAGTGAGCCGGTATACGCGGAGTGAGAACGAGAGCCATGCCCCACACAAGCTCGTTGTCAGTCGGTGTTCGCAGCGCCTTGACGAGGCTGAAGCACTTGTACGCGAACTGCCTTTCGTCCCTCGAGCCGATCCGCCGCGATCATCCGCTCGCTCGACATTCCGTCCTCGGTGCGCCACGACTCAACCGTCGACTCTCGCACGGCGGCCGGTACCGTCCGGTCATGCTGATCTGCGAAACGGTCAATATCTGCAACAATGATTGCATCATTTGCCCGTACTCCCGGCATGGACGCGACAAGCACGTCATGACGATGGAGTTGTTCGATCGCGTGCTCGGTGAGTACGCGGAGATCGGCGGAGGATTTCTTTCACTGACGCCGATGGTGGGTGAGGTGTTTCTCGATCGCTTCCTTTCCGAGCGGATCGATCGGGCGACGGCCTGCCCCGCGATTCGCGGAGTGAGCATCACGACCAACGCGACCCATGCCGACCGGTTCGCGCCGGCCGAACTCGCCACCATGCTCCGGAAATTGTGCAAGGTACAGATCTCCATCTATGGAATCGACGCCGAGGAGCATCGAGCGTTGACCCGGCGAGACGACCACGACCGCGTCGTGCGGTCGGTGAAGGCGCTCATCGACGCCTGTGATCGCCCGGAGAAGCTGACGCTCGCCCCTCGGGTCTTGCGACCGCGGGACGACCGCGAAGTCAGGGAGTGGGTTCGGGCCACCTTCGGCGACACCGTATCCGTGTCGTCAGCGACCGCTCGGTACTCCAACTGGGGTGGTTTTTTCGACGTCGACACACATCTGCCGACGGGGGCAGAATGGCTTCCGGCTCGGGAAAATACCCGACAGTGCCTGATCCCGATCGTCGCTTTCCAGGTGTTCGTCAACGGCGACGTGAGCTACTGCCCCTGCTGCGATCACGATGCGCACTCCGACTTCGCTCTGGGCAACATCGGCAGGCAGTCGCTGGCGGAGATCTGCAACGCTCCCAGGCTTCGGAAGCTCTGGTCGGAAACGGAGGGCGGGAGCCTGCCTGGACCGTGTCGCACATGCACGTTCCACGTGCCGGTCGAGACCGTCGGGGACCATGCGTACATGTTCCAGGAGCCGTTGCGTTTCATCGGAGGGTGATCAAATGACCGAAGTCCACGGAAGGAACCCGGCCACGCATCATCGTGGCTGCCGACACGGCTGGCTTCGTTTTCACTCCCATCACTCCCGACCCGGCGCGGGGAACGCGACGGCCGACCCATCGAGGAGGTGACGCATGCCCGCTTCCACCGTCCGGCGCCGGCGGCTCGACTTCCGCTCCTGGGACGACCTCCTCGCCGACGCCGACCGGCTCGCCCACGGCGGCTACCAGCGTGCCGGCCGCTGGTCGCTCGCGCAGGCGCTCGACCACGTCGGGGCGGGGCTGCGGGTCGCGGTCGCCGGTTCGACCAAGCGGATGCCCTGGGTGATGCGGATGGCGGCTCGGAGCGCCGCCCTGCCGGCGATGCGCGCCTGGCGCTGGATTCCCGCCGGCATTCCCGCGCCGTCGTGGTGGCAACCGCACGTGCCCGCCGACGCCGATGACGCGGCCGCGGTGGCCCGGTTCCGCACCGAGGTGGACGCCTTCCGCGAGCACGTCGGTCCGTACCACGCGCATCCGGCATTCGATCGTCTCGATCGGGCGGCGTACGAGGATCTGATGCTCGTCCACGCGTCGCATCACCTCGGCTTCCTCGTGCCGCGCGATGGGCCGTCGCCCACCGCCAGGGGTTGATACCGCGTGAAAGCCGCTGCTCCGAGTCGCCGTCACCGACCCCAGCTCACGCGCACGCTTGCCACGCTCGTCGCCGGACCGTGCCTCTGGTGGTGCGCCCGCGTGATCGCCGCCGGCGACGGCGACGCGGAGCTCGGCGGTAGGTTCGACGCGACGGTGCGGCCGATCCTCGCCGCGTCATGTGGCCCGTGCCACGGTGCCGACGCGCAGGAGTCGGGCGTGCGTCTCGACACCATCGACCCCCTGCCCGACGCCGCCGCGATCGGTCTCTGGGAACGGATCGAACGGGTGCTGGCGCGGGGGACGATGCCGCCGGAGGACGCCCCGCAACCGGAGCCCGCCGCGCGACGGGCGCTCGCGGAATGGGTGGCTGACGGGCTCGCCGCCGCGAAGGCACGACCCGGACCGCGGGAAGGGACGACACGGCGGCTCACGGTGGCGCAACTCCGAAACACCCTCACCGATCTGCTCGGCATCGACGACGACGTCACCACCGGCCTGCCCCCCGACGCGGTGTCGCGCGACGGCTTCACCAACCAAGTGGCAGCGACGGAGGTTTCCGCGCTTCATGTCGAGGCGTTTCTCGCCGCGGCCGAGCGCGCCCTCGACGCGGCCCTCGTCGATCCGGACGCGCCGCCGCGCATCCAGCGCTTCCGCGTCGAGTTCGGCACGGGCGTGAACCCGATGCCGACGACCGAAGCGCTCGTGCTCGGCCACATCAGCCAGCTCGTGCCTGCCGCCGACGTGCTGGTCACCGAGCCACCACCCGACAAGCCGTTCGCCTGCGCGGCGCGTCCACTCCCGCGGCAGTTCCGTTTCATCGAGGGCTACCAGGGCAACGACACCGTCCGCGCGTGGCGCGAGTTTTCCGGGATCCATCATGCCGTGTTCGCCTGTCTGCGCGGCTCCGACGGCGACGACGTGCGGCGCATCGTCGATCCCCGTGGCCGCAACGCCGAGATGGTGGCCGCCGGCATCCTCCTGCGCCCCTCGATACCCGGCGCTCGCTTTCTGGGCGATGCGAGCAAATATGGGCCGCTGCCCAATCTCAAGATCGCCGTGCGCGAGCTGCCGCGCCGCGGCCGGTTCCGCGTCGTGGTGCGAGCGGCGCGCGTGGATGACGGCTTGCTTGTGGGGGCCGATGCCAGTGCCACCGGACCGCGCGCCCAGGCGGTGACGGCGACGGCCGGCGCGATTCCGGGCACCTGGGCGTGCACGCTCCCGACGGCGGGGGCGTGGCTCGTCGAGGTGCACCTGGCGGGGGCGCTGCCGCGATCCCTCGCCACCGACGGCACGCCACCGGTTGAGGCCAAGGAGCTCGTCCTCGACGTGAACGCCGGCGGCGATGATCGTCATTTCGCCGCCCCGTGGTACCAGCCCGGCTTCGTCGTCGTCAGGCTGCCGGCAGGGCCGGTGACGCTGCGGGCGGTGTCGGCCGGCGCCGAGCCGATCGCCGGAATGACGCTCGTGCCGCTCGGCGCGGGCGACGCGCTGGCGGCACGGTTCGCCGCGTTCGAGGCCCGACGCCCGAGACTCGGGGTCCATCTCGGGTTGCGCCGCGACTGCGGCAGCACGCTCGCCCCGGTGGGTCGGCCGCAGACGGTGGAGGCCATCGCGGTGGCCGATCACGTCTTCGAGGGGGCGATCGGCAATTTTCCCGATCCGGACGTGGAGGCCGACAACCCCAACTATCTCGCCGGGATCCGCGAGATCGCCGTGCGCAGCGAATACACCGCCGACCGCGACATGCCGCGGCTCCTCGTGCGGAGCGTGGAGTTCGAGGGACCGTGGTTCGAACGGTGGCCGCCCGCGTCGCACCGCGCCATCCACGACGTGCCCGGGGCCGATGCCGCCGATCCGGAGGATCGCGCCCGGGCGATCCTCACTGCGTTCGCGGGGCGCGCGTTTCGTCGACCGGTGACCGGTGCGGAGGTGGAGGCGGCGGTGCGCGTGTGGCGCGCGGCGCGCGCCGCCGGGGCGGGGTTCGACGGGGCGCTGCGCGACGGCCTGCTCGCTGTCCTCGCGGCGCCGCAGTTCTCGTTCCTGGTGGAGTCGAGTGCGGGCCCGGAGGCGGAGCCGCTCGATGCCTGGGAGCTGGCCTCGAAGCTCTCCTATTTTCTCTGGAATGCGCCTCCCGACGCGCGGCTGCTGGCGCTTGCCGCCGAAGGCACGCTCCACGCGCGCCTTCACGCCGAGGTCGATCGGCTCGTCGACGATCCCAGGTTCGCGCGCTGCGTCGACGTCTTCGTCGCCGAGTGGCTCGGGCTGGCACGCTTCGATGTCGTCGAGACCGACCGTGAGCGTCATCCGCGGCTCACCGCGCACGCCAAGCCGTCGCTCCGTGAGGAGCCCGCGCGGTGGTTCGAGCACCTGGTACGCGGCAACGCCCCGATCGCCGCCCTGGTCGCGTCGGAGGAGGTGGTCGTGAACGAGGTGGTCGCCGATTACTACGGCCAGGGCGACGCGGTGGAGAGCGGCTTCGACTTCGTGCCGGTGCGGATGGCAGGCGTTGGCCCCGGCGGCCTGCTCACGTTGCCGGCGGTCCTCGCCGGACTTTCCGATGGCCGGGAGCCGAACCCGGTGAAGCGCGGCGCCTGGTTCGCCCGTTCGATCGTCGGACGGCCGCCCGCCGATCCACCGCCGAACGTCCCCAAGCTCGACGACCTCGCGAAACTGCCGCTGCGAGAGCGTCTCGAGGTGCACCGTTCGGCCACGGGGTGCGCGCAGTGCCACGAGGGGATCGACCCCTGGGGCCTGCCCTTCGAGGCTTTCGACGCGGCGGGACTGCCGCGGACCGATCCCTTCGACGCTTCCGCGCGGCTGCCCGACGGCACCGCGGTGGCCGACTTCGCCGAATTCCGGGATCATGTGCGGACGACGCTGTTGGACGACGTCGTGGCGGAGTTCCTCCGCCGCCTCGTGACCTACGGCTGCGGCCGCCCGCCGTCGGGCGCGGATCTCGTCCGGCTGCGGCAGACGGCTGTCGCGCTGCGAGCGCGGGGGGCGGGCGTGCGTGACGCCCTCCACGCGGCGATCGCCGACGAGTCGTTCCTCTCCAAATGAGTCGCTCCATGACGCATCCCACCCGCCGCCGCGCCGTCGCCGCCCGCCGGATCGACCGCCGCGCGGTGCTCCGGGGGCTGGCGGGAACGGCGCTGGTGCTGCCGCGGCTCGAGGCGATGGGGGACGACACGGCGGCAGGGCCACCGCGCCGCTTCTGTGCGGTCTACACCGCCAACGGCATGGCCCTGCCGCGACCGGAACTGGGCATCGACGAGTGGTTCTGGTTTCCGCGGACCGGTGCCGACGGACGCCTCGTCCTCGGTAGGTCCACCGAGCCTCTCGCGCCGTTCGCCGACCGGATGAGCTTCTTCGGCGGACTCTCCCACGGCAATGGGCCGAAGGCCGACTCGCACATCTGCTCCGACATGTGGCTCACCGGTGCGCCGTTGCAGGCGCCTGCGCCCGGATCGTTCAACAGCGTGTCGCTCGACCAGACGGTGGCGCTGCACACGAAGCGCTTCTGCCGGCAGCCGTCGCTGGTGCTGTCGATCGATGCCGGCGTCGGGTTCATGTCGCGCACCAGCACCCTGTCGTACGACCAGGAGGGGAAGCCGATCCCCGCCGAGAACGACCCGCGGCGCGTGTTCGAGCGGCTGTTTTCCGCAGGCGGGGAGGCCCGCGACCGGCGCCGCGCCGGCCTGCGCCGGAAGATGTCGCTGGTCGACGCGGTCCTCGGCGAGGCGCGGTCGTTTGCCGGCGGGCTCGGCCACACCGACCGGCAGACGATGGACACCTACCTGTCGAGCCTGCGCGAGATGGAGGAGCGGCTCGAGGCGGCGGAACGCTGGCTCGACGTGCCGCTGGTCGCTCCGGACCGGGCGACGCTCGATCTCGACGCCACGACCGACGGCGACCCGGCCCGCTACTACCGGACGATGTTCGACCTCGTCGCGCTGGCGTTCGCGGCCGACATCACCCGGTCGGTGACGTTCATGCTCAGCCGTGAAGACGGGATGGGGATCAGCGACACCTTCCCGCTCAAGCTCGGCCTCGGCGCGACCCACCACAACCTGTCCCATGCCGGCGATCGCGACGGCCTGCTGGCATTCGCGAAATACGACCGGTTCCTCGCCGAGCAGATGGCATTCTTCCTCGGCCGGCTGGCGGCCCGC
>JBJSXB010000062.1:0-2988 GCA_046086245.1 Planctomycetaceae bacterium | reverse complement strand
TGGTCGATCGCTACGACACCGCCTCGCGCTTCAACGTGGCGTGGATCGATCCGCGCTGGAAGAACCACCGCCACTACGTCGATCATGGTCGCTCGCTCGGGAGGCTTCTGCTGCTCGCACGCCGCCTGGCCGAGCGGGGCTGCGGGGTCGTCACCGTGACGACCAGCTTCGTGTGGGACATGCACGCCGACGTCAACAACGCCCCGATGGACGTCGGCATGGACTATGTCGGCGCGCCGTTCGACCACGCCGTGGCGACGCTGATCGACGATCTCGAGTCCCGCGGCCTGCGCGACCGCGTCTTGCTGGTCTGCTGTGGAGAAATGGGGCGGACGCCCCAGGTCAACGGCGGCGGCGGGCGCGATCACTGGGGGGGCCTCGCCCCGCTCCTGCTCTACGGCGGAGGTTACGCCGGCGGCCAGGTGATCGGCCGGTCGAGTCGCGACGGGGGCTCGCCCGCGTCCGATCCGGTGACGATTCCCGATCTCGTCGCGACGGTACTCGACACGGTGCTCGATCCGGCACGCGTGCGGTTGATCGAGGGTTTGCCGCGACAGGTGCATGACGCCCTCGGCCGCGGCCGAGCGATACCCGGGAGGAGTTGAGATGGTGCATCGACCGCGCCCCCGCTGGCCGCGTGCGATCGGCGGGATGGTGCTCGTCGCGCTGGTCGTCATCGGCACGGCCGCCGCAGCGGCCCCGTCTTCCGGAGGCTACCGCACTCCGGTGGACGTCGCCTGCCTCCCCGACGGCCTGCTGGTCACCGCCAACGCGGCGGCCGGCTCGCTCACACTGATCGATCCCCGGGCCGGGGCGGTCGACGAGATCGCCGTCGGCGCGCGGCCCACGGCCGTAGCGGTGGCGGCGCCGGGCACGGTCGTGGCGGCGGTGCGCGAGGCGGGCGACGTGGTGCTGCTCGCCGTCGAAGGCGGCCGGCTCGTGGAACGCGCGCGGATCCATCCCGGATTCGAACCCTGGCACGTCACCGTCTCTGCCGACGGCACGCGGGCCTACGTCCCCCTGTCGGCGGCCGGGCGGCTGGCGGTGATCGACGTGGCGGCCGGCAGGGTGGAGGCGACGATCGACGTGGGCCGCCTGCCGCGCTTCGTCGCCGTCTCACCCGACGGCGGCACCGTCGCGGTGGCGTGTTCGGACGGCGCGGCGATCGTGCTGGTCGATGCGACGACGCTCGCGGTGCGCGACCGTGCCCCGTTCAAGGGGCTCAATCTCGGCGAGTTGGCGTTCGCACCCGATGGCCGCGCGGTCTACTTCGCCTGGACCTACGACGGCGGTAGCCATCCCTCGCCGGGCAACATCCGCCGCGGCTGGGTGACGGGGAGCCGCCTCGGCCGTTGGCGGCTTCCGGCCGACGGCGACGGGGGAGGGCTCGACGGGCTCACGCTCGACGTTTCCGGTCGGGCGGTGGGCGACGTGCTCGGGGTCGAGGTGACTGGCGACGGCGCACACGTGCTGGTCTCGGCCGGCGGCACGCACGAGATCCTGCGGCTGGCGACCGCCGATCTCCCCTGGACACAAATCAGCGGCCTGGAGGTGATGGATCCGCGTCTGGCAGCCGACGGCGATCGTTTCGCACGGATCGACGCCGGGGAGCGCCCGTTGGGCATGGCGTGGGCGCCCGACGGCGGCCGCCTGTGGGTCGCCGACGGCCTGTCCGATGCGGTGCTGGCGATCGACGTCGCCGCGGCCGCGGTCGTGGCGACGATCCCGGTCGCGCGCGAGCCGGACGATCCTGGCGCGCGGCTCGCCCGCCGCGGCGAAGCGATCTTCCACGACGCGCGGCGGAGCCTCGACCAGTGGTACTCCTGCCATACCTGCCATTACGAAGGCGGTTCGAGCACGATCACCTTCGACACGCGCAACGACGGCTCGATCGGCACCTACAAGACGGTGCTGCCGCTGTGGGGGGTGAACGCGACCGGGCCGTGGACCTGGCACGGCTGGCAGACCGACCTCCACGAGTCGCTGGCGAAGTCGCTCGTCGAGTCGATGCAGGGGCCGCGCCCGACGGCCGACGACGTGGCGGCACTGGCCGCCTATCTCGGATCACTGCATCCGCCGCCCAGCCCGTTCCGCGAGACCGCAGGCCGCCGCGCCGAGGCGGCGGCCCGGGGGCGCGAACTGTTCGGCAGCCGGCGCGTTGCCTGCGCGACCTGTCACGACGGCGAATACCTGACCAGCGCCGAAACGTTCGACGTCGGGCTGGGACGCGCGGAGGATCGTTATCCGACCTTCAGCCCGCCGTCGCTGCGCGCCGTGTTCCGCAAGACGCGGCTGCTGCACCACGGGAAGGCGCGGTCGCTCGCCGACGTGCTGACCCGTTATCACGGACCCGACAAGGTCAGCGGCGAGGCGCCGCTGGCGCCCGACGAGGTGGCCGACCTGGTCGCCTATCTCGAGTCGCTGTGAGCGGCCGGGAGAACCCGCCGATTCCCCACTCCCCCGTCTCTCACGGGGCCTGGGAACACTGGGTGGACGGGCGGAACGGGGCGATGCTTGCCGTGTGCCGGTGACTTGTCCGGATAGGGTGGGAATGCCGATGGAGGAGGGGTTCGAAGTCCCCGACTCCGGGAGCCCGATCGCGGTGGTCGTCCGTCGCCCCACCCGCCGTTTCCCCGGATGCCTCCCGATCGCGCTGGCGGCTGCCTTCGCCTGCGGGGCGTCGGTTGCCGCCGAGGACCCGCGGGGCGTCATCGGCGGGGCCGGGATCGTCCCTCCGACGGTGGACGGCGTGCCGGCGGTTCCCGAACTCTGGCCGGTCCGCGAGCGTCTCGCCCAACGGGTGACGTCATCGGGATTTCCCGACCCGGTGCTCGATCCGGCTCAGGCGGGGAACATCGGCCAGCGTCTGCCCTCGTCGTCGTTCGCCGACGTGTCGAGCCGACCAGGTACCGTCCTCGATCCCAACCAGGTGGGGAACATCGATCTGCGGTTGGAGGAAGCGCGGCGCCGGCTCGCGCAGTTGGAGGG
>JBJSXB010000061.1:0-10356 GCA_046086245.1 Planctomycetaceae bacterium | reverse complement strand
CGGCGACGAAGACGGTCCTCAAATAGATCGCCGCACGCGTGCCCTTCCGCCGACGTGGCGCCCGACCGCCGCGCGCGGCAGCCAGGACTCACCGTCGCGATGCGCACGCCGGCGGCGGTATCTTGGCCGGCGGAGACGATCGAGCATGCTGCCTCGCGTGGTCTTCCACCACGTTCACAAGTGCGCCGGCACGACGCTCCTCAAGTTTCTCGAGGGGACGACGGCCCCCGAGCGCACCGCCGCGATCGAACGACTCGTCGGCACGCCCGACCCGAATGGCGTCGAGCGGATCGCGGCCCTGCTCCGCGCGGAGTTCATCCACGACCCGTTCGGCGTCCACGACTGGAAGACACTGCTCGGCAACGCCGTGGACGTGATCTTTCTTCGCGACCCGGTGGAGCGCCTGTGGTCGGAATGGAGGATGATCACGCGCTGGGACGACGACCTGGTCGCCGCCCGCGGCGACCGCTACCGTCGGCTCCGCGACGCCGCGCGATCGGGTTTCGCGACGTTCCTTTCCCTCCCGGGCGCCGCCGCGTTCGGGAACGCCGTGGCCTGCCATCTCGCGTTCGGCCAGCCGCTCCTCGACGAGGTGCGCGCCGCGTGCGCCCGCGCCGCCCCCGTCCCCGAGCCGCTCGTGGCCCTTCTCGACCAACGGCTCGCGGCGATCGACGTCGTCGGCTTCGTGGAGGCGTTCGATGCGTCGCTCCACGATCTCGTCGCCGCGCTCGGATGGCCGCCGCCGACCGCGCTGCAGGCCCACAACGTCCATGCCGCCACGGAGCCGCTGACGGCCGACGCGCGTGTCCTCGCCGAGCGCTGCACCGCGATCGACCGGCGGCTGGTCGCCGCCGCGCGTGCCCGCGCCGCAGCACGCGGCGGCGACGCGGACCGGCTCGCGGTGGCCGCCGCGCGCGGCCTGGCGCGCGTCGTCGATCCGCCCGCTGCGGTGCTGGTCGACATGGGAGACGGGCTGGTCGGCACGGGTTGGCACCCGGCCGAGGTCAACGGCCGCCGCCGCACCCGGTGGATCGGCCCCGGCGCCCAAGCGACCCTCGACCTGCGGATCGCAAGACACCGCCCGCTCGGCTTGCGGCTCCGTGTCGGCAGCCATCTGCGCCCCTCGCAAGTGGATGGGCTACGGATCCTGGCCGACGGTGTCGCATGCGACGTCGATCATTGGGTGCTGCCACCCTACGACCACTTCTTCGAGACGACGATCCCGGTGGCCGCCGGGGCGCTGCTGCGTCTGGCGATCGATTGCCGTGAGGCCGTCGCCAGCCCCGATCGTATCGACACCCGGTCACTCGGTGTCGAGATCGCGGAGATCGAACTGGCGCCCGTCGAGCGCATGCCACCGCGCTCGCTCACCGCCCTCGCGCACGTGCGCGACCAATGGGCACTCCTCGCCGGCACCCCGGACGGCGATCGCCGCATGCAACACTTTCTCGATACACTTCCCGGCGGTACCCTCGCGATGGACGTTTCATGTCCCCCCCACGCCGGAGGTCGTCGCGGATGAACGATGTGATCGAACGACTGGCGCGTGCCGGGCGGATGCTGCTGGCCACGGGAGCGATGATGGCCGTCACCCTCATTCCGCCGACGGCCGTCGCCGACGACCCCGACGCGATCCCCGCGGGCACCGCGGAAACGGCGCCGGGCAACGCGGTCGGTGGCGACATGCATTCCCGCGAGGACCCCGGCGTTGCGGCCCTCGTCGGCACCTGGATCGACACCGCGGAGGAGCATCCCGGCAAGCCGTTCACGATCCGCGCGGATGCCAACGGCCTGTCGATCGAGTGGGAGGGCACGAAGATTCCGCTCGAGCGAGTGGTCGCCGACGACCGGCAAGGCGGCGAACGACGCGATGCTCCGGCCGGCGACGAGCCACCCCCACGCAGCGCCCGGATCACCCACGCATTCGCGGTCATCGACGAAGGGGTCGCCGACCGCCATCTCCGCATCGAGCGCGCCGACCACGCCCTGCTCGTCGAGGTTCGCGCCGTCTTCAAGGACGGCTCCGGGCGGCCCGACGAACGATCGAAGACCGTCTATGCCCACCACACCGACTTCCTGCCCAACGGCTATACGATCTTCTTCGCGAATCGCTTCGAGGCGTGCTTGGAGAAGAAGGGGGTGAACTTCGACGCGGCCGTCGCCGGCCCGCACGTCGTCGAACTCGGCAACGAGGGCAACCACATTTTCGGCCGAATCGATCCCAAGCCGGATCTGCCCCCCCACCCCGATCATGCGCCCGGTTATTTCCTCATCGACTCGGCCACCGACAAAGTCACGACCGGCCTCGACCGCGCGGCGTGGCTCGGGAGGCTGAAGGCCGTGGGAATCGAAGCCCCGCAGCTCGCGGCGCCGACGCGCAAGTGGCCGAAGCAGTTCTGACGGCGGATTGCCGTCCTGCCGCTCACGATTCGAGCGGGGCCGGTTTCTCGGTCGGCACGACGGCGTCGACGGGGTATTCCGGATCGAACGCGATCGGGTCCACGCCCCGGGATCGTCGACCCGCGGTGCGCGCCTCGCGCTCACCCTGATCCGCTTTCGGGCGGGCGACCGCTCGATCGGCTCATGACGCCCCGCTCGGCCATGGGGGCGCCGGCCTGGGGCCACGATCAGCGGCGGCGGAGGCGGTCGAGGAGCACGGCGGCGAGGATCACGGCACCGAGGACGAAGCGCTGCGTGTAGCTCTCGATACCGACGAGGTTCATGCCGTTTTGGATCACGGCGATGATCAACGCGCCCACGAGCGTGCCGACCATGCTCCCCTCGCCACCGGCGAGGCTCGTGCCCCCGACGACCACGGCGGCGATCACGTACAGTTCGTACATCTGCCCGAAGTTGGGCGAGCCACTCTTGAGTTGTGAAGCCATCACCACGCCCCCGAGGCCGGCCAGTGCCCCCGAGAGGACATAGGCGGCCAGCAGCGTGGCCGCCACCGGCACACCGGAAAGCCGTGCCGCCTCCCGATTGCCCCCCACGGCGAGCAGCCATCGCCCGAGGGTCATCCGGGTCATGACGAACTGGGCGGTCGCATAGAGCACGAGCACGAGCAGCACGGCGTTGGGGAGGCCGAGATCGGCGCCCCGGCCAAGCCATGTGAACGCGTCGGGCAACTGGTAGACACTCTGTCCTTCGGCGAGGATCGAGGCCCCGCCACCGGCCACCAGCATCATCGCCAGCGTGGCGATGAAGGGCGGGATGCCGAAGGCGACGATCAGCCCGCCCGACAGCGCCCCGGCGAGCGATCCGACCGCGACCCCTCCGAGGCCCGCCAGCGTCATCCCCAGGGCCCCCGCCTCCACGCCGCCGGCACCGTCGCGCACGATCAATGCGGTCACCACCGACGACAGGGCGATCAGGCTACCGGCCGACAGATCGATGCCGCCGGTGACGATCACCAGCGTCATGCCGACGGCGAGGATGGCGATCACCGCGATCTGATTGGCGATGTTGAGGAGATTGTCGGCCTTGAGGAAATCGGGCCAGGAGTAGGGTCGCGGCCGGACGACGCGCGGACCCCCGAGCGCGGGGAACTCGCCGGCCACGTCGGCCAGCAGGGACCATCCGGCGCTCACGGCACTCCCGGCGACCACGTCGAGCTGCCGCCCAGCCTCGGCTTCCGCCAGCAGTGCCCGGCGGATGTCCCTCGGTTCCCCTTTCACGACGCCGACCACGGTCGCCCCCCGCCCGCGCAGCAGCGTTGCCAGCACGTCGGCGTAGGCGGCGTCTTCGGGGTGGTTGCGGACGGCGACGAGCACGCGCGGCGACGGCCCGGCGGCGCGGATGTCGTCGGCCACACCGCGCGCCGCCGCCACCCCCGTCGGCTGCTGCTCCCGCCACGTCAGCATGCTGAACAACGCGCACAGCGCGAGCAGCACCCACGTCATTCCCACGTCGTGGAGTCGCTGCCGCAGTGGGCGTGCGGCCCATGGCCGCCTCGGGCCGCCGGCGTCGCGCGGGGCGGACGATGGATCGGGCGACGAGATCATCGGACGGCCAACTCCATGATCGTTTCCTGCGTCGCGTGCGTCGGATCGTCGATGCCGCCGACGATCCGACCATCGTGCATGACGAGGATCCGATCCGCCATCCCGAGCACCTCCGGGAGGTCCGAACTCACCATCACGACGACCTTGCCCGCGGCCACCTGGTCGTTCATGAGGTGATAGATCTCGGCTTTCGCGCCCACGTCCACGCCCCGAGTCGGTTCGTCGAACAGCAGCACGTCGCACTGCCGGGCGAGCCACTTGGCGAGCACCACCTTCTGCTGGTTGCCGCCCGACAGCCCGCGGATCGGGGTTTCCTGCCGGGGTGTTCGGATCCGCAGGCCGTCGATCGCCGCGGCACAGGCACGCCGCTCCTCGGCGCGCCGCACGATCCCCACGCGCGACCACCGCGCCAGGCTCGGAAGCGAAAAGTTGTCGCGGACCGAGAGGCCGAGCACGAGCCCCTGGAGTTTGCGGTCTTCGGGCAGCAGTCCGATGCCGTGCGCGATCGCCGCCCGCGGCGACCGCGGCGCGATCGCCCTCCCGTCGATCCGGATCGATCCCGAGTCCTTGCGGTCGGCACCGAACAGCAGGCGCAGGACCTCGGTGCGTCCCGAACCGACCAGTCCGGTGAGCGCGAGCATCTCGCCTCCCCGGGCGTCGAACGAGACGTCGCGCACGGCGTTGCCACGCGACAGCCCGTCCACGACCAGGCGCACCGGGCCGGGCCGCGCGGCGCGCCTCGGGTACTCCTCGACGAGTTCGCGTCCGACCATCATCCGGATCAGTCCACGCCGGTCGATCTCCGCCACCGGCGCTCCGCCGGCGTTGCGGCCATCGCGGAGGACGGCGACTCGGTCGCAGACGGCGGCGATCTCCTCGAGACGGTGGCTGACGTAGACGATGCCCGTGCCCGCGCGACGCAGGTCGCGGATCACCCCGTGCAGCGCCGTCACCTCGGGGGCGGTGAGCGCCGCGCTCGGCTCGTCCATCACCAAAATCCGTGCGCCGGCCGCGAGCGCCTTGGCGATCTCCACGATTTGCTGACGTGCGACCGAGAGCGAGCGGCAGGGCACGTCGACCGCGAAATCGGCCCCCAGGCGGCGGAGCAGTTGTTCGGCGCGGCGGCGTTCGCTCGGCCGGTCGATCCAGCCGAGGCCGACGGGCCCACGGGCGATCTCCTGGCCGAGAAAGATGTTGTCGGCGGCCCCGAGCGCCGGGACGAGGTTGAACTCCTGATGGATCACCGCCACCCCGGCACGGAGCGCGTCCTGCGGGCTGCGGATCGTCCGCGGGACGCCGTCGATCAGGATCCGGCCACCGTCGGGGCGCACGGCGCCGCCGAGGATCTTCATGAGGGTGCTCTTGCCGGCACCATTCTCGCCGAGCAGGGCGAGCACCTCGCCGGCCGACAACTGCAGATCGACCCCCGCCAGCGCGCAGACGCCCGGGTACGCCTTGGTGATCCCTTCCATCGAGAGCAGAGATGGCACCGTCACGGCAGCCCTTCGCGCGTGACCCGGGAGTGTCGGCCGCCGGCGGGGTTCGCACGGCGCGCGTCGGACACGCCATCCGATCCTACTCCGCCCGCCGTTCCCGGCGGAGGGCGGCGGCGCGGGCGAGAACGGCCTGTGGGCCTCGTCATGACCACGGCGACGATCGGAGCGCGAGAAGCGCCGCTGGACCGTCGCGACTCAACCGCCGCCGTGGCAGGCACCGAGTGTGGAGCGATGCCGGAGTTCCGTTTCGATGGGTCGCCCGTCGGCGACCACCCTCGGCCTCGATGACACCATCGCCGCGGCGATCGACCCGTTCTTGAAGGGCCGGCGACCGGTCGGATAGCCTGCGGACGCGGGCAGAGACCCGAAAGCCGTTTCGTGGGGGCGTCACGACGCTCCCCCTCCCGATGGCGACGGGCCCGTGGGGGATTCCCATCCATTCGTCCTCCGGCACCGCCGCCCCAGCCGGCCACCCCGATGACCGACAAGCCGCCGTACATTTCGGTCGTCACGCCGGCGTACCGCTGCGCCGAGTGCATCCCGGAGTTGCACCGGCGGGTTTCCGCCGTGCTCGGCGCGATCACCGACGACTACGAGATCGTCTTCGTCGACGACCGCAGCCCGAGCCGCGACTGGGATGTCATTTCCACCCTGTGCCGTGAGGATCCCCGGGTCCGGGGGATCCGCCTGAGCCGCAACTTCGGCCAGCATTACGCGATCACCGCCGGACTCGATCACGCGTCGGGGCGCTGGGTCGTGGTGATGGACTGCGACCTGCAAGACAAGCCGGAGGCGATTCCGCTCCTCCACAAGAAGACCCAGGAGGGATTCGATATCGTCTTCGCGCGGCGTAAGGACCGCACCGACTCATGGGCGAAGACCCTGCCCGGCGACCTGTTCGGGATGCTGTTGACCTGGCTCACCGGGGTCAAGGTCGATCGCGCGATCGGTAATTTCTCGATCAGCAGCCAGGATGCGATCGTGGCCTTCCGCGAATACCGCGAGCGCAACCGCTCGTTCGTGATGATCATGAGCCAGATCGGATTCCGCTGGACGACGATCGACTTTCCCCACGACGTCCGTTTCGCGGGCACGAGTTCCTACAGCCTGCGGAAACTGCTGCTGTTCGCACTGCAGAACATCGTCGGCAGCAGCACCCGCCCGCTGGTGCTGTCGGTGCAATTCGGGGCGTGGCTGGCCGGAGTCAGTTTCTTCTACGCGCTGTACGTGTTCATCCAGACCGCCTTGTTCCGCACCATCGACGTCCCCGGATGGGCGCGGGTGTCGGTCCTGATGAGCTTCTTCTTCGGCATTCTCTTCATGCAGCTCGGTGTCATCGGGCTCTATCTCGGGAGCACGTTCACCGAAACCAAGCGCCGGCCGCTCTATCACGTCTCCGACCGGATCAACATGCCGGGCGAGTGAGGACGACGGCGGTGCGGGTGGCGAGTCGCTCGCCGGCGGCGCCTCGCGGCCGTCATCGCTCGGGAGGCCTACACTGTGCCTGGCGGAATGGCTCCCGCGCGCCCCCCATCGCCTTCGCCCAGGCTCGTATCCCGATGGCACGACCGCTCGTCCTCATCCCCACCGATCTCGAACGCGGTCTGCTCGCACCGAGACTGCGCGAGGCCGAGGTATGGATCGAGTTGTGCGGCTTCGGGATCGCGGCGGCGGCCGCGCGGGCCGCCCATCTGCTGGCGTTTCACCGCCCGCGACGCGTGATCCTCGTCGGGATCGCGGGGCGCTTCACCGACCGGCTGCCGCTCGGCTCGGCGGCGGTATTCGATGCCGTCACCTGCCACGGGATCGGTGTCGGCTCCGGCACGGAATTCGTATCGGCGGCGGCACTCGGCTGGCCGCACTGGCCCGGCGAACCCGCCGGCAGCCCGACGGCGGTCGGTGACTCGATCCGGTGCGGCAGCCCTGCGAATGCCACCGTACCCCGGGCGGCGACGCTCCTCACCGTCGCCGCGGCCTCGGCGTCCATGGAAGAAGCGTCGCTCCGCCGCGCGGCATACCCGACCGCCGAAGCCGAAGACATGGAGGGGTTCGCCGTGGCGTTGGCCTGCCGGCTCGCGGCGGTGCCCTGCGCGATCGTGCGTGGCCTCGCCAACGACGCCGGCGACCGCGACCACGCACGGTGGCACACCGCCACGGCGCTCGACGCGGCGGCGGCAGTGGTTCGTGACCTCCTGGCGGCCGACCGATGATCGTGACACGCCCGCTGCGGCTCGCCATCTCCACCTGCCCCAACGACACGTTCGCCTTCGCCGCCTTGATGGACCGCAGGGTCGATTGGCGCGGCCTCGCATTCGACGTCGATCTGGTCGATATCGAGGCGCTCAACGAGCGCGTGGTGCGCGGGGACTTCGACGTCTCGAAGGTGAGCTTCGCCGCCGCCCTCACGGCCGCCGACGACGTCGTGGTGCTGCCCGTGGGGGCGGCGCTCGGCTTCGGCGTCGGTCCGTTGCTGCTGGCTTCCGCACCGGGGTCGGAGCCGACCGACGCCGGCCAACTCACCCTCTGCCCGGGTCGGCACACCACCGCGAGCCTCCTGTTCGACCTGTTCCATCCCCGCTCCACCCGCGTCGAACAGGTCGTCTTTTCGGAGATCATGCCGAGGCTGCGGGCGCGGAGCGCCGACTTCGGGGTCTGCATCCACGAGGGTCGGTTCACCTGGCGCGACCAGGGACTCGCGCTGGTGGAGGATCTGGGCGCCCGCTGGGAACGCGACACCGGGTGCCCGCTGCCCCTGGGTGGCATCGTCGCCCATCGGCGGCTGCCGCACGACGTGGTCGCCACCGCGTCGCGCGTGATCGGCGACTCGCTGCGACTGGCCTTGGCCGATCCGTCGGCCGCGCTTCCGGCGATGCGCGCCCACGCCCAGGAGTTCGACGACGGCGTGCTGATGCAGCACGTCGATCTGTACGTCAATCGCTGGACGCACGACCTCGGCACGGAGGGACGCCGGGCTCTCGACGCTCTTTCGGCCCGGACGGCGTCGCTCACGGGCCATGGCCGACGGCTGGTAGTCTTCGGCGACCCGTGACGGGAGTCTCCGCCGGCCGCGGGCGAGGATCATTCATGAAGCGACGGACATTCCTCGCCGCCACCTCCCTGACGCTCGCCGCCGGTGCCGCCGAACCGTGGGTCGAGAGTCCGCGGTATCCCGACCCCCGCGTCCGGAGTCTCGACCCGGCGTTCGGCCGGCTGGTCCTCGGGCTGGCCAAGGTGGAGCGGATCGCCACCGGAATGCGCTGGGCGGAGGGACCGGCGTGGTTCGGCGACGGTCGTTTTCTGGTGTGGAGCGATGTCCCCAACGACCGGATGATGCGCTGGGACGCGGAGACCGGCGCGGTGAGCGTGTTCCGTCGTCCGAGCAATCACGCCAACGGCAACACCCGCGACCGCCAGGGCCGGCTCGTGACCTGCGAGCACCTCGCCCGCCGCGTGACACGCACCGAGTACGACGGCTCGATCACGGTGATCGCCGACCGCCACGAGGGCCGCCGGCTCAACAGCCCCAACGACGTCGTCTGCGCCGCCGACGGCGCGATCTGGTTCACCGATCCGCCGTTCGGGATCCTCGGCCACTACGAAGGGGAGCCGGCGACCGCGGAGCTGCCCACCGACGTCTACCGGTGGGACCCGGGCAGTGGCACGCTGTCCGTCGCCGCGGGAGACATCGCCCGGCCCAACGGGCTCGCCTTCGCGCCCGACGGCTCACGGCTGTACGTCGTCGAGGGAGGCGTGACCCCGCGCGTGATCCGCGTCTACGACGTCGAGGAGGGACGGCGGCTGGTCAACGGCCGGACGTTGCTGGTCGCCGAGGAGGGTGGGACGCCCGACGGCCTCCGGGTCGACGTGGCCGGCAACCTCTGGGTGGGTTGGGGCATGGGTCGGGAGGGACTCGATGGCGTGTCGGTGTTCGCACCCGACGGCACGCCGATCGGTCGGATCGACCTTCCGGAGCGTTGTGCCAACCTCTGCTTCGGGGGCCGGCACCGCAACCGGCTCTTCATGTGCGCCAGCACGTCGGTCTACTCGCTGTTCGTCAACACGCAGGGTGCGGTCGGGGGGTAGGGTGCGATCGCGCGGCGACACCCATCGCGCCACCAAGGTGGCGACACCCATCGCGCCACCAAGGTTGTGTCGGAAAAACCAACGACCGCCCCGGCGCGCGGTTGGTGCGCCCGGCCGACCTGCGCGCCGATCTCCCGCAGGTGACAACGAGCGATCCCTGAGCCGCTACCGCGGTTCGGGCACCGGCAGCAATTCGATCGTCTCGATCGCCTGCTGGGCCGGCGTCGGTTCGACCGACGGTGGCGCATCAGCCGCTTCCTCGCCGATCACCAGCACGCTCCGCGTCGCATCGGGAACGAGGCCGGCCGGGTCAACGGCTCCGGTGGCCGGGTCGGACAGGGTGGGCGTCGGTTCGAGCCGCACCGCGGGCGCGGGCGTCGGCGCGGCGATAGGGGGCGCTCCCGCCACGCGGCGCGGAGCGGTCGACGACCCGATACCTGCTTGCGGTCCAGCCGAACGCGAACCGATGGCGGGGGCCGTGGCTCCCGCCTGCTGCACGGCGGCTCCGGTTGCCGGCGCGGGCGTCGCCGTCGCACCGGTCGATCGTGGCGGGGGCGCCGTGACGACGGCGGCGGGCGCGACGCCCGTGCCGAGCGACGGTGGCGGCGCAAACGGCGGCAGCACACCGGCCCGGGCCAGCCGCCGGACCGTGGCGGGGCGCGGCGGCGGCGGCGGCACCAACGGTGCGATCTGCGCGACGCGGTCCAGAGCCTGAGCGGCCCGGGCTTCGGTGATCGCCTGCCGGGCATAGGCCCGTTCGGCGATCCGCGCGG
>JBJSXB010000060.1:0-38037 GCA_046086245.1 Planctomycetaceae bacterium | reverse complement strand
GCACCCGGCGGTCCTCCGCCCAAGCTGCTCGGCGGTCCTCCGCCCAAGCTGCTCGGCGGTCCTCCGCCCAAGCTGCTCGGCGGTCCTCCGCCCAAGCTGCTCGGCGGTCCTCCGCCCAAGCCACCCGGCGGTCCTCCGCCCCAGCCACCCGGCGGTCCTCCGCCCCAGCCACCCGGCGGTCCTCCGCCCCAGCCACCCGGCGGTCCCATGCGCGAGAGCCCGAACGCTTCGTTCATGTCGTGGGGTACGAGGTGGAACACGCCGTGGCGATCCTCGAAGAGCGTGTAGTCGCTCGCGCGCGTCCAGTAGCCGTCACTGTTGACAAGTGCGTTGTCGAGCGCGAGGAACCACAGAGCGTCGTCGATATCGAGCTTCGGCCGCAGGGCCGCCTCGAGGCGTGCCAGCGGCGTCTCATGGATGATCCGGCAGAGGGCGACGAGGTCGGCCCAGGCGGCGGGGTCGTCTTTCGACTTGATCTCGAAGACGCGGCGGTAGGCCTCCGGGTCGTCGCCGGCATATTCGAGCCCGCCGCGACCGCCCGGGCTTCCCTTCACCTTCCAACGATGGCCTTTCGACGCCCCGAACTGCTCGCGAAGGAAGTCCTTGTTGGCCTGCTGCACGTTGACGTACACCCCCCAGCACTCACCGTTGATCACCACCCGGACGAAATTCGCCCTCGGTGCCGGAATGTGCCGTCGGGCGATGTGCGAGTAGAGCACCGTGCTCATCAGGCTGGGGTCGCCGTTGCCATTGAGGAGGTTGAGCGTGTGGAAGCCGAGCAGATCGGCGTCGGGATCGGTGTGGTCGATGGCGATGTTGAGCGACCGTTTCCAGCCGGTTGGCACCATGAAATACGACGACGCGCCGCGGAAGTGCACCCCCACGCCGTCGATCGTACGACCGTCGACGGTGAGGCGTGCCGGCACGTCGACGTCGGTGCCGTAGAAGTCGGCCATCTCCGCTTCCCAATCGTCCGACTCGAAGTCGAGAAACAGCGTGCGCAGCACGGTGGTGTCGTAGAGATCGGCGCCGCCGACCGGAGCGACGTCGGCACTGGCGAGGCGCGGGCCCGGTTGTGGAACGCCGCGGTTGCCACCGAACCCGCGCGGCCCACCGCCGCCGCGCTCCACCCGGCGCGTCGTGACCTCTTCACGCGCCTTCGCCCGCTCGTCGCGATCGAGCCGCCCGTTGCCATCGGCATCGAATTCCGCCACCAACGGCACATCGGCCGCCCCCGGCCCGCCGAAGCCGCCCGGCCCGCCGGGAAAGCTGCCCGGTCCTCCGGGAAAAGGTGCCGGCCCTCCGGGAAAAGGTGCCGGCCCTCCGGGCGGCGGTTCCGACGTTGGGCCCGCGGGCCGAACTGCGCCGCCGGTGGGGTCCTGGGGAATGGTTCCCTGGAACTCCCCGGGGGCGGGCAGCGAGCTGGCGGTTGCGATGCCGAGTGCGGCGACGACCGACCACCACTGCGTCTGCATGGGTTCCTCCGATAGGCCGCGACGGTGTCGAGACGGTACCCTCCGGCGGCGTATCCGGCGATCGACCGCAACACCCGAGGGTACGGAACGTTGAACGGCCGGTGCGGCGGCCGGTTTCCTCTCGCGCGTTCCCGCGGTGCCCCAGTCCGGAGTCTGCCATGAGTCGTCCACTGGTGTCGCTCTTCGTCGCGCCGGCCGTCGTGGGCGCCGTGCTGCTGATCGCGGCCCCAGCCCAGCCCCCGGGAGGGGAACGCCCTGGGGGTATGGTGCGCACCCCCTTCATGACCGTCCTCGACACCGATGACGACGGGCAAGTGTCGGCGGACGAGTTGGCCAACGCCCCTGCGGCCCTCGCGAAACTGGACACCAACGGCGATGGCCGGATCACCGCGGATGAGCTGCGACCGCCGGGTGGCTGGGGCGGAGGACCGCCAGGTGGCTGGGGCGGAGGACCGCCGGGTGGCTGGGGCGGAGGACCGCCGGGTGGCTTGGGCGGAGGACCGCCGGGTGCCCCGCGCGGTGGACAGGCGGCTGAGGAACTGGTCACGCGGTTCGTCGAGTACGACGAAAACCACGACGGCAAGGTGTCGGCTGCCGAACTGCCGGCGCGGATGCAGGGGATCCTGATGCGTGCCGATGCCGACAAAGACGGGTGCGCGACCCGCGACGAACTGCTCGCCATGGCACGCACCCAAAGCCAAGGGGACGGTCGGCGTGAAGGTGGCCGCGCCGATGGTGGCCGCGGAGAGCGCGGAGAGATCGACCGCGCGTTTCGCGGGGGGAACGCCGCGGCGTTGATCGACCGGATGATCCAGGACTTCGACGTCGACACCGACGGCAAACTTTCCCGCGACGAACTCGCCAGATTCGCCTCCCAAGTCCCCGTGGGCTCGGGTGGGCCGCCCGACGGGGAGCGGCGTCAAGGAAACGGCCGCGACCAACAGCGCCACGACGGGCCGGGCCGTCGTCCGCCGACCGACTGACCCCGGTTCGCCATCCGCGCCACGGCAGAGCCGGCACGATCGGTACGGCCGCACCCGCCGCCGCGGTCGGCAACGCTTTCCAAACCGGACAGGTCCGCCGACGCAGGCTACGCTTTCGGGGGGTGGCAGGGTGCCACTCGCGGAGGGGTGCCATGCTCCGTCGGCTCGGGGTGCAGTCGAAACTCATCATCCTGTTGCTCGCCGTCACCCTGACGTCGATCGCGGTGGTGGCGTGGATCGGTTATTCGTTGGGGCGGGATTCGATCCGGCACTCGACGCGCGAGCGGCTGACGGCCCTGCGCGCCTGTCAGACAGCCGCGCTCCGCGCGATGCTCACCGACCTGCGCGACCAGGTGATCTCGCTGTCCGATGCGCGTTTCGTGGTCGAAGGGATGCGCGCCTTCCGCGATGGCTTCCGCGAACTGGGGACGGTGCCCCTGGCGGCCGCCGACGAGGCGCGGCTCGAGGGGTACTACACCGGGGAGTTCCTTCCCGCCCTCGGTCGGCAGATCGGGGCAGAGCCTCTGCTCGAGCAGTACCTGCCCGCCGGCGTCGCGGCACGGAGGTTGCAGGAGCGCTGGATCGCCTCCAGCCCGCGACCGGAGCGGCGCCAGGACGTCGTCGAATTGCCCGACGACCCGTCCGCCTACGCGGCGGCCCACGCGCGTTTTCATCCCTCCATCGCCCGCGCCGTGCGGATCTTCCAACTCGAAGACGTCATGTTGGTCGACGCCGACACGCTCGACGTCGTCTACAGCTACCAAAAGACGCCGGAGCTCGGCACCAACTTCGAGACCGGACCCTACGCCGCCACCCAGCTCGGCCAGAAGCTCCGCAGCCTGCGCGGCGACCGCGACCGCGACGATTTCCGGGTGGTCGATTTCGAACGCTACCGCCCCAGCCTCGGCCGGGCGATGGGTTTCACCCTCAGCCCGATCTTCGACGGCCCCCGGATGATCGGCATCCTCGTCCTCCAGTTCCCGATCGACGCGTTCAACGAGGTGTTGACCAACGGCTTCGACTGGAAGTCGCAGGGGCTCGGCGACTCCGGCGCATGCTACCTCGTCGGACCCGATCACACGCTCCGCAGCCGCTCGCGGCCGATGCACGAAGATCCGGAGCGTTTTCTCACCTCGCTGCGCGCGGCGGGGATTCCATCCGACACCGTCGAGGCCATCGCGCGGCAGGGATCCGGCCTCTGCCTGTTGCCCGTGCACGGCACCGCGGTGGAGGAGGCCCTGCGCGGGCAGACCGGGTTCACTTCGGGTAGCGACTCGCGCGGCACCCCCGTCTACTGTGCCTACGGGCCGGTCGAACTGGAATCGCTCCGCTGGGCGCTGCTGGCGGAGATCGACGTCGCCGAGGCCGACGCCCCGATCCGGCGCTTCGGCCGCACCGTCCTCGGCGTCGCCAGCGGCTTGGCCCTCGCGGCCACCCTGCTGGCCCTGCTCTTTTCCCACGTCCTCACCCGACCGCTGACCACGCTGGCCGAAGCCGCCCGCCGTCTCGGCGCGGGGGAGACCGACGTGTCGGTGCCGGCGGCGTCGGGCGACGAGTTCGGCCGGCTCGGCGCCGTATTCAACGACATGGCGGCCAACATCCGCCGGCAGAAGGAAGCACTCGCCTCGCAGGTGCGCCAAAACGAGGAATTGCTCCTCTCGATCCTTCCGGCGTCGGCGGTCGAGCAGCGCCGCGACGGCGACGAGCGCGCGAGCCGGGAATTCGCCGACGTCTCGGTGCTGTACGCCGATCTCGACGGGGTCGACCAGCTCGCCGCACGCGACGGCGACGCCCGGGCCCTCGCCGCGGTCGGCGATCTCGTGGCGGCCATCGACGAGGCGGCCGAGAGCGCCGGAGTGGAGAAGGTGCGGGCGATCAGCGGCGCGTACCTCGCGGTCTGCGGCCTGTCGGTGGCGAGGCCCGACCACACCCGCCGCATGGTCGAATTCGCACGGGCGATCGACCGGATCGTGGCGGCCTTCAACCGCGAACGTCAGGCCGATCTCCGCGTGGCGATCGGCGTCACCTGTGGGCCGGTGGTCGGCGGGGTGGTCGGCCGGCGGAAGTTCGTCTACGACCTGTGGGGCGACACGGTCGCGGTGGCGCGTCGCCTGGCCACCGGGGTCGGTGCGATCCGCGTGACGCCACGGGTGCGCGAGCGGACCGGCGATCTGTTCACCTTCCGCGGGCCCGACCTTGTGGCCATCGACGGGCGACCACCGCTCGAGGCCTGGATCCTCGATTGAGTGGAGCGGTGATGGACTGGCTACCCGACCTCGAGATCGCCCGGCAGGTTCCCGGATTCTGGCCCGCGATCGCACTGACGCTCGGTTTTCCGACGGCGATGCTCGTCCTCAACGAGGCGATCGCCCACTGCGACCGGCGGACGAGCGCGTTTTGTCATTCGCTTCGCGCCGTGCGGTCGTTGCTCGTACCGGCGGCGGCGCTGTTGGTGTTCGTCGGCCCGGTGCTCGGGCTCCCCACCGACGGCCTCGTCGTCCGTCTCGCCGAGACCGCCTTCTGGATCGCCGCCCTGTTCACCCTGACGCGCATCCTCAACGACCTGTTCTTCGGCACCGCGGCGCGCGGCTCCTGGCAGGAACGGGTGCCGACACTGTTCCGCGATCTGGTCCGCTTCGGTCTGGTGGCGGTCGGCGGGCTGGTGATCTACGCGCGGGTCTGGGGTCAGGACGTCGGTGGTGCGCTCACCGCCCTCGGCGTCGGCTCGGTCGTCATCGGACTGGCCCTCCAGGAGCCGCTCGGAAACCTCGTCTCGGGATTGATGCTTCTCTTCGAGCGCCCCCTCTCCGTCGGTGATTGGGTCACGGCCGGCGGCGTCACCGGGAAGGTCACCGGCATCAACTGGCGCAGCGTCCACATTGAGACGCCGACGCGCGAACTCCACGTCGTCCCCAACGTGTCGCTGTACAAGAGCGAGTTCAGCAATCTCTCGCGCCCCACCGGCGTCCGCACGGAAGTGGTCGAGTTGGGGCTCAGCTACGACGACCCGCCCGATCGCGTGAAGGCGCTGATGCTCGATCTCCTCGCCACGACCCCGGGGGTCCTCGCCGACCCGCCACCGCTGGTCCGCACCGTCAACTACGCCGACTTCTCGGTCACCTACCGGCTGATCTTCTCGGTCGCCCGACAGGACGATCTGCCGGCGATCCGCGACCGCGTGATGACCCGCCTCTGGTACGTGGTCCGGCGCAACGGGCTGACGATCCCGTTTCCGATCCAGATGGAGTACGGGCCGACCGAGACCCCCGGCAAGCCTGCGCCGACCGCCGCCGAACTTCTCGCCGCGCACCCGCGTTTCCGGGCCGCGCTGGCCGCACCCGCGACGCCGCCGCCGGCGGTGCTGGAGTTCGCCGCCGGCGAAACGGTCCACTCCCGCGACCGGCGTTTCACCGGGTTCGGCCTCGTGGTCGCCGGACGGGCGGCCCTGCGGGCCGACGACGCCGCGGGGTACCGCGTGCGGATCGGAACGATCGGACCGGGTGAATGCATCGGCGACCAACTCGCCGTCGGTTCGGCACGCGAGGCGATCGAGATCGTCGCCGAGGAGTCGTTGACGGTGGTCGTTCTCGACCCGACCACGATCGGCGGACTGCTCGATCAATCGCCCGCTCTCGCCGCCGAGATCGGCGACGCGCTCGAGGCTCGCCGCCAGGCAGCCCGCGCCGCGAGCCAGGCCCGGCCCGCCCCCGGCCCGGCACTCTGATCCGGGACGCGGGGGGTACACGGCCCGGCATCAGCCGCCGGAGGACGAAGCCGCCGGCGCGGCCGACGCCGCCCGTCGATCGACGATGAGCGACAACACGATACCGACGGCGATGATGCCCGTGACGGCGGCGAGCAACCACACATTGAAATGCGGGCCGAGCCATTCTTTCAGCCGTTCGGCGGCCAGCATCTTGCCGCCGACGACGACCAAGACGACCGCCAGCGCCGGCTTCAGGTAGCGGAAGCTCCCCACCACGCCCGCCAACGCGAAAAACAACGAACGCAGTCCGAGGATCGCGAACACGTTGCTCGTGAAGACCAGAAACGGATCGCTCGTGACGGCGAAGATCGCCGGGATCGAGTCGACGGCGAACACGAGATCGGCCGCCTCGACGAGGAGCAGTGCGACGGCCAGCGGGGTGAGTGCCCAACGCGGCATGGGGGCGGTTCCCGTGCGGCGGACGACGAACCGATCGTCCACGAGGCCGTCGGTGAGCGGGAAGATCCTTCGGAGAACACGCATCGCCACGCCGTGCCGTGGGTCGTGGTGTGCCGACCTCGCCATCAGGAGGCGGATGCCGGTGGCGATCAACACGACCGCGAACACGGCGAGGAGCCAATGAAACCGCGCGACCAAAGCCGCACCGATCAGGATCATCACCGCACGCATCGCGATCGCCCCGAGAACGCCCCAGAACAGCACCCGGTGCTGGTGTCGTGGCGGGATCCCCAGCGACGAGAAGATCATCGCGATCACGAACACGTTGTCGATGCTGAGCGACTTCTCCACCACGTAGCCGGTGAGATACTTCTCGAAGGCCGCCATGCCGCCATTGATCGAGCCGTCCACGACGTCGACGGTGGCCCCGAGCCCGAACCAACCGTGCTCGTACGCCAGGTACACCACACCCGAGAAGCCGACGCCGACCGCCAACCACACCGCCGACAAGGCGACAGCCTGGCGGACCGACGGTTCGTGCGGCCGACGGTGGAAGACACCGAGGTCGATCGCGAGCAGCACGATGATGAATGCCACGAACGTGAGCCATGCCAGCAGCATCGCCGGGGTTCCTCGAAGGAAAAAGGTGGTGGCAACGGACGCGCGCCCAAGCCGCGGGCGCCGCTCGGGCCCGCGATGTGCAGTCGCGGGTCGTCGCGGTCGCTCGACGCACCGGCCACAGGCGGCGCTGATCGACCGGGGCCGCCTTGTTCAGGCTCGGATCCAGGACGGGTCGAGCGGCGACCGTCGCACCCGCAGGTGCCAGGGTTGCTTCCGCCGTTCGATCGACCGCGCCACGGTGTGGCTGATCGCAGTCGTTGCCCGATCGACCGCCACCGTCCACTCGGAATCGACCACCGCGGCGGTCAGCATCCCGCAGCCCCGGACACGGACGAGGATCCGGCACGCCTTGTCGATGCCACCGCGGGGCCCGTTGACGTCGTGCAGGAACACGACGACGCGTTCGACCCGCGTCATGAAACGACCGAGGGCGAACGCCAGCCGCGCGGCGATGTGACTCGCCAGCCCATCCGGCACGTCGACTCCCTGGGCTTTCAGATGCCATTGCATGGTGGTGTCTCCTGGATCGGGATACGGCCAACGCGCGCCCGCGCGCCGCTGCCACTGCCTGACAAGCCATTCCTAGACGGCCTCTGAGCATCGTCAAAACAGGTACTATCGAGTTGATGTATATGTTTTTTCGATGATTTGGACCGCCTCGGTCCCGCGTCGAGGATCCGGGGCCGCACAACGCAGGGCGGCCGATGGGTACCATCCCTTGGCAGTCCCGATTCTTTCCGTCCCGCCGCAGAGACCGGTGATGACCGCCACCGAATCGCACGACACGGTGTACGAGCGGCTCGGTGGCGCCGAGGGGGTGCGTCACCTCCTGGTCGCCTTCTACGGTCGCGTTCTCGGCGACCCGCTGCTCGCCCCGTTCTTCGAACATGTGACCATGGCGCGACTCGTGCGGATGCAGGAGGAGTTCTTCGCCACCGCGCTCGGCGGGCCGCACCGCTACTCCGGTGCGGAACTCACCCACGTCCACGCCGGTCGCGGCATCCACCCCCACCACTTCGCCGCCTTCTGTCAGCACCTCGGCACCACGCTCCAAGCGGTTGGCGTGGGCGACGCCGACGTGCGCGAGGTGCTCGACCGGATCCTCGCCCTCCGCAAAGACATCGTCGGTACGGCATGAACCTGCACCACGGCCACGCGACGGACCGGACGATGAGCGTGCCATCCGATGGCTCCGTTTCCCGGAACACGCCAAAAGCCGCGCACGTGCCCTGCACCGGACGACCGCCATGCCGCCGGCCCCTGCCGGCCGGCGTCGTCGCCGGCATGGTGGCGCTGTGCTGCGCCGGGAGCCTGCTCGGCCAGGCGCCGGCACCCCCGACCGACATCAACCGCGAGTTCCGTGCCGCCGATCTCGACCCCGCCGCCTGGGTGCAGCGCTTCGAAATCGAGAGCCGCGAGGTGTTCGCGGAACGCGCGGCGATCGTCGCGGCGCTCGATCTCGACCGGGGCGTTCGCGTCGCCGACGTGGGCAGCGGCACCGGCCTGTTCCTGGCGCCACTGGCCGCGGGTGTCGGGGCGGAGGGGCGCGTGTTCGCGGTCGACATCTCGCCGCGCCTGGTCGCCTTCGTCGAGCAACGCATCCGCGACGAGGCGCTGGGCAACGCGGTGGTCATCCTCTCCACCGACACCTCGACCCGTCTGCCGGCGCGGGCGGTCGATCGCGTGCTCGTCTGCGACACCTACCACCACTTCGAGCGGCCGCAGGCGATGCTGGCTTCGATCCACGCCGCGCTCGTGCCGGGAGGCACACTCGTGATCGTCGATTTCGACCGCGTACCGGGGGTGTCGCGCGAGTGGCTGCTCGACCACGTGCGCGCCGACAAGACCACCGTCCGGGCGGAGATCGTCGCCGCCGGTTTCGAATTCACCGACGAGGTGCCGGTGCCGGGCTTCCGCGAGAACTACCTGCTCCGCTTCCGCAAGCCGCGGGCGCCGTGAGCGCCGCCGGCCTTCCGGCGCTGCCCCGACCCTGCCCCGCTCGGGAGCGCCGCGGTGGTGGTTGCGACCGCTGCCGTCTCCGGGCAGATTGGGCGTCCGGAATGTTGTTGCGGCTTCGATGGTGCGGGCCGGCCGGTCGATTCCCACCGCGCGAGAGGATCCCCGTGGACCAGCCATCCCGTCCCGGCCCCGATACCACCGATCGTGCCGACGAGCCGCCCCGTCCCTACCCCGCCGACTGGCTGGCGATGCTCGTGGTCAACGGTTTGGCAAACCGTGAGGCGATCGAGCGGGCCCGCGCGGCCGGTGGGCCGGTCTCCGCGGAGGAATCCGCCGCGTGGTTCCGCAGCCTCCACGTGGCGCGGCTCCGGCGCCTCGAAGCCGGCGAACGGTGCCGGCGGCGTCGGCGCGGGGGCTGATTCGGGAAATCCCCCTCGTGTCGCTCGCCACCTTCTTGTCGGCCGCCTTCCGCCATCCGTCGATCGTCGGTGCCGTCGCGCCATCCTCGCGCCATCTCGCCGCCTGCATGATCCGCGCCGCCGACCTCCGTGACGGCCAGGTCGTCGTCGAAGTGGGGAGCGGCACCGGACCGGTGACGCGTGCCCTCGCGGCGATCGACCGGACGTTTCCCCGCTTCGCACTGGAACCCCTCCCCGCGCTGGCGGCGGCGACGCGCCGGGCGGCACCGGGCGTGGAGGTCATCGAAGCCGGTGCCGAGCACCTGGGCGACCTGCTCGCCGCCCGCGGCCTCGGCCCGGCCGACCGGATCATCAGCAGCCTGCCGTTCGCCGCCTGGCCGGAGCCGCGGCAGCAACGCGTGCTCGAGGGGCTGCTGGCGGGGCTCGCGGCGGATGGCCGGATGGTGACGTTCACCTACGCCCTCAGCCCGCTGCTGGCATCGGGCCGCCGCGTCCGCCGGCTGCTCGAGCGCTCGTTCGCCCACGTCGTCACCACGCCCGTGGTATGGCGCAACCTGCCCCCGGCCCTCGTCTACGTCTGCGATCGCGCCGCTCAGTAGCCCCCGGCGGGCCCCGCCGGCGCACCGGGATCGATCGCGGGGCGCCCGAGCCGCACGTTGAGCTCGTCGAGAATCTCGCGTGTCCGGCTCGATCCGCAGCGCGTGCACCCCAGGTCGCGCATCCGCAGCAGTCCGTCGAGGTCCCGGATGCCACCCGCCGCCTTCACCTGCACGTGCGGCGCGGCGTGGCGACGCATCAGCGCCACGTCGGCCTCGGTCGCCCCGCCGCTGCCGAACCCGGTGGACGTCTTCACCCAATCGCACCCCAGGTCCCCGGCGATCTCGCACAGCCGCCGCTTCCGTCCGTCGTCGAGGTAGCAGTTCTCGAAGATCACCTTGATCGTCTTCCCGGCACCGTGCACCTCCTCGGTGACCGCACGGACGTCGTCACGGACGTACGCCCAGTGATCGCTCAGCACCCGCGAGATGTTGACGACCATGTCGAGTTCCTCGCCGCCGTCGGCGAGCGCACGACGCGCCTCGGCGACCTTCGCGTCGGTCGTCTGCCCGCCGTGTGGAAACCCGATCGTGGTGCTCGCCCGGACCGTCGACCCGGCGAGGAGCTGCGCACATCGGGCCAACGCGTGCGGCATGATGCAGACGCTGGCGACGTCGTAGGCGAGCGCCAATCGGCAGCCCGCCTCGAGCTCGTCCCAGGTGAGCGACGGTACGAGCAGCGCGTGGTCGATCATCTTCGCCAAGTCGGTGTAGCCGGCGTTCACGGGCGTTCCTCCACGGCAGGCGGTCGACGCCGAAGCATCGGCGCACAGTCAGGCGAACAGGGCATGGATCGCGCGCCCGGGGCGGACGAACTGCGGGCGCCCCGCCAAGTCGGGAAGCACCTGCCCCTCCGGCACGCCCAGCGCATGGTAGAGGGTGGCGACGAGATCGCGCGGCGCGACGGGATCGGCGCTGGGAAAGGCGGCATGACGGTCGCTCGCCCCGTGGACGTGGCCGCGCCGGAAGGGCCCACCCGCCACCACCGTCGTGAAGCAGCCGGGCCAGTGGTCGCGCCCGTCGGCGCCGGCGCCGGCGTCGCTGTTGACCTGCCCGACACGCGGCGTCCGGCCGAACTCGCCGGTCCAGACGACGATCGTCTCGTCGAGCAAGCCGCGCTCCTCGAGATCGTCCAGCAGCGCCGCGAAAGCGATGTCGGCGACCGGCATCAGCCGTTCACGGTGATCGACGAAGTTGCGCGAGTGGGTGTCCCAGTAGACGCTCACGTTCTTGATGCCGTCGTTCGGCCAGAAGACCGTGACCAGCGGCACCCCCCGTTCGATCAGCCGCCGGGCCTGGAGCACCGACTGGCCGTGCGGATTGCGGCCGTAGCGCTCGCGCACCGCCTCGGGCTCCGCGGAAAGATCGAACGCCCCCCGCCCCGTCGCCGTGCTGGTGAGCAGGTCGAAGGCGCGGCGGCGGAACTCGTCCTGCTGAGCCACCGCGTCGCGCTTGCCGGCGATCTGCCGGTCGAGGCGTGCCAGCAGCCGCATCCGGTCGTCGAGGCGGTCGATCGACAACTGACTCGACAAATCCATGTCGGGCACGCGGTAGCCGGGCAACGACGGATCGTCGTCGATCGTGAGCGGATCGTGCACGCCGCCGAGCCAGCCGGCGAACTGCCCCTGACTCTCCTCGACGAACCGGGGCACGTCGCCCGGCACCGTCGGCCGCATCTGCACGACCGGTGGCAGCGCGCCCCGCCCGCGCCCGAGCGCCGCCAGCGTCGACCCGATGTTGGGCCACTGAGCGCGACGGTCGGTGGCGGTGGCGGGAGGCTCGCCGGTGAGCAGGAAGCTGGTCGACTTGGTGTGGTCGGCATTGTCGTGGGTCATCGAGCGCACGATGCACAGTCGGTCGGTGCGGCGGGCGAGCCGGGGAAAATGTTCGCTGACGTGGATGCCCGGCACGGCGGTGGCGATCGGGCGGAACTCGCCGCGCACCTCGCGCGGTGCGTCGGGCTTGAGGTCCCAGGTCTCGAGCTGCGAGGGCCCGCCCCACATGAACAGAAAAATGCAGCGCGTCGCCCGCCCGAACGCCGGGCCGGGCGCCGCGCCACCGCGGCGATCGACACCCGGCACGGGCGGCTCGGCGGCACGGGCCGCGAGCAGTTCGGGCCACCCGACACCGAGCATTCCCAGACCGCCGAGGCGGAGGATCTCGCGGCGGCCGAGCACATGGCGGCGGAAGTCGGGGCAGACCGAGCGGGACATCACGCACTCCACGGCGAGCGGGCGTGTGGAGTGTAGGTCGTCGCGGCAGCGGGGAAAACCGCGATCCGCGTTCGCATCACCCCTCGGCGCCATCGCTCGGCCGCGGGCCGCTGCCGGCGCAGTGCCGCACGCACCCGGCGACGATGAGAAATTGCCCGAGCGTGTAGGTGAGCATGACCGACCAGCGGGCGTGGGGAAGCGGTTCCACGAACCGATTCGCCGCCAGGATCGAGTCGGAGATGACGAACCATTCCGCCCCCACGAAGACGAGGGCAAAACTGGCCAGCGGTGTCGCGCCGAGCCGCAGCGCCGCCCCGGTTCCCATGGCGGTGATGGCCGCGGCGTAGAGCCCCACCGGGATTGCCAGCCCGCGCGGGGCGTGACCGACCACGGTGCGGCCAACGAGCATGCCGGTGGCGATGACCGTCGCCGCCAGCGCCAACGCCATCACGGGCAAGCGCCGCCGGCCGCGGGCCGCCTGAGCGGTGAACGCGGCGGCGTAGGTCAGCTGGGCGACGAGGAAGGCCGCCAGACCGGTGGCGAACCAGCCGTCGCCGTCGCGCTGCAACGCCACGTCGCCGAGCCAGGAGAACACCAGCGCCACGTGCACCAGCATGCCGAAACGACCGGCGGCGGGCCCGGCGGCGACGTGGAACCACGCCAGGAGGATCGGCATCAACGTCGGCTTGCACCAACCGGCCCACGGCGCGGGCGCCGCGATCGTGCCCGCTGCCGCCGCCGCGAACACCAGCGCGGCGGCGGCATGGACGAGCCAGGAATGCACGCGGGCACTCGTCAGAAGGCGCACGACGCCGGATCCCCCCGGGGCCGCATCATCGTACCCACGAAAGGCGCGCCCTCCCATCCCGGAACGCGGATCGCCGCCGGTACCGCTCGAGCGAACCGACGGCGTCGGCCGGTCGCGGTGACGGCGTTGATCGGCACGGCTGGACCCGAGCCACGCGATCGGACGGGCGGGCCATCGGCGTCGTCGTCGCCATCGCACGATGGCACGACCCCGACCGATGACCCGCCGCGCGGGGGACCACACCGGCGCCGGACGACGAACCTGCTCTTCGTCGCCGCCCGACGATCCGGGCCTCCATCACGACGGCCGCGCGGGACGCCGTGCCTTCGACACCGGACCGACTCGTCCGCCCCGACGGAGCCGTCTCCACGGTTCCGCCTCCACCTCGCCGGACGCCCAACGCCGCGGGCCGCACATCCTTCGGGCCGTCCCGCAGCGCTGGGAGGGTTCGCCGGCGAGGAACGGAAATACCCTCGGTGCGGCCGCCATACCAGTGGCGGAAACGCCACTCTCCGGAAAAAAACGCCCGGCGGCCCGCCACGCCGCCGCCCGGCCGCCAGGGCCGCTCAGACGACCAGGAACACGAGCGCCGACGCGGCCACCATGAACAGGGCCGTGATCACCAGTCCCTGCCGCCAGTCACCTGCCGCCGGCCACGGCCCCGAGGGCGCCAGCCACGGTCCGCACGACGCCGGCCCCGCCAGGTCGTGCCCGATCGGCCCCTCCCGTCGCGTTGCCGCCCGCGTGCCCGACATCGTCTCGATCCCCGTCTGCCTCGCTGTCATGGCGTTCCCTCGCCGGATGCCGGCCGATGCCGGCTGCATGATCGTCATCACCGCCGTGATCCGATTGGCGGCCGGTGCGGCAACGGGTACGGAGAACCGGACGGGATTGTTCACCGCGGCGCCGTGGACGACCATTGGCCGATCGGCCGATGGCAGTGCCCATCGTGCGACGTCGTTCGGTGGCGACCGCCGCGCACCGTCGGACGCCACCCCCGTCGAGTCTGGAACCGGCCATGCCCCCGACGCATCCCGCCCCCCGCCACGGTCGCCCGTTGCTCCGGCAGGCGTTCCGCCAGGCGGTGGAAGTGGTGGTGATCGCGGCACTCGCCGCCGTGCTGCACGCCTTGCGGGGCACGATCGCTCCCGCGGGCATCGCCTGGCTCGTGACCCTGTTGGCCGCGGTGAAAACGCTTTTCTTCCTGGTCGAAAACCTCCAGCACATCCTCCTCGCCACCGCACACGAGATCGCCTATCACCGCTTCCTCGGGCTGATGGGGGTGAACATGGCGCAGATCACCCTCTCGTTCGCGCTCGATTACTGGATCCTCGAGTCGGCCGTGCCGCGCAGCTTCACCGGCTTCGATCCGGCGACGATGACGCCGCTGGGCACGTTTTTCGACTGCGTCTTCTACAGCGTGCTCAACTTTTCCTTCTTCGGCTTCGGCGCCATCCTCCCCGAGTCGATCCCCGCCAAGATCGTGACGCTGCTCGAGGTCGTCCTCGCCTTTTTCACCGTCATCTTCCTGCTCTCCGATTTCATCAGCCTCAAGGATTCGCTGCGGGGCGGCCCTCGCCACGGGCGCCTTGTGGCCGGGCGGGAGGTCGCCGACGATTGACAGCCCGCTTTCCCCCGCCCGCCCGGCGACCTCCGCGTGAACATCGGCCATGCCAGTGCCATCGCGGCATTCCTCATGTGGGGACTGCTGCCGATCTACTGGAAGCAACTCGAGACGATCCCGAGCCTGCAGCTGGTGGCCCATCGTGTCGTCTGGTCGGGGCTCACGCTTCTGCCGTTGCTGGCGTGGACCGGCGCGTGGGCCGAGGTGCGCTCCGCGGCCCGGCGGCCGGGGATCGTGCCCCGGCAACTGCTCGCCGCCGTGCTCGTCGCCGCCAACTGGCTGGGGTTCGTCTGGGCGGTCACCCATGGAAGGATGATCGAGAGCAGCCTCGGCTATTTCCTCACCCCCCTGTGCAGCGTGCTCCTGGGGGTGTTCTGTCTCGGCGAGCGGCTCCGTCGGGCACAATGGGCGGCCGTGACGCTCGCCGCCACCGGCGTGGCCTGGATCGCCGCCGGCTACCACCACTTCCCCTGGATCGCCCTGTTCCTCGCCGGCACCTTCAGCAGCTATTCGCTGGTGAAGAAAACCACCGCGCTGGCCGCGCTGCCCTCGCTCGCCCTGGAGACGGCCTTGCTCCTCGCACCCGCGATCCTCTACCTGGGCGTCGAGCATGGCGCCGGCCGTGGCCGCTTCGGCACGCTCGGGCCGCGGGCCGACATGCTGGTGGCCGCCTCCGGGCTGGCGACCGCCGCCCCGTTGCTTTGTTTCGCCACCGCCGCGCGCCGCATCCCGCTATCGACGCTCGGGCTGCTGCAGTACCTCGGACCGACGCTGCAATTCCTCCTCGGCCTGGCGGTGTATCGCGAGCCGTTCGACCGCGCCCGGTTCGTCGGGTTCACCGTCGTCTGGGTGGCGCTGGCGATCTTCGTGGCCGACGGTCTGGGCCAGCGGCTCTCCCGGGCCGCGGAGCGATCGCCAGGGAAATGAGCATGACCGATCGCGGGGCGCGGAGGACCGGGACGCTCGGCGGCTGGCAGGTGGTCGCCGTCGCGCTGGGTGTGGCGTTGGCCGTCGGCACCAAGGGGCGCGCCGAGCCGGGCGCCCTCGCCGCGCGACTGGCCAGCGAGGATCGCACGGCGCTCGTGGCCGACGTCGCGCGGCAGGGCGATCCCGCCCGCGGGGCGCTGCTGTTCCATTCCCCGATGATGGCCTGCGGGCAATGCCACGCCGCCACGGTGGCCGCCGGACGGCTCGGGCCGGGGCTGGCGGCCCCTCCCGCCGGCGTGCCGCGCGAGCGCCTGGTCGCCTATCTGGTGGAATCGATCCTCGAACCCTCCCTGGTGATCCATCCCGACTACCAGGCGGTCACGCTCCTCCTCGCCGACGGCACGACGCTCGGCGGGGTCGTCGTCGAACAGACGGCCGACGAACTCGTGGTCGCCGACGCCGGCGCGGGGGGGCGACGCCGGGTGGTGCCGCGGGCGTCGATCGAGGAGCGGACGGCCGCCACGGCCTCGATCATGCCCGCCGGCCTCGCCAATCTCCTCGCCGATCGTGGCCAATTCCTCGATCTGGTCCGGTATTTGGCGGAGATCGCCGACGGTGGCGAAAGACGCGCCGCGGCACTCGCTCCCGATCCCGCCCGGCTCGCCGCGGGGGCCCCGCCCGAGACCGACATCGATCACGCCGGCTTCGTCGCCGACTGGAGCGACCCCGCGGCGGGTGCCGCGGCACTCGAGCGCGGCGCGGCGATCTATGCCAGGGTCTGCGCGAATTGCCATGGCACGCTCGACGCTCCGGGATCGCTTCCCTCCGCCCCGCGCTTCGCCACCGCGGCCTTCAAGGGGGGCGGCGATCCCTTCGCGCTCTACCGCACGCTGACCCACGGCAACGGCTCGATGGTCGCGCAGACGTGGATGGTGCCGGCCCAGAAATACGACGTGATCCACTACGTCCGCGAGACATTCCTCAAGGACCGCAATCCCGCCTGGTACACGCCGATCACCGCCGACTACCTCGCAAGCCTGCCGGTGGGTCGCGGCCGGGGACCGGCGGCCCCCGCGGTGGAGCCGTGGCAGGCCCACGACTACGGTCCGTTTCTCCACGGCACGTTCGAGGTGGGCGCCGGCGGCGGTAACATCGCGCGCAAGGGGCTCGCGGTGCGGCTCGATGCCGGCACCGGCGGCGTGGGCCGTGGCCGCGCGACGATCCTCTGGGATCTCGACACGTTGCGGCTGGCCGCCTGGTGGACCGGCAGCGGGTTCATCGATTGGGGCGGCATCGCCTTCGACGGCCGCCACGGCGTGCACCCCCACGTCGTCGGGGACGTGCAGGCCCAACTGACTCCCGGACCGGGTTGGGGCGCGCCGGACGACGGGTCGTTCGCCGATCCCCGCCCCCGAGGACGAGACGGCAAGCCCTACGGTCCCCTGCCCCGCGCCCATGTCCGATTCCGTGCGCTGCACCATGCGGCGCTGCCGGGAGCGGCGGCCGAGCCGCGGTCGGCGGTGGTCCTCGACTACCTGGTCGGAACGACGCTGGTGCTGGAAACGGCGCAGGTGGCGGCGCCGCTGGGTGCCGAATCGACCCCGGTGCTCGTCCGCTCCTTCTCGTTGGGCGCACGCGCAACGCCGCTGCGGCTGCGCGTGGCCGACAGCCCCGCGGCGGTGGCCCTCGTCGGCGCGCCGCGCGAGGATGCTCCGGCACGTGTCGTCCACGCGCGAGGCACGGCGGTACTCGAGATCGTCGCCGGCACCACCCCGCTCGACGTGGCGGTCGCGGTGACGGTCGCTTCCCCCGACACGCTGGCAACCCATGCCGCCGCCCTCGCACCGGGTGTTCCGCCACGCGAGCTGGTCGGCCATGCGGCGCCTCCCCTGTGGCCCGTCACGGTCGAGACGACGACGACGCGGGGCGCCGACGGGGGACCGATCGCCGTCGACGTGCTCGGCCTCCCCGATGCCAATCCGTGGAACGCGCTGATCCGGCCCGGTGGCATCGACTTCACCGGACCGGATGCCGCCGTGATCGGCACCTGGGATGGCGACGTGTGGAGCGCGCGGGGCATCGCCTCGTCCGCCGGGCGCCTGTTCTGGCGGCGGATCGCCACCGGGCTGTTCCAACCGCTCGGGGTCAAGATCATCGACGGCGTCGTCCACGTCGCCTGCCGCGACCGGATCGTGCGGCTGGTCGACCTCGACGGTGACGGCCTCACCGATCGCTACGACACCTTCAACGACGACCACCAGGTCACGGAACACTTCCATGAATTCGCCATGGGTCTGGAAACCGACGCGGCCGGCAACCTGTACTACGCCAAGAGCGCGCGGCACGCGCTGCCCGCCGTCGTCCCGCACCATGGGACGCTCCTGCGGGTGGCCCCCGACGGCGCGACGACCGCCGTCGTCGCGACGGGATTCCGCGCCGCCAACGGCGTCTGCGTCGAGTCCGACGGCTCCTTCTGGGTGACCGACCAGGAGGGGCACTGGAATCCGAAGAATCGGATCAATCACGTCGTTCCCGGCGGCTTCTACGGCAACATGTTCGGCTACCACGACGTCACCGACTCCGCCGACGACGCCATGCAGCCCCCGGCGTTCTGGATCACCAACGCCTTCGACCGCTCGCCGGCGGAGTTGCTCCGCGTGACGAGCCCGCGGTGGCAGCCCATCGACGGGGGCCTGCTCGAACTGTCGTACGGCGAGGGTCGCGTCCATCTCGTGCTCACCGAAGCCCTCGCCGACCGCCCCGGCGTGCGCCAGGGGGGGATGGTGGCCCTGCCGATCGCCGATTTGCCCACCGGCGTGATGCGCGGCCGGTTTCATCCGGCCGACGGTCACCTTTACGCCTGCGGCCTGTTCGCCTGGGCCGGTAATCGCACCGCACCCGGCGGGTGCTACAGGCTGCGGCGGACGGCGGCCCCGCTGCGCCTGCCGGTGGCACTCCATGCGGAACCGGGATCGATCCGTCTGACCTTCGCGGAGCCGCTCGATCGCGCGGCCGCCGCCCCATCGGCGTGGAGCCTTCGCACCTGGGGGCTGACGCGGTCGGCGAACTACGGATCGCCCCATCGCGATGAAACGGTGCGGCCGATCGAGGCGGTCGAGGTGTCGGCCGACGGCCGCGCCGTCACGATCCGCTCCACCGGCTTCGCGCCCGACTGGTGCTACGCGCTGGAGTGGGACGTCGCCGGCGGCGGGGAGCCGGTCCGTGGTCGGCTCCACGGCACCATGCATGGCCGCGGCGCGGACACACCCCGTTGATCGGGCCGGCTGTCAGGGTGCGGCCGTCACCGCTCCCAGCCAGCGCCGCGCGGGGGTGTCGGCGCCGAGCGTCTCGATCGCGATCGTGCCGTCGAGCGCGCCGATGGCGACCATCCGCCCGTCCGCGGAGACCGCCAGCGCCGTGACCGGGCCCCCTCCCGTGGTGAACGCCCGCACCTGGCGGCCGTCGTCCGCGTTGATCACCTGCACGCTGCCGGAGCGATCCCCGGCCACGATGGCCGCCGTCCCGATCGCCGCCAGGGCGGTCACCGGGCCGGCGAACCCGGCGATCGCGCGCACTTCCTTGCCGCTTGTCGCCTCCCAGATCCGCGCCCGGCCATCGGCACCCCCCGTCGCCACCAACGTCGTGCCCAGGAAGCCCACGGCGTTCACCCCCTGCCCGTGCCCCGAGAACGTGGCGATCAACCGGCCCGAAACGACATCGGTAACCTTCGCCGTCTTGTCGCGGCTGGCCGTCGCCAGCAGACGGCCGTCCGCCGAGAAGGCGGCGCCCTGCACCCAATCGGCATGGTCGCCACGCGCCGCCGCCGCGCGGAGCGCGGGCCCCTCGTAGAGCCGCACCGTCGGATCGGCGCCGGCGCTCGCCAGCCGCCCGCCGTCGGGCGCGAAGGCGACCGCGAGCGCCGAGTCGTCGGCGGCATCGAGATCGGCGACCAGCGCGCCGGAATCGACGTCGAACACCTTGACCTCGCCGAGGCTGCCGGGCGTTCCTGCCGCCACCGCCAGCCGCCGGCCGTCGGGATGGAATGCGAGACCATGGACGCGCTCGGCGACGTTGCCGATCCGCCGCACCAACCGTCCGTCGGCCACGTTCCAGACGAGTACCTCGTGGTACCCCGACGAGGCGAGGCGCGTGCCGTCGGGATGGAATGCCAGCGCCGCCACCGGTGGTGCCGCCGGGTAGGCGACGGGAGCGGCCGGCTGCACCGGTCGGGGCATGATCCGCACCAGCGCCGCCTCCGGATCGGCCCCGGCGTCGAGCCGCGCCCCCAGCGCGACCCAGCGGCGGATCCGCTCGACGTCCGCGGAGGGCAACGGATGGCCGTCCTTCGGCATCGACCCGTCGGCGACGACGCGCACCAGCGGCGAGTCGACGTCGCCCGGCACGACGGCCGCCCCCGCACCGCCGTCGGCCAACAGCGCGGCGTAGCGCGTGAGCACGTGGCCGCCGCCCGGCTCGCGCGGCGTATGGCAGGCCACGCACCGGGCGCGCAGCAGCGGCGCGATGTCGTCGGTGAAGCTCACCCACAGCCCCCCGGCCCGGAGGACGTGTTCGATCTCGGCGTCGCGCTCGCGAGCCCCCTCACGGAGCGCGGCGATCGTGGCGTCGGCGTCGCGCTCCCGGGCGGCGAGTGCCGCCGCCTCGGCATCCAGCGCGCGAAGCGCCTCCTGCCGCCGGCGCTCGAATCCGCTCGCCGCGCGGCGCACCTCGGCCGCCCGGGCCTCGGCCGCCGCCGTCTCGGCGCGGAATCGCTCCCGTTCGGCGTCGAGCCGCACCGCGGTCGACGGCAGCGGCGCCGGCTCCATCGCCGGCTCCATCGCCGTCGCCACGCCGGCGCCGACCGCGCCCACCAGCACCATCCGCGCAACCAGGCCGATCACGCGATCACCTCCGTCACGGGCCGCCCCGCGATCGCCAGGGGACGCCCGGTGAGATCGTGGATTTCACTGCCGGGATCGATCCCCATCAGCATGTAGACGGTGGCGGCGAGATCCTCGGGCCGCACCGGGTGCCGTGCCGGATACATCCCATGGGCGTCGCTCGCCCCGTGGACGTAGCCGCGCTTCACTCCGCCGCCGGCGAGGAGCACCGTGTAGCAGTGCGGCCAGTGGTCGCGGCTCGCCTGATCGTTGATCTTCGGCGTCCGTCCGAACTCCCCCATCCACAGCACGAGGGTGTCGTCGAGCAGACCGCGCTCCTCGAGATCGTCGAGGAGCGTTGGGAGCGTCTTGTCGGTGAGGGGGTGCTGGTACTTGTCGACGATCTCGTACATCCGCGTGTTGTTGAATCCGTGGGTATCCCAGCCACCGTCGTCGACCCGTTTGCCGCCGATCGACTTGGCGAACGTCACCGTCACGAACGTCACCCCGGCCTCGACGAGCCGCCGCGCCAGCAGGCACCCCTGCCCGTATGTGGTGCGCCCGTACCGGTCGCGCAGCGCCGCCGGTTCGGCCTCGAGATCGAACGCCGCCTTGACGCGCGGGCTGGTGAGCATCGAGATCGCCTTGTCGTAGGCGGCGTCGAATCCGGCGACCGACGCCGATCGCTCGAGCAACCCCGCCTCGCGGTCGATGATCCGTTGCAGGTCGCGGCGGCGCTCCAAACGCCCCAGCGGCAAATCGGCCGGCAGGGCGAGCTGCGGGAGGGCGAAACCGGGCGCGGCGGGATCGTCGGCAAAGAAGAACGGATCGTGACGCTTGCCGAGGAAGCTGGCGTGCTGCCCCGGCGTCACGCTGCCGTCGGCGAGCAGGTGCGGATAGGAGACGAACGTCGGCATCTCGTCGCGCCGTGGCAGCAGCGCGTCGACCACCGAGCCGTAGGCCGGCCAGAGGTCGAGGGAGTCGCGCAGCCGCTGATCGTCGCTCGGCGGGGCGTGGCCGGTGAGCGCGTAGTAGCCGGCGGAATTGTGGTTCTTCATGGTGTGCGTCATGCTGCGCACGAGCGTCACCCGGTCCATCCGTTTGGCCATTTCCGGAAAATGTTCGCTCACCGGCAGCCCCGGCACGACGCTCGGTATCGGCGCCAGCGGCCCACGGATTTCCCGCGGCGCGTCGGGCTTCATGTCGAACGTGTCGAGGTGGCTCGGGCCGCCCCACTGAAAAAGAAAGATCACCCGCTTCGCACGGACCGGCAGCGACGGGGCGGCGCCGAGCACTCCCGGCAGCGTCACGCCGAGCAGTCCGGCACCACCGGCGCGTAGCAGGGACCGGCGGGCCGTGGCGCGGGCGGGACGGCGCTCGATCGGCACGGTCATCGGTCTTGCTCCGGAGATCGGCGGTCAATTGCGGAACAGGAATTCCTTGGCGTTGAGCAGCGCCCAGACGAGGTCCTCGGCGGCGCCGCGGGGATCGCCCGCGGCGGAGAAGGCGGCGATCGCCGCGGCGCTCTCCGCCGCGGTCGGTGGCCGCGCCAGCGCCGTCCAGAACAGTTCCTCGACGATCTCGCCCGGCGAGCGGTCGGCGGCGACGAGCCGTGCCACGCGGTTGTCGCCGGCCACCAGTCGTCCGTGGAGATGCGTACCCCCGACCAGATCGAGCGCCTGCGACAGCGTCGCCTCGTTGCTGCGCTCGCACTCGCAGGCCAACAGCCGCTCCGGCCGGCCGAAGAGGCGGAGGAAGCGATCGCCGTCGGCCGCCTGACGCCGCACCCGCTCGACGCCCGCCACCGCGCCGGCGCGGGTACCTTCGGGGTAGCCCTCGAACCGCGCGGCCAGGCCGAGCACCTGCGTCTGCGCGTCGAGGATCCGTTCGGCCGAGCGGCGGCGGACGATCGCCCGCGCGTAGAGCGCCTCGTCGGCGGCGAGGCCGTCGGCCGCCACGTCCCCCGCGCCGCGCGACGCCAAGCCGTAGACGCGGGAGGTGCACAGCACGCGGACCAGTGCCCGCACGTCGTGCCCCGAGGCCACGAACGTGTCGGTGAGCCGCTCGAGCAGCCGCGGATGCGACGCCGGATTGGTGTCACGGAGGTCGTCGACCGGTTCCACCAAGCCCCGGCCCATGACGTGGAACCACATCCGGTTGACCTGGGCCCGCGCGAACCGGCGACTGCCGGGAGCGGTCAGCCACCGCGCCAGCGCCTCGAGACGGTCGTCGCCGGCGGCCGGCTCCTCACCCAGCCAGCGCGGGCGGGCGGCCTGTCCGGTGCGCGGGTTGGGAAGCTCTTCGAGCGCCTTCACCAACACCTTCTGCTCGCCGATGAACTCGTGGGAGTCGAGTTTGTCGGGGCGATCGTTGGCGAGCACCTCGTAGTCGATGCCGGTGAAGGCCGCGGCCCAGTCGTGGTATTCGTCCTGCAACCAGCGGTCGAAGGGATGGTTGTGGCACTTCGCGCACTGCAGCCGCACGCCGAGAAATACCTGCGCCACCGTCTCGGAGCGGAGGGTCGGATCACGGTGCGCACGCCAGAAGTTGGCGGGGGGCACGTCGTAGGTGCTGCCGCGGGCGACGATGATGTCGCGCGCGAAGCGGTCCAGCGGCACGTTGTCGGCGAACGCCTTTCGCATCCACTCGTGGAACACCGTCACCCCGCGCGCATCGAGCGTCTTCTCCTCGACGCGGAGCAGATCGCCCCAGATGCCCGCCTGCACGTCGGCCCACTCGGGCCGTGCGAGCAAGGTATCGACCAACCTCTCGCGCTTGTGTTCGTCGGGATCGGCGGCGAATCCGCGCGCCTCGTCGGGCGTGGGAAGGATCCCGAGCAGATCGAGAAACAACCGCCGCACGAACACCAGATCGTCGGCCGCCGGGGCGGGCTCGACGCCGAGCTCCCGGAGCCGCGCGAAGATCTCCTCGTCGACGAGATTGCGCGGCTCGGGCCCCCGCCACGCCGTGGCGTCGCGTGGGGGCACCAACGCCACCCGCGCGACGGCACGCCCGTCGAGAAAGCGTACGAACACCGACACGACGCCGTGCCGGCCGACGTCGACGACACCGTCGGGCGACACGCCGACCAGCGCGTCGGACGGTTCGTAGACCGCCATCCGGGAGACGTCGGCCGTCCGGCCGTCGGCGAAGTCGGCCATGACGCGTAGCGGCAGCCGCGCCGTGGTCCCCTCGAGGACGGCGTCGGCCGGTTCGACGCGCAGCTGCACGACGAGCGGACCGGGCTGGGTCGGAGCCGTCGCGCCGGCGGCGATCCAGCGTCGCAGCAGGTCGTATTCCGGCGCGTCGGTACCGAAGCGGCGCCCGCCGCCGTGGGGCACCGCCGCGCTGGCCTTGAGGAGTACCAAACTGCGTTCGGGCTCGAGCCGATTGACGCGCCGCCCCGCGACCGCTTCCACCAGCGCGCTCCAATCGGCGGCGGGATCCTGCCCGCGGAGCGACAGCAGCAGCCCCCCCTTGCCCTGGAGGTTCCCGTGGCAGGTGCCGGCGTTGCACCCTCCCTTGGAGAGCACCGCCATGACGTCGGTCTCGAACGATAGCGGCGGTTCCCCCTCCGCCCTCTGCGGGAACGCCAGCACGGCGAGCAAAAGTCCGATTCGTGCCCCGGCCCATAGGCCGCCGCGGTCGTCCACTCGCACCCCCTCCCGCCCGGCGATGATCTCTCCACGATTCTACCAAGCGGCCCGGGTGGCCTCTGCGCCGGTCTCGGGCCTCCCCCCCTGGCGGTGCCGTCCGCCGGCGCGGGACGATGAGCGCGGCGGCGGCGGGTCGACCGCCCCGAGGTCCGCGACGCGATCGATGAAGCCGACCGTTCTCCGCGACCGTGCCACCGCCCCCGACGGCACCGTGCTGTCGCTGGTGGAGCACGACGGGGCGTTCGCGATCCGCGTCGGCGGCGTCGAACTGATGTCGACCCGGCAGCACCACTCCGAAGAACGTCTCGCGGCGGTCGCCTGCGCGACGATCGCACGACGGCGGCGCCCGCGCGTGCTGATCGGCGGCTTGGGCTTCGGGTTCACGCTGCGGGAGACGCTCGCGCGGCTACCGCACGACGCCGTCGTCGTCGTCGCCGAACTGGTCCCGGCGGTCGTCGCCTGGAACCGCGACCCCGCCTACCGCCTCGCGGGTCCGGCGCTCGACGATCCACGCGTGTGCATCGAGATCGCCGACGTCGCCGATCTCCTCGCCCGGCCGGCCGCCCCGTTCGACGCCGTGCTCCTCGACGTCGACAACGGCGCCGCGGCGCTGTCCACGGCCGCCAACGCGTGGCTGTACACCGCCGCCGGACTCGCCCGCACGCGGCAGGCGCTCGCGCCGGGGGGGTGCCTCGCCGTCTGGTCGGCGGAGCCCGATCCGCCGTTCGTCGAGCGGATGGGACGTTCGGGGTTCACCGTGACGACGCAGCGGGTCCCCGCCCACGCCGCCGGCGGTGCGACGCACCATCTGTTCGTCGGCCGGGCATCCGACGGCGGGCCCGTCGACACGGCCCGCAGCCCCCGGCGGCGCCGCGCGGCCTCGTCACGGCGACCGCCCCGGGGACGAAGCAGCTGATCCGGTCCCGCCGGTCGGCGTTGCGTCCAGGCACCCCGCGGCCGTCGTCTCCGCCCCGGGGAACGATCGGCGCACCTGGGTCCCGGCGGCAGATCGCGTCACCGGCCGCCGGATGCGGTGCGGCGCAGCGCCGTCGACTCCGCCCCCTCGGTGACGACCAGCGTGCCGTCGGCATCGAGGCGCGCCGTCAGCGATCCGCGCGTCGCCATCGTCTCGCCGTACTCGATGTGGATCATGTCGGCCTCGACGTGCCGCCAGGTGATCCGTTGCTCGCGCGGCAGCGCGCCGGTGCGACGGATGCCGAGGCCGCGCGATTCGAGCGACAGCGTCACGCGGTCGTCCCCCCAGGTGCCGACGAAGCGATCGGCGGGGCGCGCGTCGCACCCGGCGAGCGCGGCCACCAGCAACACGCCGCTCCACCATCCCGCCCACAGGGGGGAAAGCAGCGGAGGACACGGGCGCGACGGGACTCTCGGAAGCACTCGCGGAAGTGTCCCCCATTTGGGGAATAATTACCACTCCGGGAGCGGATCGCAGCCAACCGCCGACCGACAGGACCGTCACCGCACCGCTGCGACCGCCCGCTTGGACGGGGCGCACGTGTCCGACGCCGACGTCGCACTCCGACGCACGTGCCAGGGCGGGCGCCCCGGCGGGCGGTAGCGTTCGCCAGGGCCTCGACTGCCCCGCCCGCCCCGCCGGAGCCACATCATGGCGACCACGCCGTCCCGCGCCCTCTTCCTCGCGGTGATCACCACCCTCGGCGGCTGCTCCCGGCCGGCCGTGCCGCCGACGCCGCGGCCCATCACCCCGGAATCGGCCGGCGCACGACCGACGGAGCCCGAGCCGTCCCCCGAGGCCACCACCGCGCCGGCACCCCCGAACGCTGGACCGCTGCCGCGTGACGAACTTCGGCGCCGCCTCGAGACCCGCCTCGAACGCCTCGACCGCGAGATCGCCGCATGGCGGGCCAAGGGGGCACGGGTCGAGGAACGCGCCCGCGCGGAGTGGAACGAGAAGGTCGCGGAGTTGATGGTGCGCCGCGACATGGCCCGCGCGAAGCTCGACGAGGCGCTCGAGGCGACCGGCGCGGCGTGGGACACCCTGCGGGCGGAAGCCGAGCACGCCTGGGACGAGCTCGAGCGGGCGATCGCGAAGGTGACCGATGGCGGGTGATGGCATGCGACGGCCGGACGCCACCGCCGATCACACCGCGGCGGGAGGCACGTTGGCGTTGCGCCGGAACACGTTGTCGGGATCGTGCACCGCCTTGAGCGCCGCCAGCCGCGCGTGGTTGGGACCGAAGATCGCCTTGGCACCCGCCGGCGCGGCGTAGGTCTGGTAGTTGGCGTAGATGCCCTCGTCGGCCACCGGGCGCAGGAGCGCTCGCCACTGCTCCCCTTCGACGAAACGCCCGGCCGCCTCCCGGGGATCGCTCCAACTGCTCGCGAGGCGCAGGTGGACGGCCCCGGCGTCACGATGCGGAAAGGCGGTCGCCGTCGGCGCGACGCGGCACACCGCCCCGTGCATGAAATGGCTCAGGCCGAGAATCGTGTCGGGGGACGCTGCGGCCAGGCGATCGACGACGATGTCGATGAGGTCGTCGTCCATCCGGCGGCGGTACACCGTCTCGATCATCCTTCCGGCCGTCGCGGGTGCGTTCCCCGGCGCCGTGGCCGCCGCCTTCTCGGCCAGATCGGCGTAGGGCTGCCACTGCACCGCTTCCCTGGTCGGGCGGGCGATCGCGCGGAGGGCGTCGAGCGTGCGGTCGGCCGCGGCGCTGCCGCCGGTCTCGCAGAGACTGACAAACAGGCCGCGCGGGCCGCGCGTGAGATTGAGCGTCGCCTGGAGCGAATCGGGGGCCCTCTCCATCAGGTCGCGAAAACCACGGAGCACTGCCCGCGCGTCGGCCACGGCGTAATGGACGTCGCCGCCGAGCACGGGGCCGAGTGGATGAAGCCGAGCCGTCAGCGACGTCGTCACCCCGAAATTGGCGCCGGCTCCCCGCAGCCCCCACCACAGATCCTCCGCGCGGTTCGCATCGACCGCCACGGCACGGCCGTCGGACGTCACCACTCGGGCGGCGACGAGGTTGTCGCAGCAGGCTCCGAACAGCCCGGCCAGCCACCCCAGGCCGCCGCCGAGGATCACCCCCGTGGCGCCGACGGCCGGGCACTGGCCGAGCACCGGCACCAGCCCGTGGGGCGCGGCGGCGCGGGCCACCGCTCCGCTCAGCGCGCCGGCCTGGGCGTGGACGACGCGCCGGCGCGGATCGACGGCGATCCGCGTCAGCGGCGACAGATCGATCACCAACCCGTTCGAGCCGCCCCAGGCGAGATGGGCGTGCCCACCGGCGCGGACGGCGATCTCGAGATCGTGGCGCCGCGCGAACTCGACCGCCCGCGCGGCGTCGTCCTCGACGCCGCAGCGGACGATCGCCAGCGGACGCGTCGCGAGGCGTTCGTTCCAGTAAAACACCCGCCGGGCGGCGTCGTACCCTTCGTCGTCGGGGACGACGAGCCGACCGGCGATCGCGCCCCGGAGGCGCTCGAGCGATCGGCGGTCGGGCGTGCGCCCCGCCCGGGCCGTGCCTCCATCGGCCCTCCCACCGCCGGCGACCGACGAAAACACCCCGCCGGCGAAAAGCGCGGTCCGGCGGAGAAACCGTCGTCGTGGGGCGGCTGCCATGCCGCTGAGCATATCGTGGCCCGGCGGGCTGGTGATGGGCCCGCTTCCCAAGGTGGGGTCGAGACGCTCTGGTACGTGACGGACGATGCGCGCCGACCGTCCCCGGTTCGCCCACAGCGCCCGCCGTCGCCCTGGGAACCCACCACGATGACGAGTCCGTCGGACCCGCTTTGGAGCCCGTCCCCCGAGCGGGCTTCCCGCGCCGCGATCACGCGATTCGCCGCGCGGGTCGCCGCGTCCTGGCCCGGGGTGGACCGCAGCTATGCCGCCCTGCACCGCTGGAGCATCGAGCATCCCGGCGCGTTGTGGCGCGCGGTCTGGGACTTTTGTGACGTCGTCGGCGATCCCGGCGGCACCGATCTGCAGCGGGCCCTGGCGCCCTACGACTGGCGGTTCTTTCCGGAAGCACGGCTCAGCTACGTGGAGAACATCCTCCGCCCGGACCGCCTCGACGACCCCGCCTTCGCGGCGTCCGCGGCGGTGATCGCCTACGACGAGACGGGGCACGTCGGCACCATGTCGTGGGTCGAACTCCACCACGACGTCGGCCGGCTGGCGCGGTTTCTCCGCAGCCGCGGCGTCGGTCCCGGCACCCGCGTCGCGGCGGTGCTGCCCAACCGTACCGAGGCGCTGATCGCGATGCTGGCGACGGCGGCGCTCGGCGGCATCTGGTCGAGCTGCTCCCCCGATTTCGGCGATGCCGCGCTGCTCGACCGGTTCGGCCAGATCGAACCCACCGTGCTCCTCTCGACCGCGACGGTGCGCTACAAGTCGAAGACGCTCGACCAGCGCGACCGCGTCGCGCGGCTCGCGGCACGGCTGCCGTCGCTCGGCGAATGGATCCACGTCGGCGCGGCCCCCGCGGCTCCGTCGGGCGTGCGCCTCACCGCCTGGCACGACGCCCTCGCGGGCGCCCCCGACGACGCCGGAGCCCCGGCCCCGTGGGGAGAGCGGTTTCCCTTCGGCCATCCCCTGGCGATTCTTTTTTCGTCGGGCACCACCGGCGCGCCCAAGTGCATCGTCCACGGCGCCGGCGGCACGCTGCTCCAGCATCTCAAGGAGCATCGGCTCCACTGCGACCTCGGACCGGGCGACCGGCTGCTCTACTACACGACGACCGGCTGGATGATGTGGAATTGGTTGGCAGGCGCGCTGGCCACGGGGGCCGCCATCGTCCTCTACGACGGCGCGCCGCTCGACCCGCATCCGGGCGTCCTCTGGGATGTCGCCGCGGCCGCCGGCGTCACGCACTTCGGCGCCAGCGCCCGCTACTACGCCGCGCTCGAACAGGCGGGAGTGCGCCCCGGCACGACCCACCGTCTGCCCGCGCTGCGGGCGCTGCTCTCGACCGGATCGCCGCTTCTCCCCGACCAGTTCCGCTGGCTGTACGGCGCGGTGAAGCCCGACCTCCACGTGGCGTCGATCTCCGGCGGCACCGACATCGTCTCTTGCTTCGTGCTCGGCCATCCGTCCCTGCCGGTCCGCGCGGGGGAGATCCAGTGCAAGGGATTGGGGATGGATGTCCGCGTGTACGACGAGGCGGGCCGCACCGTGATCGACGAACCGGGCGAACTGGTGTGCGCGACTCCGTTTCCCAGCATGCCGCTGGGCTTCTGGAACGACCCGGACGGAGCCGCCTACCACGCCGCTTATTTCGCGCGCTATCCCGGCGTGTGGTGCCACGGCGACTGGGCGCTGGAGACGCCCGCCGGCGGCTTCGTGATCTTCGGCCGCTCCGACGCGGTGCTCAATCCGGGCGGGGTGCGCATCGGCACGGGGGAGATCTATCAGCAGCTCGGCGCGTTTCCCCAGATCGTCGAAGGACTGGCGACCGCCCTCCGCACCGACGGCGACGAGCGGATCGTCCTCTTCGTGCGCCTCGCCGACGGCGCCGTGCTCGACGACGCTTTGGTGGCGGCGATTCGCGACCGGGTGCGCGGCCACTGTTCGCCGCGCCACGTGCCCCATCTCGTCGTCCACGCCCCCGACCTGCCGCGCACGGTGAGCGGCAAGCTCTCCGAGGTCGCGGCGCGCAACGCCATCGCCGATCGTCCCGTGGGCAACGCCGGCGCCCTGGCGAACCCCGAGTGCCTGGCCTTCTTCACCGCCTGGGCACGACGGCAGCGGGACGGAGAGGCGGCCACGGCGACCGATCGCCGACCGCTATAATCCCGGACGTCGCCGCGGGATTCGCGGCGGTCGGCCCCCGAGGAGCGAGCGATGACCGCCCCGCGTGACATTCCCCTCCGCAAGGTCGACCACGTCCGCTTTTTTGTCGGCAACGCCCGCCAGTCGGCGTTCTTCTACCGCAACGCCTACGGGTTCGACGTCGTCGCCTACGCCGGACTCGAGACGAAGGTGAAGAACGAGGCGGGCTACGTGCTCCGCCAGGGGGGCATCACGTTCGTCCTCCAGTCCCCCCTCCGCCCCAACCATCCGGAAGCGTCGCGGCTCATTCTCCACGGCGACGGCGTGGCCGACATCGCCCTCGCGGTGGACGACGTCCGCCTCGCCTACAACCTCGCCGTGGAGCGCGGCGCCGTGGGGGTGACCGGCCCGCGGGCGCTCGAGGACGAACATGGCGTGTACGAGTGTGCCACGATCCGCGCCTACGGCGACACCACCCACACGTTCGTCAACCGCGACCGCTACCACGGCGCGTTCGCCCCCGGCTACGTCGCGATCGATCCCGAACGCTACAGCCCCGCGACCTACCATCCCGCCGGCCTCCTCGCCATCGACCACATCGTCGGCAACGTCGAGGAGGGGCGGATGAACGAATGGGTCGATTTCTACCGCACGGTGCTCGGCTTCGAGCAACTGGTGTCGTTCGACGACAAGGACATCTCCACCGAGTATTCCGCGCTGATGTCGAAGGTGGTCCAGGGGGGCCAGGGGCGGATCAAGTTCCCGATCAACGAGCCGGCCCGGGGGCGTCGCCGCAGCCAGATCGACGAGTATGTCGATTTCTACGGCGGCGCCGGTGTGCAGCACATCGCCCTGGCGACCAACGACATCGTCAAGACGGTCCGCGCGCTGCGGGCCAACGACGTGTCCTTCCTCCGTGTCCCGCGCACCTACTACGACGCCCTCGTCGAGCGTGTCGGTCCGATCAAGGAAGACGTCGGCGAACTGGCCGAACTGGGGATCCTCGTCGACCGTGACGACGAGGGCTACATGCTGCAGATTTTCACCAAGCCGGTTCAGGACCGCCCCACGCTGTTCTTCGAGATCATCGAGCGGCATGGGTCGAAGAGCTTCGGCAAGGGCAACTTCAAGGCGCTCTTCGAGGCCATCGAGAGGGAGCAGGCGCTGCGGGGGACGCTGTGATGGGCCTGCCGCTGCCGCCGGTGCGGACGATCCGCGACTTCTACGCCTTCGAAGCACACGTGCGCACCTGCCGGCGCAAGCGGGGTCTGGAGATGGTGCCGCAGTACTACGAGGTGCCGGTCTTCTATTTCACCAATCCCAACGCGGTGATCGGCCACGGCGACGAGGTCGTGCCGCCGGCAACGACGCGCGAACTCGACTACGAATTGGAGATCGCCGCGGTGGTTGGGCACGAAGCCCGCGACCTTCCGGCCGACGACAGCGCCCTCGACTGCCTCCTCGGATTCACGATCTACGACGACTTCTCCGCCCGCGATCTGCAGCGGCAGGAGATGGCGGTCGGGCTCGGCCCCGCCAAGGGGAAGGACTTCGCCAACGCCCTCGGCCCGGAGGTCGTGCCGCTGGCGGCGCTCGCCGACCGCTACGCCGACGGGCGGCTCCACCTCCGCATGGAGGCGGCGGTGAACGGCCGCGTGCTCTCCCGTGGTGACGCCGGCAGCATGTACTGGACCTGGCCGCAGCTCCTCGCCCACGCCAGCCGCGATGCCACGCTCGTGCCGGGAGACGTGATCGGCTCGGGCACCGTCGGCAGCGGGTGCATCCTCGAGTTGGGCGCGGAGCAGGTCGGCGGCTGGCTCGCCCCGGGCGACGTCGTCACACTCACCGTCGAGCGCCTCGGCATCCTCGAAAACCGCATCGCGTTCCCACGCCGCTGACGCCCTCCGGGAGACCTCCCCGTGCCCCATTATCTCGCGCGCGGCTCCATCCCCCCGAAGCGCCATACCGAGTTCCCGCGCGAGCCGGGCTTCCTCGGCGAGGGGATGCACTACGAGGAGGTGGTCTCGACCGAAGGCTTCTCCCGCGCCTACAGCATCGTCTACCACCTCCGCCCCGCGACCCGCGTCACCGGCATCACGCCGCTGCCCGCCTGGCCGGCCCCCGTCGCCGCCGACGTGCCGCTGCGCCACGTCCACCTGGCGACCGGCGCGCTGCCGCGTGCCGGGGACGTGATCGCTGGCCGCGTGCCGATGTTCTTCAACGCCGACGTCGTGCTCCTGCGCTGCCGTCCGGCCGTGCAGCAGCGCGAACTCTACCGCAACGCGCGCGACGACGAGGTGCTGTTCGTCCACGCCGGCGCGGGATCGGTGGAGACGATGTTCGGCGTGCTCCGCTTCCGCCCCTTCGACTACGTGGTGATTCCCAAGTGCACCACGTACCGGGTGGTCTTCGACGATCCGTCGGTCGCCGATCTGGTGATCGTCGAGGCACGCGGCACGATCCGCTTTCCGAAGCGCTATCTCAACGCCGACGGCCAGTTTCGCCTCGGCGCCCCGTATGGCGAGCGCGACATCCGCGGGCCCGAGGCGACCGCGCCGATCGACGCCGAGGGTCCGCACGCGATCCTCGTGCGCGACGGCGAGCGCGTCGCCCGCTACGAGGTGGCGAGCCATCCCTTCGACGTGGTCGGCTGGGACGGCATGGTCTATCCCTTCGCCTTCAACGCCGACGACTTCGAGCCGATCACCGGGCGGATCCACCAACCGCCGCCGATCCACCAGACCTTCGACGGGCCGGGGTTCGTACTCTGCACGTTCGCGCCGCGCCTCCTCGACACCGACCCGCACGCCGTCAAGGTGCCCTACATCCACAGCAACGTCGAGTCGGACGAGGTGCTGTACTACGTCCGCGGCCGGTTCGGCAGCCGGCGCGGCGTCGAGAGCGGATCGTTCACGCTGCATCCCCACGGCATCCCCCACGGCCCGCATCCCGGCACGATCGTCGCCAGCCGTGGCATGAAGAGCACCGACGAATTGGCCGTGATGCTCGACACGTTCCGGCCGCTCCACGTGGCGCGGAACGGGATGGCGTTCGACCGGCCCGAGTACCCGTTGTCGTGGATGGAGGGGTGATGGAGATCGATGTCGCCGACGCCGCCGTGGTCGACGTCTACCGGATGCTCGTCGGGCTCGTCACGCCGCGGCCGATCGCCTGGGTGACCACGCTCTCACCCGCCGGCGTCGTCAACCTCGCCCCGTTCAGTTTCTACAACGCATTCGGCGCCAATCCGCCGGTGGTGGTGATTTCGCCGACGCTGACGCGCGACGGCAAGCGGAAGGACACGCTGGTCAACATCGAACACCATGGCGCGTTCGTGATCAACGCCTCGACCGAACACCATGCGGAGGCGATCAATCGCACCAGCGCGGCGCTGCCACCCGACGAGAGCGAGGTCGAACTGGTGGGCATGGCCACGATCGCTTCGCGCCGCGTGCCGCCGCCACGGCTTGCCGGGGTGCCGTTCGCGCTCGAATGCCGTCTGCGGCAGGTGATCCCGATCGGTTCCGGCCCGATCTCCGCCAACCTCGTCATCGGCGAGGTGGTGACGATCGTCGTCGACGACGACTTCCTCGACGCCACGGGCCAGCCCGATCCGCGCCGCATTCGCGCCGTCGGCCGCCTCGGTGCCGATCACTGGTGCCGGACCACCGACCTCTTCGAGCAGGGGCGTCCGGGCTGACCGCCGTGCGATGCGGCCGTCAGCGCGGGTCCGAAGCCTGCGGCGGCGGCCCCGCCGCGTGGTCGGCGAACACGTTGTCGGCCTCGAGCCGCAATTGGAACCCGTCGGAGACCCGCGTCATGTACAAGCCGCGGCACAGCCAGAAGAACACCGCCATGGCCCCCTCCGGCCCGAGGTCGCGCTCGAGGACCTCGTAATCGGCCCGCGTGAGCGCCCACGGTGTGGCGGTGAGCTTCCGCGCGTAGGCGAACGCGCGCTGCTCCGCCTCGGGGAACGCCGACCAATCGTCGCCGGCGAGCGCCCGCAGGCGCCGGTCGATGTCGCCTGGCGCGAGGCCCGCGACGCCCAGCAGCATCTCGCAGTGGCCCATGCAGTAATTGCACTGCACCGCGCGCGTCTGCACCCAGAACAGGCTCTCCTCGAAGACGCGGTCCTGCGGCGCCTCGGCCCACATCGTCCGCGTCGCCGTGGTCCAGGGCACGGCCAGCTCCGGAACGTAGCCCATGCAGACCAGATTCCACACGATGCGCGTCGGCCGCGCCGTGAAGCCGGGGGGCAGCCGCGCCGCCACCTCCTCCCAGGTCGGCGTCGGCAGGCGCTGTTCGCGGTGCCGCTGCGCCTCGAGCCGCTCTTGAAGCACGCCGTACGACAGCGCCGCCCAGTCGTCGTCGTCGGCCACGACGTCACGGCCGCCCTCGACCGGCGGTGTGATCGGGCGCGACGCCGGCACCAGCGGCTGCGTCTGGAACACCGACGGGTCGAAGGTGATCGGCAACGGCCCGAGCGGCACCTCTCCCTCACGCTCGACACCGAGGCCGAGCAGCAGCCGATCCTGGAAGTTGCCGTAGGCGCCGAGCAGCACCAGCGCCGCGAAGCCACGGTCGCCATACCGCTGACGTAGCCGCGCCACGAGCGCGTCGTCGATGCCCGGGGCGTCGCGCGAGTGCTGCTGCGCGAAGACCAAGGCGTCCTTCTCGTCGTCGGCCCAGGTGGCCGGGCCGGCGAGGAAACGCTCGACTTCCTCGGCAGCGGCGCCCGCGCTCCGCAGGTCGAACAGCGCCGTCGCCCGCGCATACTCGCACCGGTTGGTATCGGCGATCACGTAACGGGCTTTCGCCCGGAGCCGGGGCTCGAGCGGGCTCTTCGTGCGCTGCGCATGATCGAGTTGCAGGAGCGCGGCCGCCGTGCGCGGCAGTCGCTTCGCAACCGCGGTCGCCCAATTCGGCAGCGGCAGACCGCCACCCGTCACCGGCGCCGGCAACAGGCTCCAGCCCGCCGCCGGGTCGCCGGGTGCGTCGGCTCGCGCCCGGCCCGCCGTGCCGGTGGCCCCCTCCCGCTCCAGCAGCAGCATCGCCAGGGCCTGTTCCAGTTCACGCGGCTTGAAACCGAACGGGCCGCGGCCGCTCTTGAAGGCGATGCGCCCGTCGCGATCGACGAGATACAGCCGGGCGGGCATGCCGCTGTAGGCATTGCCGACCGGATCGGCCACGTCGTCCACGACGACCGGAATGCGCGGATCGAGGCGGCTGCAGAACGCCCCGGCGACCTCCACCCGGTCGGCGAACGACTTCGGTTGCATCACCGCCACCCCCGCTTTGGTGTTCGACTCCATCTTCCAGCCATCGTCGGGGTGCGCCTCGCGCACGTAGACCATGAGGAAGTTCACCCGGTCGCCGTAGGTCTCGTACAGGGCGTCGACCGCCGGATAAAAGGCGCGAAACGGTCCACAGGTGAAATTGCCGAACACGAGCACCAGCGGCTTTTCCCCAACCAACTCGTCGATCGCCACCGTGCCCTCCCCCTTCACCCGGCGCAGGCGAAAGACCGGCGCACGGTCCCCGACCTTGGGTCCCTCGAGCATCGACCCGATCTCGCCGGCGAGCAGCCCCTTGAGGAGCGACTCCATCGTCGGGGCATCCCCCTTGGCGAATCCCGCCCCCTCGCCCTTGAGCAGCACTGCGGCGAATTCGTCGGCCGACAGAACGCCGTCGGCGCCGGTAGCGCCGTCGAAGAGGGCGTCCCATGCCTCCCGCGACAGCTTCCCCGATCCGCCGGCATCGAGGCGCCGGAAGATGCGATTGAGCGAATAGGCGAGTTGGACATAGGGGTTGGAGTCGCTCCAATCGAGATCGGCGGGCTGGATCACTCCGTCGCGGTTGCGATCGAGCACCGCGAACAGGTCGTCGGCCCCGACGAAGCGGTCGCGGGGGATGCCCGCGTCGGGCTCCGCGATGCCGTGTCGCTCGGCCAGCCAGGGATACCCGAAACGCGTCTCGGCCGGTCCGAACCATCCTTCTCCCGGCCCCATCCGCGAGCCCTCGAGGATCGCCGTCAGCATCCGCGCCCCCTCCGGCGGCGGCGCGTCGCCGTAGGCCTCGCGGATCGTCGCGGCGAGCGCTGCGGCCGCCGGCGCCGGGGGAGTGGGATCCGCGGCGCGGGCGCCGGACAGGGCGAGGCTCGACGCGAGCCCCAGCGAGACAAGGCAATAGACCGATCGCATGGGGGTGACTCGTGGTGAGAGGGGTCGGAAAGAACTCGCCGGCGGCTCCGGTGGCCGCCTCGGCGTCGAGATCCTGCGCACGGCATCATTCGAACGAGCGGAACACGGTCGGCTTCGGCGCGGTACCGACGATGTAGGCGACCTTCTTGGGGCCGGACGTATCGGCGAACGAAAGCATGACCTCGACGCGGAGGTTCGCGTCCTGGACGAGCCCCTCGCCGACCACCTCGAAGGCGGCCAGTTTCCGGTTCTGCATCCAGTCGAAATCCTGGATCACCACCGGCTCACCCGCGTCGGTCACCGCGGTGATCGCGGTGCCGTCGCGCCAGGCCGACAGCGACGTCTCGAGCAGGCGCCGCGCCCGATCGGGCTCGACCGGGGGGGCGACCTGTGGCATCCGCGTGCACCCTGCCACGACCAGGAGGCCGAGGAGGATGCCGGCGGCACGGACGGGGGCGATGCGTGTCATCGGGCACCTCACTCGGTGGTCGCGTTGGCTTCACCGCCGTCGCGGGTGCCAAGCGCGCGCCAGGTGGCGAGATCGACCGACGACGTCACGAACTGCACCGAGCCGTCGACCATCGCCACGTTGACACCATCGCCATGGCGACTGCTCGGTGGCATCGTCGACTTGCCCACCGTGAAGAATCCGCACGAGCGCCCGTTGGGCGGGGAGATGTGATGGTAGCGGTGCTGGTGGTGCATCCACGGCGCTCCCATGAACAGCGGGAATTGATTGGCGAGGTTCGACGTGTCGACGGCCTGGCAGAGGCTCAGCGCCTCGTCGGCGGTGGCCGGATTGCCCGGGTGGAAGAAGACGTCCTCGATCTGGCTGACGATGCCGTTGCTGCCGTCGGCGAGCAATCGCTCGCTGAACAGCGCGGTCTTGCTGGTGCCGTCCACCACGTCCTTCATCTTCACGAAGGTGTTGACGTAGAACATGCCGTTGAACGCCTGCCCCGGGATCACGAAGAACGGGATCGCGCCGGTGTTGGCGTGGTAGTTGGTCGCCGCGCCGAGCGTCGCCATCGGATTGGGGCGGCCGTCGGAGGGGCAGACGAACGTGTCGATCGACACGTTGCGGGCGGTCGCGTTGGCGGCGTCCTGCACCGGCACCGAAAGATCGACGCGCTGCAAAACGTTCTGCTGCTCGATGTAGGGCAGCATCTGCGTCAGCGCGGAGAACTGCGACCCGGGCGTGCGCGTGGGGGCGAGTCCACCGGACGGAAACCTCTTGTTGGCATCGTGGAACATCTGGCCGGCAAGCGCGATCTGCTTGAGGTTGTTGCGGCACTGCGTGCGCCGCGCCGCTTCGCGCGCCGCCTGTACCGCCGGCAGCAGGAGCCCGACGAGCGTGCCGATGATGGCGATGACGACGAGCAGTTCGACCAGGGTGAAGCCCCCGCGTCGGCGTGCCGCACGAGTCGTGAACGACGTGGTCATGGAATCGATCTCCGGATGGAATGAATGAAAAACGACGGACCACCGACGATGGAACCGACCGCGGCGAACGACCCCATCGCGCGGCGGCCGGTGCCCGACGCGAAGGGTGGAACGCGGCGGGTGCCCCTCGGGCTCCGCGACGGTCCACGGGCGCTGTCACGCTGCCCACGACGGCAACTGGCCCTCGGGCCACCGTCGTGGACGACGAACCGGACACGGCGCCGCGGGGCACCCGCGCGTGAAGCCACCGACCGCCCGGGGCGCGGTCCCGTTCCGACGGGAACGGGCGCGACACGATGCCGTCATCGGCTGCGCCGGG
>JBJSXB010000059.1:0-8492 GCA_046086245.1 Planctomycetaceae bacterium | reverse complement strand
CCTGGCGTCTCTTCTGCCGGTGGTGCAGGATGGCCGTGACGACGTGGCGGCGATCTGCGACCGCGGCGGACTCGAACGGTGGATGGATCCAGGGGCGATCGCGAAACTGGCGATCGAACGCGTCGTGGTGCCGGTGGTCGGCGTGCGCTCCACCGCGATCCGCCAGCGCGTCGCTGCGGGGCGCGGGATCGGCTATCGGGTGCCCCGCGCGGTCGAGCGCTACATCGAAGGCCACGGGATCTACCGCGGCGGTGCCCGCTCGTAGCCCTCGGCCATCGGGCGCTCGTAGCCCTCGGCGATCGGGCTCTCGTGTGGCCTTCGGCGCGGCGAACACCGGGGGTTTTCAGCCGCTCCGCAATCCCATGTCCATGGGCACGCCAGCCTTGCAGAAGGGCGTGCAGGATGCGACGCGGCCCGCCCGGTCAGGGATCGGCCCGTCGCTTGGCCGCCGGGCCGATGGCAGCCAGCCGCGACGCGAGCAACCGACTGAGGGGCTGTTCGTGGGTCCGCGGATCCTCGGCGAGGGCCCGGACGACGACGTCCAGGCGGTCGGCGGCGCCGAGGTGCAGGTTGACGAGGATGTGGCGCCGGCCCGCGACCGTGCACGCGCCGCCAGGCAGGTCGCCGAGCGGTTCCTCGCGCACCTGGTACCCGAGATCGGCTGCCACCTGAGCGGCCTCGGCGAGCAATCCCAGCGTGTCGATCATCAGGGATGGATTCCGTCGCCGGAGGCGCGTGTCAGCCCCGCGGACCCCAAGGCATCGAACCCATCCCACGTTCCTTGCGACGCTCTTCCATCGCGCGGAAATATTCGTTGAATTGGGCCCGTTGTCCGGGGCTGGTGCGGTCGATCATCTGCTTTCGCCAGTTGTTGCGACCGTCCTCGCCCCCACCCCGCGGCGGTCCGCCGCCCGCCCCGCCCCCGGCCCCGCCACCGGCCTGTCCACCCCCGGGAGTACCGCCCCCAGGGGGTCCGCCCTGCCCGCCCCGCATGCCACCGGCAGACGCGAAGGCCTTGGCCATCAGTTCCATCTGGTCAATCTGCTTGTCGAGGATTTTCTTGCGATCCTCGGGTGGGGCGGCGAAGTAGTTTTGCATGCCCGACTGCATGCCGCCGCGCATGAATCCCCCGCCCGCCATCGCGTCACGACGGAGGTTGGGTGGGAGGTCGCTCATCTTTTGCATCATCGTGCCGATCGCCGCGACCATCTCCTTGGCCTGCGCCTCGTTGGCGGGGCCGCCGGAGAATTTGGCCTGCATCTCCTCCTGCATGGCACGGATCTCGGTGAGCCGCGGGTCGGTCCCGAAGCGGATCCATCCAGCCATCCAGGCGACGAGGAACCCGATGACGGCCAGCGCCGCGAGGCCGAGGCCGATCCACAGCCACAGGGCCGTGCTACCCCGCGAATCGGAGTCATCGGCGACGAATCGTTTGCTGCGAGAGGCGGCGGTGCTCATGGTTGTTCCCGGGAGGATCGCTGCCACAACGCTGATGCGGCAACGCGAATAGGGTGGTGACGAGCGGCGGATTCGACGAAGCGCCGGTCAGAGATTCTCGACGTGCCCGTCGGCGAAAAGGAAATTCCGCGCGCCTTCTTGCGGTGGCGGGCGATTCGGATCGGGGTCGTTGTAATCGACGTCTTCCTGGAAAAAGAGCCCGCCCCCGCCGGAGTGGAACGCCTCGAATTCGTACATCCACCAGAGCTTCGACGAGGCTCCCTGGCTGCCGCGGTAGTTCTGTGCCTCCTCTCTCGTCTTGTTGGCGAGCCGCCGTGCCGGGTACTCGTAGCTGGTGCCCTCGTACGGCAGCGACTGGTATTCCGGAGGACGCACGGTGTCGTAATTCCGTCCGATTGCCGCGAGATCGGTCTTCAGTTTGTCGATCGCGTTTTGCGTCTTCTGAAAGTAGTAGAAGTCCGACGGGCACTTGAAAATGTTGCGGTTGTTCTCGGAGTAGGGTCCGAGAAAGAAGGCGATGCTGTTCTTGATCGGCCGCGTGGGTGTGAAGAACAACAGTTCGTCGCTCGGCAGGATCGCCGCGTCGGGATATTTCTCCTTCGTCCGACGGTCCATGTACATCATCATCGCCAAGCCGATCTGCTTGAGATGACTCTTGCACTCGATCCGCCGAGCCGCTTCACGCACGTTTTGCACCGCCGGCAAGAGCAGACCGAGCAGGACGCCGATGATCGAAATCACCACCAGAAGTTCCACGAGCGTGAATCCGCGCGGCCGATGGCGTGTGGCGACGATCAAGTCTTGCGGCAGTGCATCTCCGAACGCCGGCCTGGGAGGCCCGCTGGAACGCATGTGGGGTGGGGTGCGGTGGCTCATGAAGACCTCGTCGGGAAGGTGCGATTGGCGGGCGGGGCGGACAAACCCCCGTTGCGGGGGACGTTCGGTGCACGATTCTGATCGGGGAACCGGACTGGCTGCTGAATTGAAACGGTCGGACGGAAGGAAAGGCGCAGACCGGATCATCATCCGGTTGCCATCCTCCCGTGCCGATACCACCTCGTGGGTTCGGTTAACTCTTTTCGCAACAAAGACTTGCGACCTCATTATCGGGGTTCTGGAAGGGTTGCGTCAACGTTCTTTTTTGGGTGGCGGCGGGAAAAAAAGCCGCCGGGGGAAGGTGGCGACGAGTCTTCCGGCGCGGCGGTCTTTGCGTGGCTGGCGGCCAGCCGGGCATGGGGTGGTTCATGGTCGATGACGTCAGCGGATCGCGCACCGGTGGCTCGGGGAGCAACGCATTCCCCGGTGAAGGCCCGGCCATCGAGGCGCTCCGGCACCGTCATGCCGCGGAAATCGCCGCGCTGAAGCGCGAGATTCTCGAGGCGCGTAAGGCCGCGACGCTCGGGGAGTTGCTCGGCACCACCACCCACGAGTTCAACAACGCCCTGACCACCATCCTCAACTACGCGAAGATCGGGCTGCGCCACAAGGATGCGGCCACCCGCGACAAGGCCTTGGAGCGGATCCTCTCCGCCGGCACGCGGGCCGCACGGATCGCTTCGTCCGTGCTGGGCATGTCGCGCAGTCGATCCCACCGCTTCGAACCGATCGATCTGGTCGTTCTGGTCGAGGACGTGCTCGTGCTCCTCGAGCGCGAAATGACCAAATACCGCGTGCAGGTCGAGCGCGAATTCGAGGCCGTGCCCCGTGTCTCGGCCAATCCGGGCCAGCTCCAGCAGGTCCTCCTCAATCTGCTCGTCAACGCCCGCCAGGCGATGCCCCAGGGAGGACGCCTGATCATCCGCGTGGGCCACGACCGCGCGCTGGGCACGGTCGATCTCACGGTGCGGGACACGGGCTGCGGCATGGCGCCGGAGGTGATGCGGCGCATGTTCGACTCCGGATTCTCCACGAAGCAGGGCCCCGACGAGACGGGCAAGGGCGGAACGGGGCTCGGGCTGACGGCGTGCCGAGAAATCGTCGAGGGGCATCGGGGGCGGATCAGGGTCGAGTCGGCACCCGGACGGGGCACCGCGATCACCATCCGCCTCCCCCTGCTCCAGCCGGTGGCCGCCGCCTGATCGGCCCATCCGCCCGAGACCCGCGCCGGCTCATGCCGATGCGGAGCCGGCGGCGGACGGCAGGGCGTGATCCTCTCCCGCGCGTGTCCCCACGCCGCACGGCTACACTAACCGCCGCGGACGGCGCTGCCGCGTGGTGGCGGCTGCACGGCGTCGGTGCGGCAGGTCAGGCCGGCATGCACCCCATCGATCCCCCCTCGGAAGCGCTGTCGGAGGCGCTCGCGACGGCAGCGAGCGCGGAGGAGCGGTGCGACCGGCTGCGACGCGAATATCGCGTCGAACCCGTCGCCGCGGACCACGGGTTCACCGAAGAAGGCGCGGTGTATTTCATCGTCGGTGGCCACTCCGGCCGGCTCGTCCGCCTGCTCGCGCCGCCGGCCGACGGGCTGGTGCGGTTCCGATCCTGGCCCGACGACCGGCCGGTGAAGCCGGTGGCGATCGCGCGGCTGCGCGAGGTCGCCGGCCACCAGCGGGTGTTCCTCGTCGACGCGAAGCCCGCCGACACGGCGGAGCGCGACCTGATCATCGACGTGGGGGCATTCAGCCTCCTCGTCGACGCGGCCCAGCGCTGTGGTCTGATTCCGGGCGTCGCCACGATCATCCAGGTGCGCGACTGTGAATTCCGCCTCGGCCGGTACCGCCAGGCATTGGCGTTGATGGAATCGATGCTGCAGGGCTTCCTCGTGGCGATCAGCCAGCGCACCCAGCGTCTGGCCCGCGAGGAGATCGATATCGCCTCCGGCCGCGTGAAGATGACGCCGCGCGAACTGCAGCTGAAACGTGCGCGGGACACGCAGCAGACGCAGGCGATCGATCGCGCACAGACGCGCTTCGCACGCGTCGTCGAGGGTCTGCGGACGCTCGTGCAGCGCGGAGTGTGAACCCGGGGGCGGGCCGGCTCGCAGGCCTCCCGCGCCCGAATCGCGCGGCATGCGGCGGGATCCGTCTAGAATCGAGTGACCTCTCAGGAGACGCCCGATGCCGCATTCCCCGCCCCCCGCCCTGCCGCGTACGCTCGCCGCCCTCCGGGCTTCGGGATGGAAGAGCCGGGCGGTCAAGGACGAGGTGGGTGAGAACTTCACCAGGGCGTTGGCCGCTGGGGAGGAGCTTTTCCCGGGGATCGTCGGCTACGACGACACGGTGATCCCGGAGATCAACGTCGCCCTGCTGGCGGGCCACGACATGCTGTTCCTCGGGGAGAAGGGACAGGCGAAGAGCCGACTGATGCGCCAGTTGGTGCGGTTCCTCGACGAATGGTTGCCCTACCTCGACGACCCGGCGATCCCCTTCCATGACGATCCGACGGCTCCCATCAGCCGGGCCGGCAGGCGCCTCGTGGCCGAACGTGACCCGGCGGATGTGCCGATCGCCTGGTGGCCGCGGGAGGCGCGGTACGCCGAGCGGCTGGCGCCGGGCACCAAATTCGCGGACATCATCGGCGAGATCGATCCGGCGAAACTGGCGGCGGGCACGAGCATGGGCGCCGAGGAAGCACTTCATTTCGGTCTGATCCCGCGGATGCATCGCGGCATCTTCGCGATGAACGAACTGCCGGAACTCGACGAGTTGGTGCAGGTGGGCATGTTCAACATCCTCGAGGAGCGCGACGTGCAGATCCGTGGCTACCCCGTCAGCTTCGACATCGACGTGATGCTCCTCTTCTCGGCGAATCCCTCCACCTACAACCGCTCCGGCAAGGTGATCCCGCAACTCAAGGACCGCATCGGTGCGGTGATCCACACCCACTACCCCCGTGAACGTGCCCTCGGCATCCAGGTCGCGGAGCAGGAGGCGGCGGTCGATCTCGGCGGCGCGTGGCCGGTGCTCGTGCCGCCGTTCATGAAGGAGGTGCTCGAACAGATCACGATCGCAGCGCGGGCGAGCAAGTTCATCGACCAGCAGTCGGGTGTCAGCGCCCGTTTTTCGATCGCAAACTACCGCACGATGGTCGCCAGCGCCCGTCAGCGGGCGGTGCGGCTCGGCGAGCGGCCGGCGGTGCCGCGGATCAGCGACCTCGGCCACCTCTACTCCTCGAGCCTCGGCAAGCTCGAACTCGATTTGATGGGGAGCCATCAGATGACCGAGCGGCAGGTGCTCGATGCGGTGATCGCGCAGGCGATCGCGGCGGTGTTCGAGGAGTACGTCGATCGTCACGGCCTCGACGCGATCGCCAAGATCTTCGCCAAGGGGGTGAAGATCGAAGTCGGTGACATGGTGCCTTCGGCCGCCTACGAGACGATCGTTTCGGACGTCCCCGAAATCTGGGAGAAGGCGTTCGAGGTCAACCCCTCGCGCGACCCGGCGGTCCGCGCCGCCTGCATCGAATTCGTCCTCGCCGGCCTCTACGCCACCGAACGGATCTCGCGGATCCAGATGCACGGCCACACGATTTACGACACCCACGGATTCCGGTGACCGATGCCCAATCGCGATACGCTCGGTGGGATCGTCCACTCGTACCAGCGGTACGATCCCGCGCGGATCCCGCCGCCGCGGCCTCCGGCTGCCGATCTCGTCTCGCCGGCGATGGAGCACCTGCTCGAATACGGCAGCGTCGACGACCTCACCGAGGAGGAACTCGCCAACGCGGTGATTCTCGATCCGGAGCAGATCCGCGGGCTCGGCCCTTCGCTCGATTCGCTCAAGCGCATGCTCGAGGAGCGGCGCCGCGCGATCCTCGAGCGGTATGCGATCGAGCCGACGCGCGACAAGGCACGCCACGCGTTCCGCGATGCGGCCCGCCGTGTGAAGCCGCCGAAGCCCCATCGCGAAGCGTTCGACAAGGCGGTGCGCGGCGAGCAACTCCGCCAGTTGGAGGCGCTGTGGTACGCGCAGCAGGACGAGCAGGGGCCGTTCGCCTCGGCCCTCGTCCAGCTCAGCGAGCTACTCGGCCATGTCTACGAGATCGACGCGGCCGCCGCCCGGTGGGCCTTCACCGGACGCGAAAAGCTCTCGGTCCCCGAGGCGATCGAGATCAAGGAGGAGCTCGAGGAAATCGAGCGGCTCCTCGCCCAGCTGGAAGAAGCGCGGAAGAACGCACGCATCGGCATCATCGACATGGAGGCCATCGGCCGGTTCGCCGAGGAGGGGCAGCTCGACGACTTGGAAACGCTCCGCCGGCAGGTCGAGGACATGGTCGAGCGGATGGCCGCGCAGCAGGGGCTGGAGAAGAGTGGCCGTGGGTATCGGCTCACCCCCAAGGCGATGCGCGTCTTCCAGGGCAAGTTGCTCGAGCAGATCTTCGCGGCACTCGATCCGTCCCGCACCGGACGCCATCAGGCGGGCGTGGTCGGCGACGGCGCCGTGGAGATGGTGCCGACGCGCCCCTACGAGTTCGGCGATTCGGTGGCCCACATGGACATCCCCGGCTCGCTCGTCAACGCGATGCTCCGGACCGGGGGGCGCGGACCGCTGCGGCTTGATCCGCGCGACATCGAGGTGCACCGGACGCGGAACACGCCGAAGTGCGCGACGTCCGTGGTGCTCGACATGAGCGGGTCGATGCGCTACGGCGGGCTGTACGTCAGCGTGAAGCGGATGGCGTTGGCGCTGCAGGGACTGGTGCTGCGCGAGTATCCGGGTGATTTTCTCCAGTTCATCGAGATGTATTCGTTCGCCAAGGCGCGGGCCCCGGGCGAGGTGGCCAGCCTGCTCCCCAAGCCGGTCACGATCTTCGACGGCGTGGTGCGACTCCGCGCCGACATGGGCGACCCGGCGATGAGCGAGGCCCGGATCCCGCCGCACTTCACCAACATCCAGCACGCGCTCCAGTTGTCACGGCAGTACCTCGCCCGCCAGGACACCCCCAACCGGCAGGTGATCCTCATCACCGACGGCCTGCCGACCGCCCACTTCGAGGGCCGGCAACTCTATCTTCTCTATCCGCCGCATCGCCGCACCGAGGAGGCGACGCTGCGCGAGGCCGAAGCCTGCCGCCGCGAGGGGATCACGATCAACGTCTTCCTGCTCACCGGGTGGTCGCAGTCGCGGGAAGACATCCAGTTCGCCTACCGGCTGGCGCGGACGGCACACGGCCGTGTGTTCTTCACGGCCGGCAAGGAACTCGATCGCTTCGTCGTCTGGGATTACCTGTCGCGCCGTCGGTCGATCATCGGCTGACGGGGCCGAGGCGGCGACCGCCGGTGTACCGGATCAGTGCTGGTAGACGGCGTAGCCGGCCTCGCGGAGTTCGCGCGCCCATGCCACCTCGGTGGCGACGGCGTCCTGCCAGGTCATCGGCGGAAAGTCGGCATACAGGTCGGGTCGCAGGCGGACGCCGTGGCGCCGGACGAGCGGACAGGCCTTGTGGCCGCGGAGATGGTTGGCGAAGCGGACTTGGGGATCGACCCCCGTCGATCCGACGTAGAGGCAGGTCATCGACGGCGTCGTGTACCGGTTCTGGGAGACGAATCGTCGGTCGCGGCGGACCGCCGGATCGAGTTCGACGACGTACACACGATGGTGCAGACGCGTGCGGCGCGCAATCCGGCGGGGGATGCTCATCGGTGGGATGGTCGCGGGAATGGTCACGGAGTCGGGGCCGGTGGCAAGTGTGGCCGCGCCGACGTGGCGCGGCGGTGGGCCCCGCCGCAGGGACCGTCGCCCGACCGCCTCGTCCATGGCGTGTGCAGCCCTTGGCCCGAACGAGCCATCGGCGTGGCGGGTGCCTGCGACGCGCTCCACGGTGAGCCTGACGATTGGGCGGATCGCGCTGCCTGCGGTCCCCCTGCCGGCTCGTCGACATCCCCGCCGCCACCCGCTACAACCCGTGTCACTCCAGGGCAGGAAGCCGACGGCTTGTTCCAAGGACGGGATCGTCCCGACCGCCGGGCCGCTCCACTCGGGAAGACTCGGAGCTGGCGCCGATGGCGATCGTCACCGACACACCGACGACGGGTGTGGCCGAGCGGGATGCCGCCTCGAAGCCGATCGATCGCCCGGCGGCGACGATTCCGG
>JBJSXB010000058.1:0-29432 GCA_046086245.1 Planctomycetaceae bacterium | reverse complement strand
CAGAGCGTCACCTGGACGATCCCGGCGCTGCCGCCGGGCGGCGAACTGCGTCGACAGATCAATCTTCGGCCGCAGGCGACCGCCGGTGGCTACCGCGGCAGCTCCCGCTCCTGCGTCAAGGCGGTGCTCGCCGACAGCGGCGGCGGACCGATGGTGGCCGACGAGTCGTGCGTCTCGATCCGGACGGCGGCCCCTCTCGCCCGGCCGATCCGCGATGCCGGCCTGCGGGTCTCGCTTGCGGATCTCGACGATCCGGTCGGTCCCGGCGGGGGCACGACGGTCGTGTGTACCGTCACCAACGCCGGCACCGCCCCCACCGGTAAACTCGCCGTGATCGTCTCGATCCCCGAACAGGCTCGCTTCGTCGGCGATCCGGTGCCGTCGCGCGTGCGGATCGAGGGGCGCTCCGTGACGTTCGATGCCGTCGGCAGCCTGCCGCCCGGGGCGCATGCCACCTTCGAGGTCACCTACCGCCTGCCACTGGCGGGTACCGGTCAGGCGATCGCCACGGTGACCGGTGACGACTTGCAGGGTTCCGCGGAAGCGGCCTGCGCGACGAGTTTTCTCGGGCCCTGATCGACTCCGGCGCCGAAGTAGCCTCCGATGCCGGCGCGAGGACGCGCCGGTGCTCGCGACGGGCGTCGGCATGCTGGTGGTCACCGCCAATTGGGGCATCGGCGACGGGACCGTGGCCAACGGGGCCGCGGCAACGCGTGCGCAGTCGTTTGCGGCCGCGCTGCGCCGGGCGGCGGCGCGGGCCGGATGCCGGGCCGACGGCCGCTACCGCCCTCCCGAACGGGTCGACGTCGTGTTCGCCGGCGATACGTTCGACTGGCTCGTCAGCACGCGTTGGGCCGGTCGCGACCGGCCGTGGCATGCCGGCCGACGCAGCGCCGCGGTGCGCCGCGACATCGTCCGCGCGAGCCTGGCACACGCCTGGGCGACACTGCACCCGGTGCTCGCGCTGGTGAGACGCGGGCTCGGCCTGCCGGCGGCCGACCGCCGCGGACGGCCGGCATGGACCCGTTCGGTGACCGTGCCGGTAGGGGTGGTGCTCCTCACCGGCGACCGGGACGCCCGGCTGGAGACCGTCGGCGCGGGGCGCCTCGCCCACCGCCTCGGCGTGCGGATCGGATCGGGGGCGGCGTGGGGCCAGGTGGTGATCCACCATGGCCACGAGGCCGGGCCACCCGATCATCGCCGGGGTTCGACGGCGGCCGACACCTCGACACCGACGCTGAGGGAAAGCGTGCTGGTCGATCTGCTGGTGCCGTTCGCCATCGACTGTTCGGCGGCGGCACCACCCGGTCTGCTGCGCCGGCTGGCGGCGGCCCCCTCGCCGCTCGACATGCCGCACGTGATCGCCGCAGCCGCACGGCACGGCGACGCCGACATGCCGCGCGACGCGGGTGCCGCTCTACTCGACGGCTGGCGGCGCGCGGTCGAGCGCTGGCATCGGGCGGCGCGGCGCTCCGTCACCCGGCACGGGGCTCCCTTCGACCCGTTCGACGCGCTGGCCGACTGGCTGTCGGCGACCGACGCGCCCCCCGACCGGTCAGCGCCGCCGTTCCTGGCCGCGATCACGGCGCTGCCCGATCCGCGGGTGTTTGCCGGAGCGGCGCCTGTGGCGATCCTCGGCCATGCGCCCGGCACGGCGACCGCGGCTGGCGGCTGCGTCGGTCTCGGCCCGCGGCCCCCCTCGGTCGCCGCCCGCGCCGGTGCGGCCACGACCGTCGGCGGGCCCGGTTCGGTGTGGGTGGTGCCGGCGGCCGAGTCCGTCGATCCGGTGCGGGCGGTGGTCGTCGCCGATGCCGCGGCGATACGCTCGTGGTCGCCGCTCCCCGGATTCGCCGAGGCGCTGCCCGCGATGGCGACGGCTCACGCTGGTTGGCGCTCGGTGGACGCCGCCTGAGCGGCGGACCGCGCGTCGGGAGGGGAGGAGCACGATGCGACCGATCACGGAGATCCGCACGACGTTTCCCGACCGCGAGCGGGCCGAAGCGTGTGCGGCACATCTCGTGGCGGCCCGGGTCGCGGCCTGCGTCCAGATCGACGGACCGGTGGACAGCCTCTACCACTGGGCGGGACGGGACGAGCGGGCGACGGAGTGGCGCTGCACCTGCAAGACGACACCGGACCGCGGCGAACGCTGTGTGGAGCTGATCGCCGCGTCGCATCCGTACGGGGTCCCGGAACTGCTCGTATCGACCGTGATGGCCAGCGACGCCTACGGCGCGTGGGTGGCCTCCACGGTCGCCGCGCCGGATGGTCACGATCGGGGAGACCAGGGACGATGACGGGACCCGCGCTGGCGTTCGAAGGGGTCGTGCACCCGCTGGCAGCGGATGGGCCGGGGCCGGTGCACACCGACCGCTTCGGCGCCTGGCCGACGCTCGCCGTGCCGCGCGGGGGATCGGTCGCTCCGTTCACCGTCACGTTCGACGAGGCCCTGGCGCGCCTGGCCGATCTCGCCGGTGTCTTCACCGAGCCCGACGGCGCGGTGCTGGCGGTCGATCCGGTCGCGCGTGCCTGGCAGGTCGACGCCCAACTGGCCGATCTCGGCGGGTGCCTGCTCACGCTGGAGCTGAAGGGGAGTTGCCCGAGCGACGAATTCGACCGGCTGCTGGCCTCCTGTGGTTGGCCGGCAACGCCGGTGATGGTGCAACTGCCGCGCGACGGGGTGTTCCTCGACGAGACGACGTTCCGGCGGCACGCCGCCGCGCGATGGGCTGCCGGGTGTGCGCAAACCTTGCGGCCTTCGTGACGCGGCACCGGGGGAGTTTGCCGGCGCCGTGGCCGTCGGCGGCGTTTGGGATGGGTTCCCGCCGATAGGGGAAATGGACCGGAATGGCGCGACGTAGGGGGATGCCATGACGACTGTCGGCGGCCGGTGGTGGCGCGGTGGCTTGGGGATCGGCGTGGCCCTGCTCGGCCTTTCGGTGCCGATCGTGCGGCACGCCGGGGCCCAGACACCCGTCGATCCGCTCGCGGTGACAACGTCCTACGGCGCCGGCGTCCACGCCTTCCACGCGCTCGACTTCCAGGAGGCCCACCGCGCGTTGAGCGCCGCCATCGAGGCGGGCAGCGACGATCCCCGCGTCTTCTACTACCGCGGTCTGGCGGCCATGAAACTCGGCCGGCTCGAGGAAGCCGAAGCCGATTTCGCCGACGGTGCCACGCGCGAGGCCGCCGGGGGCAGCACCCGGGCGATCTCGCGGTCGCTGGAACGCGTCCAGGGATGCGATCGCCTGCGCCTCGAGCAGTATCGGTCTCGGGCGCGGGTCGCCGCGCTGCAGCGCGACGAATCGGCGATCCGCGGTCGCTATTCCGACCTCTACGATGCCGAGGCCGACGTCCGGCGCCGCGTGCGCCCGCAGATCGCCGTGCCGCAACCGGAGCCGCTCGCCCCGCCTGCGGCGCGTCCGCAGGCGCCCGCGCCTCCGCGGCCGCGGACCCCGCGACTGCCGACCGACGGCGCCGAGCGGCCGTCGCTCCCTCGCGCCGCCGACCCGGCCGATCCGTTCGACCAGCCGGCCGACCCGTTCGGTGACGACACGCTCAACGATTCGCGGCTCGACCAGCGTGACGAGCAGATGGAGGAGCGTGACTCGGCCCGTCGCGACCGGCTCGACCAGCGCGATCAGCAGATGGAGGATCGCGCCAGCGAGACCGACAACTCGCTCGACCAGCGCGACGCCCAGGAGGAGCGTGAGGCCTCGGGCGGTTTCTGATTTCCGCCCGTCGAGCCTGCGCGCCATCGCGACCATCCCCATGACCGATCCGTGTGCGGCCGCGATCGACGCCCGATTGGCGACGGCGACGTTCGTCGATCCCCACTCCCACATCGATCCACACGCGCCGGCGGCGCGGTCGTTGGCCGACATCCTCGGGTACCACTACTACACCGAACTGGCCCATTCCGCCGGCCTACCGCGTGCCCGGATCGAGGGATCGGATCTCGATCCCGTCGAGCGGATCGAGCGGATCGTGAACGGCCTGGCACCGCTGTCCAACACGGTGCAATTCGCCTGGCTGATGGAGATCGCCCGCGACCTGTTCGGCTTCGATGCCGACACGCTCGACGGATCGAACTGGCGACGGCTCGCGACGGCCGTCGCCGAGCGGTGCGCCGATCCCGGCTGGGAGGCGGCGTTGCTGGCTCGGAATCGGATGGAGGCGGTGTTTCTCACCAACGATTTCGACGATCCACTGGAAGGCTTCGACACGGTCACCTACGTGCCCTGCCTGCGCGTCGACGAGTTGGTGTTTCACGCCGGCAGGCCGGGCGTCCTCGACCGTCTGGAACGGGCGTCCGGCACCACTGTCGGCGATCGCCGCGGGGTCCACCGGGCGATCGCGGCGCTCGCCGAACGATTCGTCCGCCGTGGCGCCCGCGCGGCGGCGATCTCCCTCCCACCCGATTTCCATCCGTGGAAACCGGAGGCCGCGGCCGCCGAGCGGGCGCTGGCCGTGGTGCGCCGCGAGGGGGCCGATGCGCCGGGCGACGAACGGGCGATCCTCGCGGCCGATCTTTTTTGGCGGGTCGCCGAATGCTGCGAGGCCTCGCGGCTCCCCTTCGACCTGATGATCGGCGTCCGCCGCGCCGTCTACCCGGGAGGGGTGTTCCAGGGGCAGGACCTCCTCGACGGCAGGTTGTCGCTGGCGGCCTACGCGCCGCTGTTCAACGCCTTTCCGCGGGTCGCCTTCCCGGTGTCGGTGCTGTCGCATCCGCTCAACCACGAATTGGTGGCGTTTGCCTGGATCTTTCCCAACGTCTACCCCTTCGGCCATTGGTGGTACGCCAACACGCCGGCGGTCATCGAGCGCGACCTGGAGCAGCGGCTCGAGGCGGTGCCGAGGACGAAACTGCTCGGCTACTACAGCGACATGTACAAGCTCGAGTTCGGCTACCCGAAGTTCGCCATGTACCGCCGGGTGCTGTCCCGCGTCCTGGCACGGCGATTCGTCGGGGAGCGCGGCTGGAGTGAAGACCGGGCCGTCGACTTGGGCCTCGATCTGCTGGTGCGCAACACCCGGCGGGTCTTCTATCCGGCAGCCTCCTGAACCGGCCGCATCGATCGCGAGCCGGCCGTGGATGGACGTGGGCCGCGGACGGCTAGCGGTCGTGTGCCAGACCGGCGATCGCCAGCGCGATCCATCCGGCCAGGAAGAGCACGCCGCCGAGCGGCACGACCGCTCCCAGCCAGCGCATGCCGGTGAGGGCGAGCGTCCCCAGAAGCCCGGAGAAGATCAGCGTGCCGAACAGGAAGCACCCGCCGGCCACGTTGAGCATCGCGTTCGACGATCCGGGCTGGCGCGTCAGCAGCCCCACCATCACCAGTGCCACGGCGTGGGCGAGCGCGTAGCGCACCGCCGTCTCCCAATTGAGGGCCTGCCCAGTCGCTTCGAGCCGGGCGCGCAGCAGGTGGGCACCGAACGAACCGGCGGCGACCGACGCGAAGCCGAGGAGGGCACCGATGGTGATCCAGGTGGGCTTCATCGGATCAGGGACGCGTGGTGCCGAGCAGCTTGTCTTCTTCCTCTTCCTGAATGATGATCCGCGGCGTCACCATCAGCATCAGGCTGTCGGTCGTGCGACCCAGACCGACGTTCTTGAAGAGACGGTTGATGTAGGGGATCTTCGAGAGGATCGGTACGCCGTATTCGTTGCGTCCCTCGCGCTGCCGCTTGATGCCACCGAGCAGCACCGTGCCGCCGTCGGGCACGCTCACCGTGGTGGTCACGGTGGTGAAGAGAAACTCCGGCAACTGGATCGTCGTGCCGCTGGAGCGGAGCGTCTGCTCGCGGTCGCTCTTGGCCTGAACGCCGAGGGCCGCACCCAGCGGCGGCACCCCTTCCAAACCCGCTTCGCCGTCGAGACCGGTCTTTTCGTCGCTGCTCTTCGAACTGGTGGACCGTGAACCCTCGAACTGGAACTCCTCGACCTTGCCGATCGTCGAGAAGAACGGCACCAGCGTCAGCCGGACGAAGCGTTGGTCGCTCGACACGACCGCCTGCACGTTGACCGCGGTGCCCTCCGAGAGGACGGTGATCACCGGCATCTGTGCCGCGGCGAAGTCGCCGACCACCGGCACCACGCTGGTGACGAAGGGCCGCTGACGGGTGTCGGACACGGTGGCGGTCTGGCCGTTGAAGAGCGTCACCTTCGGCGCCTGCATGACGTTCGACCGGGTGCTGCCCTGGGCGGCCTGGATGAGGAAGTAGGCCTCGATGTCGGAGAGGATCGCGAACCCGAAATTGGCCGCCGACGTCGTCGGATCGGGGAGGCCGGGCAGGGCCGGCACGCTGCCCGGTCCGAAGCTGTTCTGCCGGAACGGGATCGAGAAGAAGTTCTGCTGCCCGAAGCCGGGATTGGGGGCCAGCGAGACGCCCGGGTTGCCGGTGGTGTCGAGGCCGATCGTCTGCGTCGGGCCGCCGGGACTGGGGATCACGCCGAGTGAGTAGGGCGAGGTGGAGCTGTTGCTCGGCGTCGGCAGGGCGGTCATGTTGAGCGGCTCGCGAACGTTCGACTGGATGTTGAAGTCGAAGTCGACGCCGATCCGCTCGAAAAAGGTGTCGGCAAGCGAGATGAAGCGCACTTCGATCGTCACTTGGAGATCCTGCAGACGCCGCAACTGCTCGAGCAGGTCGGCGATCTCCTCGTGCACCTCCTGCGTCTGGCTGACGACGATGCTGAGGTTGGTCGCGAACGGCTGGATCGCCCCCTGGCCACCGACGGTGTTCCACGTCTGCGGGGCGACGGTCTGCTGGATGAGGTCGATCAGCGACTGGAAGTCGGCCTGACCGCCGCCGACCCGGGGCGGCCCGAAGGGAATCGACGGCGGCGCGCCAGTGGCCGGCGGCGCCGACGGGCCCTGGAACTGGGCGAGCGACTGCGGATCGACCGACCCCGAGCCGCCGCGAGCCGCGCCGGCGTTGATGCCCGCGGGGGGCGGTCCGGTCTGCACGAGCGGTGCCTCGTGCGCTGCGACCCGCGAGTAGCCCTCGCGCAGGGCGGCGGTGATGCCGAGGCCGTCCGACGAGAAGCTCGGCACGGGGATGACGAGGTCGGCGACCTGGTAGGAGATGCTGTACATCTCCCCCTTGAGCAGCCGCGGGCTGGTGATCTTCAGGACCTCGTCCCGAATGACGTAGTCGAGGTGGAGCGGTTCGAGGAGCAGCTTGAGGGCGCTCTTCAGCGAGATCTTCTGGTCGAGGGCGATGGTCACGGGCGTGTCGCTGCGCACCTGCTCCCCCTCGAGGCCGACCATGTCGAGATGGATCGGCACGTCGGCCTGCCGCGCGAGCGCGTCGAGCACCGCCGACAACGGCTCGTTGCGGTGGGAGGCGAGGACGGGGGTCGAGAGCTTGCGTTGGATCGCCTGTTCGGCGGGGGTCATCCGACCCTTGCCCTCACCCTCGCGCTTGACGCGATTCTTCGTCAGATCCTGCCAGTCTTTCGTGGCCGGGAACTCGATCGGACCGACGAACGGCGCGCTGGCCCGCTCCGCTTCCTCGGCGACGTCGAGCAGGGCCGCCTGCTTGTCCGCTTCGATCGACTTCTGGGTGTCGATCCGGCGAATCATCCGGCTCTGGGAGAGGAGTTGACGCACGACGGGATTGGTCGGAGCCAGTTGGCCCGCCTTCTTCGCGATCGCCTCGGCCTCCGCGTACCGACGGTCGTCGATGAGGGCGTTGTACTCCTCGACGAGCATCGCGAGCCGCTGGTCCACCTCGACACGCTGCTCGCGCTCGCGCTGCACCTGTGCTTCGACCTGGGTGCTGCGACGCTCCATTTCGAGTTCGCCGCGGCGCTTCCCGGTGGCCTCCTCGATCTCCCGCCGCGAGCGGTCGATGCGCCGCTGGAGTTGCTCGCGCGATTCGGCGGGCAGATCGCGGGCGGCGACGTCGGCCGTGATCGCGTCGAGCAATTCGAGCGCCTCGATCGGCGAGTTGGCGGCGAGGCGGCGGGCCTCGATTTGCCGCGCGGCGACCTCCGCCGAAGCCTTGGCGATCGCCAGGTCGCGCGGGAGCCGCTCGCCGGCGGCATCGGCCGCCGCCGGGCTCGGTCGCGGGGTGCCGGCCGGAGCGCCCCGGGCGGCGGCCTCGAGCGCCCGGCGCGCGGCTGCGGCGTCGGCGGCCGCGGCACCGTCGGCCGGCGCCGGCAGCGGTTCCGCCGCGTCGAGCGCAGCGGCCGGCGCCGTCAGCACCAGCGCGGTGACGACGACCGGGCCTGCGAACCGGGCGACGCATCCGCGCAGACGGGCCCGCGGAGACGCAGCGGCGGAAACATGGAGGCGTGCCATGGGCCGGATCCCTGTGTTCGGGGGACAGCAAGGGCGGGAGGGATAGCGGCCGGCCGCTGAACGGGTCAAGGGCACCCCGGGCGGTCGTCGGCACGCGTGCGGCGAAAGCCCCGCAGCCTGCCCAAGGTGCCGCCCACGGCCCGGCGGGCGCCGTCGGCGCTGCCGCACCCCCGCCTCGGACGCCGTCCCCGTCGAAGTGGGCCGACGTCCGGCGATCGGCGGATCACGACTGGATCGCCCGGTCGATCGTGTCGAGGAGTTGATCGACGCGGAAGGGCTTGAAGAGCTGCAAGCGGCTGCCCGCCTGACGCGCCTTGACGATCGAATGGCCGGGATCCCAGCCGAATTCCTGCATGAGGATGAATCGCCCGGGAGGAATGGCGTCGAGCAGTCTCACCAGCAGTTCGTAGCCGGTCATGTCGGGCAGACGGATGTCGGAGAGGATGATGTCGTACCCCTCGCGGGCGCCGCGGAGCATCGACAGCGCCTCGCCGCCGTCCCGGGCGGTCTCGACGATGCAACCGCAGCGTTCGAGATGGGAGTGCGCCGATGCACGCACCTGCTCGTTGGCATCGACGACGAGGATCCGCCGTCCGACGAGGCGCGGGCGCTGCGGCTGTCGCAACTGGGTATGCGCCGAACTGGGCGTCATCTTCGCGCCCACCTTCTGGATCACCAATTTGATGTCGCGGGCGTTCCGCAGGATGCGTTCCAGCCGTTCGACGACGTCGGCGTCGTGGCCGATGTATTTCTCCATGACGTTGACGGCGTCGTTGAGGATGTCGTCGACCGGTAGCGCCACCGCGCCGTGGATCGCCTCGATGCTCTCCGCCGCCGTCGACGCCTTCTCGGCGACGAGCAGCTCCAGCGTATTGATCGCCACCGCCACGTCGCGGGCGAAGATCTCGAGAAACTGCAGGTCGGTGGTGGAAAAGCCGCCGGGCTCCGGGCTCTCGACGTTGAACGTGCCGATCACCGTGTCGTGGTAGGAGAGCGGCACCGTCAGCGAGCTTTTCGCCCCCTTGCAGCCCTCGAGGTAGAGGGGGTCCTTCGTGGTGTCGTTGCAGCGGTAGCTGCGTCCCGTCGAGGCCACGTAGCCGGTGACACCGTTGTGTTCCGGACGGGCGTAGAGCACCCGTGCTTCGGCCTCGGGTTGCATCCCCTCGGCGAGGAGCGGTTCGAGGCGTCCGGTCCGCGCGTCGAGGAGGCGGATCTCCACGACGTCGAACTGGAGCAGGTCGCGCGAGTAGTGGATGATGTTGCTCTTGAGCAGGTCGATCCGCTCGTCCACGCTCATGCTCGCCAACTCGGCGGGGGTGAGGTCGGCGAGCTGTTGGCCGGCGTGGTGGATCGCCGCCCGTTTTTGCTGCTCGAGGATCGTGTGGGTCACCTCGCGAACGGCCACCACGACCGCGGCGTGCGCTCCCCTGCCGACCAGCGGGGCGGCACGGAGGTGGAAGTAGCGGTTGTCGACCGTCCGGATCGTGGCCGCCGCCGCGGTGGCGCCGGCGAAGGCCGCGGCCACTGGATCCTCGTCGGCCGGCTCGCCGTCGCTGCTGCGGACCCCCAGGGCTTCGCCCCATCGGCGCTCGGCCACGCCCCCGCACCCGCACAGGGAACCGAAGTGATCGTTGGCCCAGCGGATCCTGCCGTCCGGGGCGACGACCGCCACGGCATCGGGCAGGCTGGCGAGCACGCTTGTATCGCGGGCCAGGTCGGCGAGCGCCGCGATGCCATCACCCCCGTCGAGGACGATCGCGGCGATCGATTCATCGCCTTCCGCCGCGAGCCGGCCGAGCGCCGACTGGAGATCGGCGCACTCCACCGGTTCGAGTGGCTCGGCGACCGCCGAGAGCACGCTCTTCCACTCACCATCGGCGGCGTCGGCGGATGACCCCCCGACCACCAGCACCTTCCGGGCATCCGACACGCTGCTGTTTCCTCCGTGCCGGGCCGGTCACACCCCGTGAGTATAAAAACGGTCGTCCAGGCCGCCAAATGGCGTCCTGGCCGTTGCCCAGCGCGCCATCGGTTCTATACTCCCCGAGCGGCGTGTTCCGCTCGCGTCCGCTCCTCGAAGCGGAGAACCCCGTCGGGTCGTTCCGTCACCGCTCGTCGCCACCGCTCGACGACCCCGACCCTTTGGCATGAGGGAATCCGTGAGTACCGACGAGTCGGCCCCGGCATCCTTCCTGACGCGCCACCAGTTCCTGATATACCGGCTTTTTTCCCTCGCCGGCCTGTTGCCGGTGGGTGCCTTCCTGGTGGTGCACCTGCTGACCAACGCATCGATCCTCGGGGGAGCCGAGAGCTTCCAGGGACGCGTCGATCTCATCCACTCGCTGGGGCCGCTGCTGGTGCCGGTGGAGATCGCCTTCATCTTCCTGCCGATCCTGTTCCACGCCGTCGTCGGCTTCATGATCATCGCCGGGGGCATGCCGAACGTCGGTTCGTATCCCTACGCCGGAAACATCCGCTACACCCTCCAGCGCGCCAGCGGGATGGTCGCCTTCGCGTTCATCGTCTGGCATCTGATCCACCTGCATTGGCTCGGAGCCCCGTTTCGCGGCGAGGTGCTGCCCGGTTTCGACCCCCATCACGCCTCGAGCACCCTGGCGGTGGCGATGCGATCGATGCTGATGAATCTGCTGTATGCCGTCGGCATGCTCGCCGCCGTCTACCACTTCGCCAACGGCCTGTGGTCGCTGGGCATCACCTGGGGCCTGTGGACGAGCCCGGCGGCGATGCGGCGAGCCAATTGGGTGAGCATCGTGGTGGGCGTGGGGCTGGGGCTGGCGGGGCTGGGCTCGCTGCTGGGAGTCCGCCGCGTCGACGTCGAGGCAGCCCGCGTCATGGAGGACCGGCGCGACGAGGTGCGGCGGATGCTCGAGGGGGAGTCGCCCCTGCCAACCGGCGGCACGAAGGAGACATCGGCCAGGATGCCGGGAGCCCGTTCCGCCGCGGATACGGCGGCACGAACCCCGGACGACGGTACCTGACCGGCCGCGCGGCGGTGCGACCGCCGCCCGCGAGGCCGTTGCGAAAGGGAGTCACAGATGGTTCAGACCCGGGTTTTGGTCGTCGGGGGCGGGCTGGCGGGCCTGTCGGCGACGATGCGGCTGGCCGAACTGGGAGTCGGCGTCGACCTGGTCAGCCTCGTGCCGGTCAAGCGGTCGCACAGCGTCTGCGCCCAGGGAGGCATCAACAGCGTCAACGCCCTGACGCGCCAGCAGGGCGACTCGGAGTGGAAGCACTTCGACGACACCGTCTATGGGGGCGACTTCCTCCAACACCAGCCTCCGGTCAAGGAGATGGCCGAGTGGGGGCCGCGGATCATCGACCTGATGGACCGCCTCGGCGTTCCCTTCAATCGGACTCCGGAGGGGTTTCGCGACCAGCGTCGTTTCGGTGGCACGCTCTACAAACGCACCGCCTTCGCCGGCGCGACGACCGGGCAGCAACTGCTCTACGCGCTCGACGAGCAGGTGCGCCGCCACGAAGTCGCCGGCAGGGTGAAGAAGTGGGAGTTCTGGGACTTCCTCTCTCCGGTCGTCGACGACTCGGGCCGCTGCCGGGGGGCCATCTGCCAGGATCTGGTGACGATGCAGTTCCGGTCGTTTCCGGCCGACGCGGTGATCCTCGCGTCGGGCGGATGCGGGCTGGTCTACGGCCGATCGACGATGTCGATGGTCTGCACGGGCAGCGCGATCAGCCGCGCGTACCAGCATGGCGCGGCGTACGGCAACGGTGAGTTCATCCAGGTGCACCCCACCGCGATTCCCGGTGCCGACAAACTGCGGCTGATGAGCGAGAGCGCCCGCGGCGAGGGAGGCCGGGTGTGGGTGCCGCGGACGCCGCAGGATGCTCGCGACCCGCGGACGATCCCGGAGTCGGACCGCTATTACTTCCTCGAGGAACGCTATCCGAAATACAAGAACCTCGTGCCGCGTGACATCGCCACGAGGGAAATCTTCGACATCTGCACCACCGAGGGGCTGTCGGTCGAGAAGGACCGCCCCTGCGTCTACCTCGATCTCACCCACCTCCCCCGGCAGGAACTCGATCGCAAGCTGCACGGGATTCTCGAGATCTACGAGAAGTTCCAGGGTGTCGATCCGCGCGACGTCCCGATGAAGATCTTCCCGGCGGTCCATTATTCGATGGGCGGATTGTGGGTCGATTACCAGCGCAGCGCCTCGGGGGGGATGGAGGAGGGCTCCCCGCGGAACCATCAGACGACGATTCCTGGCCTGTACGCCGTCGGCGAGTGCGACTACCAGTACCACGGTGCCAATCGGCTCGGGGCGAACTCGCTGCTCTCCTGCATCTTCAGTGGACTCTTCGTCGCGTCGGGTGTGGTCAACGGTGCCGAGGCCGTACGGCGGACCGCGGGCGAGGAGCCGGCCCGGCTGTTCGACGGCGTGCTGCGGCGTGAGCAGGACCGGCACGAGGCCCTGCTCACGCGGCGTGGGAGCGGCGACAACCCGTACCAGATCCATCAGGAATTGGGCGCGCTGATGACCCGGGTGGCCACGGTCGTCCGCCGCAACGACCAACTCGCTCCCGCCTACGACGAAGTCTGCACGATCGAGGAGCGGTGGCGGCGCTGCTCCGTCAGCGACACCGGCAATTGGACGAACCAAAACGTCGTGTTCACCAAGTCACTCGGTGAGATGTTCCCGTTGGCGAAGCTGATCCTCAAGGGAGCGTTGCTTCGTGACGAGTGCCGCGGGGCGCATTTCAAGCCGTCGTTCGCCGTCCCCGGACTCCAGGCGACCGACGACTTCTCGCGTCGGCGCGAGGCGGAGGCATGGTGTGACCGATTCGCCGCCAACACGGCGCGATGGCTCAAGAGCACGATCGCCCGGGCCGGAGCCGACGGCCATCCCGACATCTCGTTCGAGGACATCGACACGTCGCTCATCCCCCCGCGGCCGCGCCTCTACGGCCTCGTCGGTGCCGACCTCATCGAAGAGGTGTGGCGTGAGCGACAGCATGCCGCGACCGCGGGTGCCCAGACCGCGGGGGTGACCTGATGACCGTCGTGCCGCACCGACCCCTCGTTGAAGCCGCCCTGCGACGCATCGACACCCGAGACGTGGAGCCATCCCGATGATCGCCCCGAACGAAACCGACGACGTCGCCGGCGCCGGCGCGCGGACGATCCGTGTGCGAATCCTCCGCCAGGACGCCCCCGGGCAGGAAAGCTACTGGGAACGGCACGCGGTGCCCTACGAACCCAACATGAACGTGATCAGCGTGCTGCAGCGGATCGCCGCGCGGGCGCGGTCCGCCGACGGGCGCCCGGTGCCGCCGGTCACGTGGGATTGCAACTGCCTCGAGGAGGTGTGCGGTTCCTGCACGATGCTCATCAACGGCCGCACGCGGATGGCCTGTTCGGCGCTCGTCGATCGGCTGCTGGACGAGCAGCCCGACGAGATCGAATTGCGGCCAATGTCGAAGTTCCCGGTGGTGCGCGACCTGGTGGTCGATCGCCGTCGCTTGTTCCGTGGCTTGGAGCGCGTCAAGGCGTGGGTGCCGGTCGATGATTCCTACGACCATGGCCCGGGGCCGCGAATCTCCCCGGAGGAACAGGAGGACGCCTACCCGCTTTCGACGTGCATGAGCTGCGGTTGCTGCCTCGAGGCATGTCCGCAGTACACGAAAATCGAACCGGTGCGTCGTGAAGGGGAAACCGACGAGGCCTTCGAGCAGCGGCGGCGTTCCGCCTTCGACCGCGGCTTCGTCGGCGCGCACGCGGTGAGCCAGGCGATGCTCTTCAACGCTCATCCCACCGGCCGGATGATCGCCGACGAGAGGCTCGAGTCGATCACGGCGCCCGGCGGCATCCAGATGTGCGGCAACGCCCAGAACTGCGTCGCGGTCTGTCCCAAGAGTATTCCCCTTTCGCGGTCGATCGCCCGGGCGGGGAGGGCGGCGACGGTGTGGGCGATCAAGCGGCTCTTCGACCGCTGACGCCACCCCCTCGGGCACGCCTTCCACCGTCGGATGGCCGTCGCGGCGCCGGCCCCGAGCGGCCGCTGTGCACCCCGCCGGCCGCCCGGGCAGGCGGCCGCGATTGCCCGGGCCGACGTGGCCGTGTTACGCTCACGGGCGATCGACGGGCGCCGCCGGCAATTCCTGCCGGGGATCCGGCGTGACACGGGTGGTTGTGAACGAACACGTGACTGGAGAACACAGGGGCACTGGCGATCGCGGGCGTGGCCGTCCTTCTGGAGACCGCGCGGGCGGCCGGAGGACCGGCAGCGGCGGGGCGGGACGTCGAGACGCGGGGCCGCGGCGACGCGAGGGCCCACCGCGGGGTCGCGACACCGACCGTGGTCGTGGACGCGGTGAGGAGACCGACGCGTGGCTCGCCAGTGGTGGTGACCGGCAGATCGCCACAGCGCCGACGGAGGGAGCGACCACCGGCCCCGAGGGCAGTGCGAGTTTCGCCGACCTTGGGCTGTCGGCGGCGTCCCTCGCCGCCGTCGAGCGGGCGGGGTACACCGCACCGACGCCCGTCCAGGCGGGGTTCATTCCCCGGGCCGTCACCGGCCGCGACGTGATGGGGCAGGCGCGGACCGGCACCGGCAAGACGGCGGCCTTCGTCCTGCCGATCCTCGAGGCAATGGCGCGTCCGGGACGTGGGGCGGGCACGCGGGCGCTGGTGCTCGTGCCGACCCGGGAACTCGCCGTCCAGGTGCGCGACGAGTTCGACAAACTCGCCCACGGCTCCCGGATCCAGTGCGTGGCGGTCTACGGCGGGAAACCGATCCGCGGACAGATCGACAAGTTGTCCCGCGATCCGGCGGTGGTGGTGGGAACCCCCGGCCGCGTGCTCGATCACCTCAGCCGGGGCACGATCACGTTGGGCGATCTCGAGATCATTACCCTTGACGAAGCCGACCGCATGCTCGACATCGGCTTCCGCCCCGACATCGAGAAGATCCTGCGCCGCTGCCCCGACAGCCGCCAGACACTGCTGCTCTCCGCCACGGTGCCACCACCGGTGGCGCGGTTGGCAACACGCTACATGCGTGATCCCGAGATCCTCGACTTCTCGACCCGTGACATCGCCGTCGAGACGATCGAGCAGTTCTATTTCACGGTCGATCCGACGCGGAAGTTCGATCTCCTCGAACGGCTTCTCGATCGGGAAAAGCCCCGGCAAGCGATCGTCTTCTGCCGGACCAAGCGCGGTACCGACAAGGTGTTCGAGAAGCTCGCCCGCCGCCGCGGCGACGAATCGGGCGTCGAGGTGGCATGCATCCACGGCGATCTCGCCCAGAACGTGCGCGACCGCGTGATGCGGCAGTTTCGCGAGGGCGCCGTGCGGATCCTCGTGGCGACCGACGTGGTCGGCCGTGGGATCGACGTCTCCGGGGTGTCGCACATCGTCAACTACGACGTGCCCGAGTTTTGCGACGACTACGTCCACCGCGTCGGCCGGACGGGCCGGATGGGACGCGAGGGGGTGGCGTACACCTTCGTGGCACCCGACGAGGGGGCGCAGTTGACACGCATCGAGATGCGCATCGAGAAGCTGCTCCAGCGCGATGAGATCGCCGGGTTCGAGGCCTTCGAGCGGCGTGCCAAATCCGCCCCCGTGACGGCCCTCCCCACCGCGTACGGGTCGGTGCCGGCCGGGGCCGGTGGTGCCGCGCGGGCGGCCGTCGAAGACGGCCAGTCCGCGGAGAGCGGGCCCACCCCCTCTCCCGAGCCGAGTGCCGCCGCACCGCGCCCCGCGGCGTCGTCATCCCTGCTCGGCAAGGGCCGCGGCCCGAAACGGTTCCGCCGCGCGCTGTGACGGTCGACCCAGGAGCGCGGTCGGACGACTCGCGGAGCGAGCCGATGGCTGATTCCGATCCGCGGGACGCCGGCCCACCCTCCAGCCGGGCTCTCGCGCAACGGCTCGAGAGTCTCGCCGACGCCGGGGTCGAGGCGTTGCCGCGGCCCGGGCGGCGGGCGGCGACCCTCTCCACCCCGGCCGAGCGGGCGACCGCATCCGCGACCGAGGCGGTGGCCGGCGCGGTCGAACCGCCGCCCCCCGCGGCGCCGCGCGGGGGGGACGGGGAGGATTCGCGGGCGGCGACCCTCTCCGTGCTGCGCGGCGAGGTCGCGGGATGCCGCCGTTGTGACGGACTCGCCGCCACCCGGACCCAGACGGTGTTCGGCAGCGGCTCTCCACAGGCGCGATTCTGTTTTCTCGGCGAGGCGCCCGGCGCCGATGAGGATGCGAGCGGCAAGCCGTTCGTCGGTCGGGCAGGGCAGTTGCTCACGAAGATCATCGAGTCGATCCGACTCACTCGCGACGAGGTGTACATCCTCAACGTGCTCAAGTGCCGTCCGCCCGGCAATCGCGTGCCCGAGCCGTCGGAGGTGGACAACTGCCGTTCGTTCTTCGAGCGTCAGCTGGAGGCGATCCGGCCGGAGTTCATCATCTGCCTGGGCACGACCGCCGCGCGGTCGCTGTTACGATCGGAGGAGCCGATCGGTCGCCTGCGTGGCCGCTGGTTCAAGCACGGATCTTCCCAGGTTGTCTGCACCTACCACCCTTCCTATCTGCTGCGGAATCCCTCCGCGAAACGGCAGGTCTGGGAGGACATGCAAGCCCTCGCGGCACGGGCGGGCATCGTCCTCGACCGCGGCTGACGGCCGTCACCGCCCGCCCCGGTGCCGGTCGATTGGCCTCAAGGGTGCCCCGGTGGCCGACCGATCTTGCCGGCGGGGAGTTGGGGGAACAGCCGCCGACGGGATCGGGGCACGGCGCCATGCCGTGCCGTGGACATCGCAGGAAGGATTCCATGGCCACAATTCCGCGCCGCGGCGCATCGTCGATCCTCACCGCCTGCTGCCTGCTGACGGTGGGCTGCACGATGTGTCCGGACCCATTCGACTACTCCGGCCCGGTGCCCAACGGGTCGGCCCCGCAAAACGATTTCATGGCGCGGAGCAACGGGATCCTGCCGCTGCGCGCGCGACCCACCCCCTGGCCGCCGATCGTCGACGCCGAGGCGCCCGCCGGCGGGGAAACGACGGTGGCCGGCGAGGAGGCGGAGACTTCGGAACGGATCGCGACCGGCGACGAAGGCACGATCGCGAAGTGAGTGGCGGAGGGGGGCCGCGCCCGGCCGGTCAATCGTTCGCGGCGACGGCTCCCGGCTCCGGGAGCCAGCCGTCAGGCACGACCGCGTCTTTCGGCACCACGGCCACGCCGTCACGGACCGTGAACCGGTCGCTGTCGACGCTCTCGAGCCAGCCGTGATCGTTGACGATCCGGGTCCGGCGCCCGATGCGCACGTTCTTGTCGACGATCGCCCCCTCGACGATCGAGCCTTCGCCGATGCCGATCGGCGGCAAGCCTTTCGACGCGCTCGCCGTGAGGTCGTCGTTGGTTTCATAGTAGTCGTTGCCGAGGATCACCGAGTTCCGGATCACCACGTTGCGGCCGATGCGGCAGCGGAGACCGACGACGCTGTTCTCGATCACCGCTCCCTGTTCGATGAGGCAGCCGTCCGATACCAGACTCGAGCGGATGCTCGCCCCGTCGAGGCGCGACGGGGGAAGGAAGCGGCCGCGTGAATAGATCGGTGCCTCCGCGCAGGCCAGTTCGAAGGGGGGGCGGGCTCCGGCGAGATCGAGGTTGCACTGGTAGTAGGAGCGGATCGTGCCGATGTCCTCCCAGTAGCCGTCGAACGGATGGAGATGCACCCGCTTGGCGCGGATCGCCGCGGGAAAAACCTCGCGGCCGAAATCCTGGTAGTCGGTCTGCCGCAGCAAGTCGAGCAGACAGTCGCGATCGAACAGGTAGATGCCCATGCTCGCCATCAGGGTACGGCCGTGAGCCGGTATGCCCTGTCGTTCGATCCACGAGGGCGCCGTCCGCACCATGTCGAGTTCGGCGGCGGACTGCGGTTTCTCGAGGAATCCCTCGACGCGCCCCTCGTCGTCGAGGCGCATGATGCCCAGGCCCGATGCGGCCGACTCGTGGACCGGAATCCCGGCGATCGTCACGTCGGCACGCTGCGCGAGGTGCGTCGCCATCATGTCGGCGTAGTTCATCCGGTAGAGCTGGTCGCCCGAAAGGATCAGCACGTGCTTGATGTCGGGCTGCTGGAGATAGCGGATGTTCTGCCGCACCGCGTCGGCGGTGCCCTGATACCAGCCCGGGTTGTCGAGCGTCTGCTGCGCCGCGAGGATCTCGACGAACCCGCCGCTGAAGGGATCGAACGTGTAGGTGCGACGGATGTGACGATGGAGGCTGACGGAATTGAACTGCGTCAGCACGTAGATCCGCTGGACGCCGCTGTTGATGCAGTTGGACAACGGCACGTCGATGATGCGGTACTTTCCCGCCAGGGGCACCGCCGGCTTCGAGCGATCGCGCGTCAGGGGATAAAGCCGCGTGCCACGGCCACCGCCGAGGACAAGGGCCAGCACACGCCGTACGACGCTCATGGAGGGCTCCCGGGAGCACGCCCGGACCGGTAGGCACGGACGACCGAAGGCCGCATGCTACGCCACCGGCTCGCGCGCCGACAATCGCCGTCGATCCGGCCGGTCGGGTCAGCGAACGACGAAATTGACCATCCGGCCGGGCACGGCGACCACCTTCACGACGTGCTTGCCGGCGAGCAGTTCGGCGATCCGCGTGTCGGCCTGCGCGGCCACCTCGAGGGCGGCCGCGTCGGCACCGGCGGCGACCGTGATCCGCCCCCGCAACTTGCCGTTGACCTGCACCGGAACCTCGACGGTGTCGTCGTGCAGCCAGCGCTCCTCGACCGTCGGCCAGGGCGCCGTCGAGACGGGTGCCGGTCGCCCGAGGATCGCCCACAATTCCTCGGCGAGGTGCGGGGCGAACGGTGCGAGGATCGCCACGAACGGCTCCAGGACCGCCCGCGGACGTCGGTCGAGGGGGGTGAACACGTTGACGAATTCCATCATCCGGGCGATCGCCGTATTGAAGGAGAGCGACTCGATGTCACCGGTCACCTTGTCGATGGTGCGGTGCAATTCACGGAGTTGATCGTCGTTGGGCGGATCGTCCACGACCTGCGGCGCGAGCGAAAGTTCCTCGGCGCGCTCGTCGACGATCAGACGCCAGCAGCGGTCGAGGAAGCCCCGCACGCCACTGACGCCCGTCGTGCTCCACGGCTTGGTCGCCTCCAGGGGGCCCATGAACATTTCGTAGAGGCGCAGCGAGTCGGCACCGAATTCGGTGACGACGCTGTCGGGATTGACCACGTTGCCGCGGGCCTTCGACATTTTGTAGGCCCTGCTCTCGACACGGATCTTGGGGGCGTCACGGAGCACGAAATGCTCCCCCTGCTTCTCGACCTGGTCCGCGGGAATCCGCGCGGCCACGTCGGCGTCGGTCCGCTTCTCCGCCGAGACCCAGCCCCCCTTCGCGCTGCGGTATCCGGTGAATTCCATCTCCCCGAGGATCATCCCCTGGTTGACCAATGTGCCAAACGGCTCCGGCGACGACACGTGGCCGCGGTCGTACAGCACTTTGTGCCAGAACCGCGCGTAGAGCAGGTGGAGCACGGCATGCTCGGCGCCGCCGATGTAGAGATCGACGGGCATCCAGGCGCGTTCCACCTCCGGATCGACGAACCGTGAGGTATTGCCCGGATCGAGGAAGCGCAGGTAGTACCAGCACGAGCCGGCCCACTGGGGCATCGTGTTGGTTTCGCGCCGGTAGCGCCTGCCGTCCTTCTCGACGAACAGCCACTCCGCCGGCGACCGGGACAGCGGCGGGTCGGGGGTGTCGCCGGGCTTGAAGTCGGCGAGATCAGGAAGGTTCACCGGGAGGTCGGCGGGCTCCAGCGCGCGGATCGCCCCGGTGGGCTCGCCGGCGGCGTCGAGCTCGTGGAGGATCGGGAACGGCTCCCCCCAAAACCGCTGGCGGCTGAAGAGCCAGTCGCGCAGTTTGTAGTTGACCGCCGGCCGGCCGAGCCCGGCGTCCCGGAGGTCGCCACCGACCCGGGCGATGAACTCCCGCGTGCTCAAGCCGCAGTACGGTCCCGACGCCACCGCCCGTCCCGCGCCGGTGAACAGGCTGCCATCGTGGCCGGATCCGCCGGTCGGCTCGACGACCGTGACGATCGGCAGACCGAAGGCCCGGGCGAAGTCCCAATCGCGATCGTCGTGGGCCGGGACCGCCATGATCGCCCCCGTCCCGTAGCTGGCCAGGACGTAGTCGGCAACCCACACCGGCACCGGCGCGCCGCTGAGCGGGTGGATGCAGAAGGAACCGGTGAACACGCCGGTCTTCTCCTTCGCCAGATCGGTCCGGTCGAGGTCACTCTTGCGGGCGGCGGCATCGCGGTAGGTGCGGATCGCGTCGCGCTGCGCGGGGGTGGTGAGCCGATCGATCAGGGGATGCTCCGGGGCGACGACGAGATAGGTCACCCCATAGAGGGTGTCGGGGCGGGTGGTGTAGACGCGGATCACGTCGTCGCCGGCTACCCTCGGAAACCCGGCCGTGGCGCGTCCGCTCGTCCAGGCGGCGAACGCTGCGTCGGCGTCGGCCGGGGGCGCCACGAAGAAATCGATCTCCGCGCCGGTGCTGCGGCCGATCCAGTCGCTCTGGAGTTTCTTGATGCTCGCCGGCCAGTCGACCCCCTCGATGTCCCGCTCGAGGCGATCCGCGTAGGCGGTGATGCGCAGCATCCATTGCCGCAGCGGGATCCGCACCACCGGATGGCCGCCCCGCTCGCTGACCCCGCCGATCACTTCTTCGTTGGCCAGCACCGTGCCCAGTGCCGGGCACCAGTTGACCGGTGCTTCCGACTGGTACGCGAGGCGTCGTTCATCGCGGTAGCGGGCGACGGCCGCCGCGCCGCTGGCGGCGACCTCCGCGGGGATCGGCAACTCGGCGATCGGCCGGCCGCGCTGGACCTCGGGATCGAACCACGTGTCGAACAGCACGAGGAAGATCCACTGCGTCCAGCGGACGTATTCCGGATCGGTCGTCGCCAGCACCCGGCCCCAGTCGTAACTGAAGCCCAGCATCTTCAGCTGCCGGGTGAAATTGGCGATGTTCCGCTCGGTACTCTCGCGGGGAGGCGTACCGGTGCGGATCGCGTATTCCTCCGCCGGCAGGCCGAAGGCGTCGAAGCCCATCGGATGCATCACGCTCGTGCCACGCATCCGTTCGAAACGGGCGACGATGTCGGTGGCGGTGTACCCCTCGGGGTGGCCGACGTGCAGTCCGTCGCCACTCGGGTAGGGAAACATGTCGAGCACGTACCGCTTGCGTCCGACGGGCAGACGCGGCGTCGCGAAGGTGTCGTGCGCCTGCCACCACGACTGCCACTTCGGCTCGATCCGGGCGGGCTGGTAGCGGGGCATCCGTCGTCGTCCGATTCCGGGGAGCGGGTGAGCGTCTCGGCCGCCGACGGCTCGGGAGGCGGCGGGTCGTCCGTGCCGGGACCGCCGCTGTTCAGGGCCCGGATCGGCGATTCTAATGGTCCCCGGGGGGACGACAACGACAGACGCGTCGGCCGCCCCACCTCTCTCCGGCACACCGCCCGATGGCTCCATCCAGCGCCCCCGCTCACCCCCTGCTCCAGCAGGCCCTGCTTCGCGCCTGCCGTTCCGCGGCGGGCAGGATGAAGATCGCCGATTCGCTGGGCACGAAACTCACGGGGCGCGCGTTGCTCACGCGGATCCTCGCCGCGCGGTCCGTGCTCGAGCGGACCCTCGATCCCGACGAACGCAACGTCGGCATCCTGCTTCCCCAGACGGTGGGCGCCGCCGTGGTGAACGCGGCGCTCGCGCTCTCGGGACGCGTCGCGGTGAACCTCAACTACACGACCAGCCAGTCGATCCTCGACCTGTGCATCGAGCGCGCGAGGCTCCGCCACGTGATCTCGACACCGGCGTTTCTCGAGCGCGTCAAGTTGTCGCTCGGCGATCGGCTGCTCGACGCCGCCGAGGTCCGCGCCAGGCTTACGCTGGCCGACAAGATCGGTGCTTGGTGGCACGCGACGGCCACCCCGTTGCCGGTGCTCGAGCGTCGGCTCGGTCTCGACCGCATCGGGCCCGACGACGTGCTCACCATCATCTTCACTTCGGGTTCGACCGGCGATCCCAAGGGGGTGGTGCTCTCCCAGGAGAACGTGGCGTCGAACGTCCGCGCCGTCGATCGGATCCTCCATCTGTCCGGTGCCGATACCGCGCTGGGGGTGCTGCCGTTCTTCCATTCCTACGGGTACATGGCGACGCTCTGGCTGCCACTCACGCTCGAGCCGGCCGTCGTCTACCACCCCAATCCACTCGACGCGCAGATGGTGGGGAAAATGGCGCGGCAGTATCACGCCACCGTGCTGATGGCGACCCCCACATTCCTGCGCACCTACATCCGGCGCACACCGGCGGAGGATTTCTCGACGCTGGAAGTGGTGTTCGCCTCCGCCGAGAAGGTGCCGCGCGAGGTGGTGGACGCGTTCGAGAAGCGGTTCGGTGTCCGCCCGGTCGAAGCGTACGGCGCCACCGAACTGTCGCCGTTGGTCGCCGTCAACGTGCCGCCGTCGCGTCAAGTGCACGGGGGGGGCGTCGCCTGCCGCGAGGGCACGGTCGGCAAGCCGATCGAACACTGCCGCGCGAAGATCACCGAGCGGGAGGGTGTCGAGGAGTTGCCGCTCGGCGCCGAGGGCATGCTGTGGATCACCGGACCGAACGTGATGCAGGGGTATCTCGATCGGCCTGATCTCACCGCCAAGGTGATCCGCGACGGCTGGTACTGCACCGGCGACATCGCCCGTCTCGACGACGAGGGCTTCATCACGATCACCGGCCGCGAGAGCCGGTTCTCCAAGATCGGCGGCGAAATGGTGCCGCATCTGCCGATCGAGGCGGCGATCAACGAGGAACTCGGGGCCGGTGACGGCGAGCTGCTCGCGGTCGTCACGGCGGTGCCGGACGTGGGCAAGGGGGAGCGGCTGGTCGTGCTCCATCTGTCGCTCACCCGCGACCCCCATGACGTCTGCCGGAAGTTGCTTGCCCGCGGTTTCCACAACCTCTGGATCCCCTCCCCGGACAGCTTCGCGGAGATCGAGGCGATTCCGGTGCTCGGATCGGGGAAGCTCGACCTCAAGCGGCTCGCGGCGATCGCCCTCGAGCGGTTTCCGCCAAAGCGGACGTCGTGATGCGCGGCGTGCTGTCGCCGCTGGTCCTCCTCGGCCGCGCGAGCGACGAGCGGGCGGAATTGCTGGTGGCCGACCGTCACGGCGTGGCGACGGGTCCGGAGACGCGGCTCGAGGGACGCCTGACCGGCCCGCGTTGCGGGCAGGCGACGATGCTCCCCACCGAGATCACGCTCGAGCCGCTGCCGACGCCCCCCGGCCGTGAGGCGATGGCGCGGGCGGTGCTGACGGAGCCGGCGTATTGGCACCCCGAGTTGCCCGCGCTCTACCGGCTGGAAGCGCGGCTCTTCCACGGCGGGCGGGAAGTCGCCGGCTGCGACACGATCGTCGGGCTGCGGCGCGGTGGGGTGCGTGGTCGCTCGCTGTGGCTGGAGGGGCGGCGCTACGTTCCCCGCGCGGTCCGCGTGCACGCGATCGACGGCGCCACGGCCCCCGCCCTGCGCCGTGCGGGGCTGGCGGCATGGCTCGACGACCCCGACGAGCCGTCCTGCGAGGCCGCCGCCCGCGAAGGGATCGCGATCGTCGCCGGCACCGGCGCACGAGACGATCCGGCGTCGCTGGCGGAGCGCGTGGTCGACATCGCCATCTGCCCCGCCGTGGTCCTCGTGGTGGTCCCGGCGGCCGTGCCCGACCGGGTCGCGGAAGCCGCGTTGTCCCTCGTGGGCCGTCGTCGCGGGACGCTCCCGGTGGCCCGCGCGGTGGACGGCACGGCGCCTCCCCCCGCCACGCTCGTGCGGTCGTTCGACTGCCTGGTCGCCTCGCTGACGGAGGACGGGGATCCGCATGAAGGCTGGCGGCGCGCGGCCGCACCGCCGGCGATCGCCGCGCGGACGGAGGCGATCGCATCGCCGCTGGAGTCCGCTCGGGGGCGATGCGAACGCCTGCAGCGGGCGCTTGCCGACTGGGCCCGGCGAATCCCCGATGCAGACGCGCCGGAGTGGGCCGGTTACCTCGTCGGCTGAGCGGCCGCGGACCGACGGTCACGGTCCACTGTGCCGCCCGCCCGCATGTCGGGAACGAACAGGATAGCGCACCTTTCTGCTGACCGCCTTGTGCCGCCCGCCCGCTCGCCGGGCATGAATCCATGCCGTCGGGGCAGGGTGGTAGCATGCGGGGATGAGCGGTTTCGATCCCGATCGGTATTCGCGCCAGATCCGCTATGCACCGCTCGGTGCCGAAGGACAGGCCCGCCTCGCGCGGGCCCGGGTCGCCGTCGTCGGCTGCGGCGCGCTCGGCGGGGTGGTGGCGATGGCGTTGGTCCGCGCGGGCGTGGGGTTCCTGCGGCTCATCGACCGCGACGTTCCCGAGATCTCGAATCTGCCGCGTCAGATCCTCTTCGACGAAGCCGACGTGGCCGCCGGGCTGCCCAAAGTCGTGGCCGCTGCGGCCCACCTCCGCCGGATCAACAGCGCGACGATCGTCGAACCGGCCGTCGCCGACCTCGTCGCGGCCAGCGCCGCCCGTCTGCTCGGCGGTGTCGACGTCATCGTGGACGGGACCGACAACTTCGCCGCACGGTTCATCGTCAACGAATTCGCCTGCCGCGCGGGCGTCCCGTGGGTCCACGGTGGCGCGATCGGCGCCGAGGGGCGGGTGCTGACGGTGCTGCCGGGACGGGGCGCCTGCCTGCGCTGTCTGATCCCGGAGCCGCCGGCGCCCGGAGCACTTCCGACCTGCGACACCGCCGGCATCCTCGGACCGACGGCGCTGGTGGTCGGGGCCGTCGAGGCGGCGGAGGCGATCAAAGTGCTCGTCGCAGGCGCGACGACGGCGTTCCCGCGCCTGTTCGTCTGCGACCTGTGGGAGGGGGCATGGCGGACGGTCGATCTCACGCCGTTGGCCGAACACGGTTGCCCGACCTGCCGTGCCGGGGACTATCCGTGGCTCGAGGGACGCCTCGGCGATGCGACCACCGTGCTCTGCGGGCGCGAAGCGGTGCAGGTGGCCCCGCCGCCGGGAGCCGCCGTCGATCTGGAGGCGTTCGCCCGCCGGGCGGCGACCCTCGGACGCGTGACCGCCAATCCGTGGATGGTGCGCGTGGCGATCGAACCGGGCATCGAACTGGCGGTGTTCGCGGATGGTCGCGCGATTGTCAGCGGCACGCGCGACGAGAGCCGGGCGCGCGGTATCGTGGCACGCAGCCTCGGCGCGTGAGGGCTCGCCGTGGCGGCGGCTCAGACGGCGGTGGCCGCTTCCATGATCCCCTGTTCAGTCGCGACGCCCCGGTCGAACGACGCGGTCAGACGACCTTCGGCGAGCACGACGATCCGATCGGCGAGGGTCAGCAGTTCGGGAAGTTCGCTCGAGGTCAGGATCACGCCGAGGCCGTCGCGGCAGAGTCGATCGATCAGTTGGTAGAGTTCGGCCTTCGCGCCGACGTCGATGCCGCGGGTCGGGTCGTCGAGGAGGAGCACGCGCGGCCGGGTGAGCAGCCAGCGGGAGATGATGCATTTTTGCTGGTTGCCGCCGGAAAGCCCGGTGATCGGTGCATGGAGACCGGGGGTCTTCACGCCGGTGGAGCGGATCGGTTCCCCGACCAGTTCCTCCTCGCGGGCTCGGCTCATCAGGCCGCCGCGCAGCGTGGCGGCGAGGCTGCACAGGCTCACGTTCGCGGCGACGTCGAGGTCGGGGAACAATCCGAGCCGCTTGCGATCCTCCGTGACCATCGCGATTCGGGCGGCACAGGCCTCGCGGGGATGGGTGAATCGCACCGCACGGCCGTCGAGCCGAATGCTGCCCGACCAGGTCGGCGGCGAAGCTCCGAAGATGGTCTCGAGGAGTTCCGTCCGGCCGGCCCCCATCAAACCCGCCACGCCGAGAATCTCGCCCGCATGGAGGTCGAGCGAGATGTCGGCGAGCCGGTAACCGCGCGGGTGTTCCGGCCAGGGGAGGGTCAGACCACGGACCTCGAGCACCCGGTCGCCGCGACGGCGCTCCCCGTGAAAATCGTGTTCGGCGATCTCGCGGCCGACCATCCAGCCCGTGACTTCGCGCGGCGAGGTGGCCACACGGTCGACCGTACGCACGTGCCTCCCGTCGCGAAGCACCGTGATCCTGTCGGCGAGTCGGAAGATCTCGTCCATCTTGTGGGAGATGGAGAGGATGGTCGTGCCGCGCGACCGCAGCCGCTCGACGACCCGGTAGAGTCGCGCCACCTCCGCCTCGGTGAGAGCGCTGGTCGGCTCGTCCATGATGAGGATGTCGGTGCGCAACGACAACGCCTTCGCGATCTCGACGAGCTGCTGGTCGCCGACACGGAGCGATCCGGCGGCGATACCGGGATCGATGGGGCACTCGAGGCCCGCCAGCAATTCCGCGGCCTCGCGCTCCATCGCGACGTTGTCGATGAAACCGCGGGCAGTGCGTCGTTCGCGGCCGAGAAAAATGTTGGCGGCGGCCGACAATTGGTCGACCAGGTTCAACTCCTGATGGATGATCGCGATACCGGCCCGCTCGGCGTCGCGCGTGCTGCCGAAACGGATCGGACGGCCGCGGAGACGGATTTCGCCGTCGAACTCCGTGATCACCCCGGAGAGGATCTTCATCAGGGTGCTCTTGCCGGCACCGTTCTCACCGCAGATGGCGTGGCACTCGCCGGGGAGGAGGTCGAGCGTGACGTCGGCCAGGGCGACGACGCCGGGAAACCGCTTGCCCACTCCGCGGATGGCGATGATCGGTTCCATCGAGTGACCCATCCCCACGCCCCGGCGCGGCGTCGATCAGGCCGTGCGCCGGCCTTCGAGCCAGCGGACCAGGCCGAGAAGCAGCAGCACCGCGACGCCGACCGCCAATCCGAAGGGAACGGTGCGACCGCGCACCGCCTCGATGTTGGCGCTGCCCATCATCGACAGCAGACCGGCGAAGACGGCGATCGTGGGAATGGCCGCCAGGCCGCGGAGACCGGGAAACAGCCGGCCGCCGGCCTGCGTGATCTGTCCGAATTGGGTGAGGGTCACCGCCAGCGCGACGATGATCCCCACGATCATGCCCTCGTAGATGTCGGCGCTGGCCTTGATGAGTTTGGACACCGCGTCGATCACCAGGCGGAGGAAAAGGGCTCCCAGCACGGTGCCGGTGACGGTGCCCACGCCTCCCTGCAGGCTGCATCCGCCGACCACCGCGGCCGCGATCGCGTTGAGTTCGTAGTTACGACCTGCCGCATTGGGCTGGGCGACGCTGCTGTCGGCCATCAGAAACAGCCCGGCGAGCGCCGCGGTGAGGCTGCCGAAGCAGTAGGCGAACCACTTGACGTTCTCGGTGCGGATTCCGCTGAGCCGGGCCGCCTGCTCATTGCCTCCGAGCGCGTAGAGGTGCCGGCCGAGCACCGTGCGCGAGAGGATGATCCAGGTGACGACGGCGAGCCCGAGGAAGACGGCCGTCGAGATCACGACGTTGTGCTCCTTCAACCACACGAACGCCGGCGTGTTCACCTGGATTTGCTGTGACTCGCTTCCCCATCGCATCCGGGTGACGAACACGCACATCGCCCGGGCGAAGCTCCGCAGCCCGACCAGGGTGGCGAGCGTCGCGACGAACGGCGGCAGGCGGATGGCGGTGATCAGCCACGTGTGCAGTGTGCCGACGAGCAATCCGGCCAGCAACGAGGCCGCCACGGCGGTGGCGATCCCGACCGGCCCCACGGTCACCAACCGACGGTCGTCGGCGTCGGCGAACAACGACATCACCAAGGCGCAGGTGGTGCCGCTGAGCGCCACCATCGAACCGGCGGACAAATCGATGCCGCCCGAGATGATCACCACCGACGCACCGAGGGCGATGATGCCCAGCAGCGCGGTGTTGCGGAGGATGATGTCGCGGCTCTCGGGCCAGGCGTTGAAGTAGGTGCCGTTGGGATCGAGCCACCCGGTACCGACGAAAACGATGACGATCGCCGCCAGCAGGGCCAGTTCGTGACGCGGGAGGAGCCAACCTCGGGCCGACGGGCCGGTGGGTTTCATGGTCAGGAACTGGTGAGGTTGTACTGCTTCAGCCAGGCCTGGAATTCCGGCAGAGTCATGAATTCCACCACTGCGGGGTCGAACAGATCCCGTTTCACCGGCGAGTCGGTGGTTGGCACGACGACGCGCAAACCGGTGGTGAAGATGTCACCGTCCGGCGCGCCGGCACTGGGAAACATCGCACCGATCACCGCGGCGTCGTTTTCGATCATCGCCTTCAGGAGGCGGACCGTCTGCACCCCCATCTCGAACGGATTCTGCACCACCATCACGTCGATGTTGCCCTTCGACATGTGGCCGATGGCGAGATCCTGGGCGTCGAAGGTGCCCACCACGTAACGGTCACGCGATCCGCTTTCGGTCACCACGTCGGCGATGGCGGGGGCGTTGTAAGCCCAGATGCCGACGAGGGCGACGAGGTCCTGATGGTTCTGTGTGGCATTGCGGACGTTGTCGCGGGCACGGGGCAAGTCCATCTCGTCGGCCATCCGGTCCCGCTCCGCATAGCCCGTGCCGATCGCCTCCTTCACCCCGTTCATTCGGCTGCGGGCGTTGTCGTTGTCGGTGAAACCGGCGAACTGCACGTAGCCCCCCGCCTTGGCCCCCTTGGCGTCGAGAATCGCCCTCGTGGCGGTTCCCAACACGCGTCCGCCGACGACGTTGTCGGTTCCGATGTAGTAGGGCCGGGCGTCGCGGAAGGTGGCACGGTTCACGTCGCCGTCGACAGTGATCACCTTGACCCCCTTGGCCTGCAGTTTTCGCATCTCCTCGACGATCGATTGGTTGTCGGCCTGGATGACGCTGATCGCGATCCCGGCGATATCGTCCTGCGTGGCGTATTGTCGCAGCCGTTCGATCTGGCCCTCGGCGGAGGCATTGTTGACGTCGCGCGACACCGTCAGCCCGGCGGCGGCGCAGTCGAAGCGATTCGCCCCTTCCTCGAGACCGCTGAGCAGGGCGTCCCAGAAGGGGTCGTCACCGTTGGTGATGAACACCAACCGCTTGCTTCCGGC
>JBJSXB010000057.1:0-8060 GCA_046086245.1 Planctomycetaceae bacterium | reverse complement strand
GCACCGGGCAACCGCTACTACGACCCCGTCATCCGCAGTGACGGCACGTTCGTGAAGACCAAGGGCTACTGCACCGACGTCTTCTTCGACGCGGCGCTCGAGTGGATCGACGCCCGCCGCGGATCGGGCGCGCCGTTCTTCTGCTACCTCAACCCCAACGCGCCGCACGCGCCGCTCGACTGCCCGCCGGGGAGCGACGAACCCCATCTCGGCCCACTCACGGCGGCGGGCGTCGCCAATCCCGGCAAGCGCGCCGCGCTCGCGAAGTTCTACGGGATGATCGCCAACATCGATGCCAACGTCGGCCGACTGCTGGCCAAGCTCGACGAGTGGGGGATCGCCGAGGACACGCTCGTCGTGTTCACCACCGACAACGGCACGGCCACCGGCCAGTCGGTGTGGAACGCGGGGATGCGCGGCGCGAAGGGGACACCGTGGCGCGGCGGCACCCGTGTGCCGAGTCTCTGGCGTTGGGCGAAGACGCTCCCCGCCGGTGTCGACGTTGATGCCGTCACCGCGCATCTCGACGTCCTGCCGACCCTCTGCGAACTGGCGGGGGTGGAGATCCCGGGGGCGATCGCGGCGCGGCTCGAGGGGCGGAGCCTCGTCCCGCTCCTCTTCGATCGCGCCGCTCCGTGGCCCGACCGGGCGTTGTTCACGCACGTCGGCCGCTGGGAGCGCGGGAAAGCGGCGGACAGCGCCCTGGCCAACTGCCGCGTCCGCGACGGGCGCTGGAGCCTCGTCAACGTCGATGGCCGTGACGACTCCTGGCAACTGTTCGACACCGTGGCCGACCCGGGAGAAGCGGTCGATCTGTCGGCCCGCGAGCCGGCCGTGCGCGCCCGGTTGATCGCCAACTATCTCGACTGGTGGCGAAGCGTGCAGGGCGATCTGGTCAACGAGTCGCTCGACGGCCCGGCGGAGAACCCGTTCAAGACGGCGTTCGTCCGCCAGTTCGGTGCCGCCGCCACCGCGGCGACGGTGGTGGCCCAAGTCGCTCCCGCGGCGGCGCCCGCGCGGCAGACGGCCGCGCAGCGTCGCAAGGCGAAGGAAGCGGCGGCCGCCCCCCCGCCGTCACGCGCCGACGTGCCCTATGGTGACCATCCCAAGCAGGTGTTTCATTTCTGGTCGGCCCCCGGGGCGAGCGCCGCGAAGCCGGCTCCCCTGCTGCTGTTCATCCACGGCGGCGGCTGGAATGCCGGCGAGCGGCTCAACGGCCTGGCGCCGATGCTGCCGGGGCTACTCGACAAGGGGATCGCGGTGGCGAGCGTCGAATACCGCTTCATCAAGGAGGCGATGGATGCCGGCATCGAACCGCCGGTGCGCGCCCCGCTCCACGATGCGGCCCGGGCGCTCCAGACGCTGCGGCACCGCGCTGCCGAGTTCGCCATCGATCCGCATCGTGTCGTTGCCAGCGGCGGCTCGGCGGGTGCGTGTACGAGCCTGTGGCTCGCCTTCCACGACGATCTCGCCGACCCGAGGGCCGCCGATCCGGTGGCGCGGCAATCGACGCGGCTCACGGGTGCCGCCGTGACCGGCGCCCAGACGACGCTCGATCCGGCGCAGATGAAGGAGTGGACCCCCAACAGCCGGTACGGCGGTCATGCGTTCGGCTTCATGAAGAACCCGCAGGAGCGAGACGCCCAGTTCGCCGAGTTTCTCGCCGCGCGTGAGCGGATCCTCCCCTGGATCGCCGAGTATTCTCCCTACGCATTGGTCTCCGCCGACGATCCGCCGATCGCGCTGTATTACTCCGCGCCTCCGGACCTCGGCCGGGAGCAGAAGGATCCGACCCATACCGCCAATTTCGGCGTCAAGTTGCGTGAACGACTCCTGGCGGCCGGGGTGCCCTGCGAGTTGGTGCATCCCGGCGCCGCCGACGTGCGCCATCCCACCGTGCAGTCGGCGATCGAGGGGATGCTGCTCGGCGAACCGGCGGGGAGGAGGTGACCATGGCGCAGCGGTGGGAGGGAATACACGCGATCGTGACGCGTGTCGCGGTGGCGGTGGGGGTCGCGCTGGCGGCGCACGGGGGGGCGGCGGCCGCGGCACGGGTGCCGAACGTGGTCTTCTTGTTGTGCGACGATCTCGGCACGGGAGACCTCGGCTGCCTCGGCTCGGCCGCGATCCGCACACCGCACATCGACCGGCTCTTTTCCCGGGGCACCGTCCTCGCCCGGCATTGGGCCGGAAGCGCCGTCTGCGCCCCGAGCCGCTGCGTGCTCATGACCGGGCTGCACCCGGGGCATGGCGCCGTGCGCAGCAACCGCGAGGTGAAGCCGGAGGGGCAGGCACCGCTGCCGCCGGGCACGACGACGCTCGCCACCCTGTTCCGTGCCGCCGGATACGCCACCGGCGCGTTCGGCAAATGGGGGCTGGGCGCGCCGGGGAGCGGCTCCGAGCCGCTCGACTGCGGTTTCACGCGGTTCTACGGCTACAACTGCCAGCGTGAGGCTCACACCTTCTATCCACGGCACCTGTGGAGCGACCGGGAGCGCGTCGCGATCGACAACCCCGCGGTGCCGCGCGGGGGCGTGGTGCCGGCCGAGCCGCCGCCGGGTGACGAAGCCTTCGCCGCCTACCGCGGCACCACCTACTCGGCCGACCTGATCGCCGAGCAGCACCTGGCGTTCATCCGCGCGCACGCCGGAGAGCCGTTCTTCCTCTATCTGCCCACCACCGTTCCCCATCTGGCGCTCCAGGTGCCGGCCGACGAGCCGTCGCTCGCCGAGTACGAGCGCGTGTTCGCCGACGAGGCCCCGTACCTCGGCGGCAAGGGCTACGTTCCCTGCCGACGTCCGCTGGCGACGTTCGCGGCGATGGTCACGCGCCTCGACCGCGAGGTGGGTCGGATCGTCGAGTTGCTCGACGACCTCGGCCTCACCGACGACACGATCTTCGTGTTCACCAGCGACAACGGTGGCACGTTTCCCGGCGCCGGCGGCCTCGACACGGCGCGGCTGCAAAGCAACGGGCCCTTGCGCGACTGGAAGGGTTCGCCCTACGAAGGGGGGCTGCGCGTGCCGACGGTGGTGGCCTGGCCGGGGCGCATCGCCGCCGGCGGACGCATCGAAACCCCCACCGGATGCGAAGACTGGCTGCCGACGCTGCTCGATCTGGCGGGGCTCGGCGCGCGGATCCCCGTCGGGCTCGACGGCCGCAGCCTCGCCGGTCTGCTCACCGGCGCCGCCGCGCCCCCCGCCGAGCGGATCCTGTATCGCGAACTCACCGAGGCACGTTGGCAGGCGGTGCTCGCGGCGGGCGCCGACGGCCAGTGGAAGGCGATCCGCCGCGCCGTGGCGCGCGACCGCGACGGCGAGGCGAAGCCGACCGAACTCTACGATCTCGCCGCCGATCCGTACGAAAAGCACGACCGTGCCGCCGAGCGACCCGAGATCGTGGCACGGCTCGAGGCGCTGCTCGACCGGGAGCATGTGCCCGATCCCGACTGGCCGCTGCCGTTCGCCGACACCGCCAGCCGCGCCCGACAGGCGGCGCGCGACGGCCGCCGTCGCCCCAACATCCTTCTCGTCGTCGCCGACGACCAGTCGCCGTTCGATTTGCGCTGCTACGACCCCGCCTCACGGCTCGACACGCCGGTGATCGACCGGCTGGCGCGCGAGGGGATGGTGCTCGACGCCGCCTATCACATGGGCTCGTTCTCGGGGGCGGTCTGCACCCCCAGCCGCCACATGCTCATGACCGGCCGCACGCTGTGGCACCTGCCGATCGGGCCCGGCGGCCGACGGGCGGGGCGATCCGATCCGGCGCGCTGTCCCCCCGACATCGCCGAGCAGTCGCTCGCCGCCGTCTTCAACCGGGCCGGCTACGACACCATGCGGACCTGCAAGCTGGGCAACAGCTACGAGGGCGCCGACCGGTTGTTCGCGGCGCGGCACGACGCCACGAAGCGCGGCGGATCGGCTGCCGAGGGGAGTGCCTGGCATGCCGATCGGGTGCTCGCCTGGCTCGACGAGCGCGAGGCCTCCGGCGACGACGATCCGTTCCTCGTGTTCCTCGGTTTTTCCCATCCCCATGACACCCGCGACGGCACGCCGGAATGGCTCGCCCGGTACGGCGCCTCCAACCACGCCGATCGGGCGACGCTCCCCGCGCTCGCGCCGTGGACGCCACCGCTGCCGGTCAACTGGCTCCCGCGCCATCCCTTCGACGACACCGACATGCAGGTCCGCGACGAGGTCGCCGTCAGCGGCGTCTGGGAGCGGCGCGACGAGCGCACGATCCGCAACGAAATCGGGCGGCAGTTCGCCTGTAGCGCCAACATCGACACCCAGCTCGGCCGGGTCCTCGACCGGCTCGAGGCGACCGGGAAACTCGCCGACACGTGGGTGCTCTACACCGCCGACCATGGCATCGCCATCGGCCGACACGGCCTGCAGGGGAAGCAGAATCTCTACGAGCACTCCTGGCGCGTGCCGCTGGTGGTGAAGGGGCCGGGGGTCCGCGCCGGTTCGCGGGCCCCCGGCAACGTCTACCTGCTCGATCTCCTCGCCACGCTGTGTGCGATCGCCGGTATCGACGCGCCGGCGACCAACGAGGGCACGAGCTTCCTCCCCGTGCTCCGCGGCGAGACACCGCGGGTGCGCGACGTGCTCTACGGCGCCTACTGTGGCGGCGCGAAACCGGGGATCCGCAGCCTCCGCCGCGGCGATTGGAAGTTGGTGAAGTACCAGGCCGGCGACAACGCGCCGGTGGTGACCCAGTTGTTCGACCTCGCCGCCAATCCCCACGAGCTGCTCGCCGCGCACGAGGCGGACCAGGGGACGGTGGACACCGGGCGGCCCGCCGGGGTGCCGGTGGCCGATGCCACCGCCATCACGCGCGAGACGGAGATGCGCGCCGTACTCGAGCGCGCGTTGCTCGCCGAGATGGAGCGGATCGACGATCCGTTCCGGTTCGCCGATCAAACGCCCCCCGCGCGGGAAGGGAACCCATGAGACTCCGGCGATCGTGGCAGGCGTTGTTGGCAACGCTGCTGGCGGGTGCGACGGCCGTTGCCGCCGACCGCCCCAACATCCTTTGGCTGGTCGCCGAGGATCTGCCGCCGCGCCTCGGCTGCTACGGCGACACCCTCGCGCGCACACCGGCCCTCGACCGGTTCGCCACCGAAGGGGTGGTCTTCGATCGCTGCTACGCCCAGCCGGTCTGCGCGCCGTCGCGGTTCACGCTCATCACCGGCCTGCCCGCCGCGGCCTGCGGGCCGGCGCAACACATGCGTGCCCGCGCCGCGCTCCCCCCCGGCGTCGGCGGGTTCCCCGCACTGCTGCGCCGCGCCGGATACCACGCCACCAACAACGCCAAGACCGACTACAACGCCCCGATCGACATCAACGCCACCTGGGATGCGTCGTCGAAGCGCGCCACGTACCGCGCGCGGCCCGATCCGCAGCGCCCGTTCTTCGCCGTCTTCAATCACGAGACGACGCACGAGAGTTGCCTGTTTCCCGAGACGGACGAGCTTCCGTTCCCGGCGACGCCGCCGGCGGCCGTGACGCTCCCTCCCTACCTTCCCGATACCCCGGAGCTGCGCGCCGACCTGGCGCGGCAGTACGACCGGATCGCGCTGCTCGATCGGCAGATCGCCGCCCGGCTCGCCGATCTGGAGGCTTCGGGCGAGGCCGCGGACACGATCGTCTTCTTCTACGGCGACAACGGCGGCGTTCTGCCGCGGAGCAAACGGTTCCTCCACTCCAGCGGCACTCGCGTGCCGCTCATCGTGCGCTTCCCGCCGCGCTGGGCCCATCTCGCGCCCGCCCCGCCGGGGAGCCGGATCACCGATCCCGTCGGGTTCGTCGATTTCGCGCCGACGGTGCTCGCGATGGCGGGCGTGGAGCGTCCGGCGGCGCTGTCGGGCCGACCGTTCGCCGGATCCTCGCGGGAAGTGAACCAGTACGTGTTCACGACGCGGGACCGGATGGACGAGCGCTACGACATCGTCCGGGCGGCGATGGACCGCCGCTGGCTCTACATCCGCAACTTCCGCCCCGACCTCCCCTTCGTCCAGCCGCTGGCCTACATGTTCCGCGCCCGGGGCTACCGCTCGTGGGCGCGCGCGGCGCGGGAGAGAACGCTCGACGCCCGGACGGCGGCCTACTGGGGGGAGAAGCCGCTCGAGGAGTTGTACGACATCGATGCCGACCCCGGCAGCACCGTCAATCTCGCCACCGATCCCGCGCACCGCGCGACGCTGGAGCGACTGCGCGGGGCGCTGCGCGACCACCAGCGGCGCATCCGCGACAACGGACTGGTGCCGGAGGGCTCCGCCGCCGAGGCGGCGGCGGCCGACGACACGCTGTTTCCGATCGACCGGACGCTCGACGCCGCGTGGCTCGCTTCGCGGGGTGATGCGGCCGACCTGCCGCGCTTGGTGACGCTGCTTGCCGACCCCGCCGAACCGGTGCGCTGGTGGGGGGCGCAGGGACTGGCGATGCTCGCCAAACGCGCGGCGTCCTCCGATGGGCTCGCGGCCACCGTCACCGCGGCGCTCGAGCCGAGCCTCGGCGATCCGAGCGGCGCCGTGCAGGTGGCGGCCGCGGAGGGGTTGCTGGCGGTCGGTAGGATTCCGGACGCGCTGGCCGCGCTCGGCCGGCGGATCGAGGGGCCGAACCCGTGGTGCGCGCTGGCGGCGGGCAACGTCGTCGACCGCGCGGCGGCGGTCGCCGCGCCGCTGGAGGATCTGCTCGCACGGTTCGTCGCGCGGCCCGCGCAGACGAGCGGCGAGAAGCGGTCGCTCGAGGAGCGCTATCCGGGCGACGTCGTCGCCCACGCACTGGCCGTCGTACGCGGCGAGGCGGAGGCCCTGGTCCATCCCGATACCGGCACCGGCGGCGCCCCGGCGGTGAAGGCCGCCACGCCGTCGGCTCCCTGGAACGTGGTCTTCATTCTCGCCGACGACCTTGGCTGGACCGATCTCGGCATTCAGGGGTCGGGCTACTACCGCACGCCGGCGCTCGACCGGCTCGCCGCCGACGGCGTGCGCTTCCTCGCGCATCATTCCTGCCCCAACTGCCAGCCGACGCGTGCGGCGCTCTTGTCGGGCCAATATCCGCCGCGGACCGGGGTCTACACGGTCGGCGGCATCGACCGCTTCGATTGGTCGTCACGCCCGCTGCGGCCGGTCGACAACGTCGTCAAGCTGCCGCTCGACCGCCGCACGATCGCCGACATGCTGCGGGGTGCGGGCCGAGCCACGGGCATGTTCGGCAAATGGCACCTTGGCGACGACGATGCCCATCACCCGTCGGCACGCGGATTCGACGAGGCGCTGGTGTCGATGGGGAAGCACTTCGGTTTCGTGACCAAGCCGCCGGTGGACCATCCCGAAGGGGAATACCTCGCCGACTTCCTCACCGATCGGGCGTGCGATTTCATCCGGCGTCACGCCGGCGAACCGTTCTTCCTCTACGTGCCTCACTTCGCCGTGCATGGGCCGCACGAGGCCAAACCGGAGTGGGTGGAGCGGTTCCGTGGGTTGCCGCCCGCCGGGGGCCACGGCGATCCGGTGTATGCGGCGATGATCGCCAGCCTCGACGAGAGCGTGGGGCGGATCCGTCGCCAGCTCGCCGACTGCGGGATCGCCGATCGCACGGTGGTGATCTTCTCGAGCGACAACGGCGGCGTCGGGGGCTACGTGCGCGAGGGTATCCGGGAGTCGGGTGGCGTGACCGACAACCTTCCGCTCCGCAGCGGCAAGGGAAGCCTCTATGAAGGAGGCACGCGGGTGCCGCTGCTCGTCTCCTGGCCGGGGGTGACCCCGGCGGGCCGTACCTGCCCCGTGCCGACGATCCACGTCGATCTCTACCCCACGCTGCTCGAGATCGCGGGCGCCGCGCCGCCCGTCGATCAGCCGCTCGACGGTGCGAGCCTCGTGCCGCTGTGCCGCGACCCGTCGGCGGCGCTCGATCGCGACGGCATCTACCAGCATTTTCCCGGCTACCTCGGCGCCGGCCGCGATTCCTGGCGGACGACGCCGGGGGGCTCGATCATCGCCGACGATTGGAAACTCCTCGAGTACTTCGAGGATGGCCGTCTGGAACTCT
>JBJSXB010000056.1:0-5350 GCA_046086245.1 Planctomycetaceae bacterium | reverse complement strand
GCGAGCATCGGCCCGGCGATGCAGTCGCCGATCGCCCACACTCCCGCGGCCTGCGTGCGAAAATGATCGTCCACGGGAATGAACCCCCGGGCATCGGTCACGAGGCCGACGGTATCGAGGCCGAGGTCGTCGGTCGCGGGCCGCCGGCCGGTGGCGGCGAGCACACGATCGCAGCGGATCGGTTCCATGCCGGCGCACTCCACCACGCAGCCGCCGTCGGTCGCTCGCGCACTGGTCACCTTGGCCCCGAGACGGATGTCGAGCCCCTGGCGCCGGAACTGCCCGAGCGCCTCCGTGGCGATCTCGCCGTCGATCCCGAGGAGGATCCGGTCGGCGTATTCGAGTACCGTGACCTTGGACCCCAGCCGCCGCCACACGCTTCCCAACTCGAGTCCGATATAGCCGCCGCCGATGACCACCAGATGGCCCGGAACCGCGTCGTAGGCCAACGCCTCGGTGCTCGTGCCCACCCGCTGGCCATCGACCTCGACACCGGGAAGGACCACCGCGCGGCTGCCGACTGCGAGAATCACTTTTTCACCGTCGAGCATCGTCTTCGTGCCGTCGTCGGCGGTGACCTCGACGCGGCCGACGCCGGCGAGGCGCCCGGTGCCGCGGTAGCGCGTCACCTTGTGCTTCGCCAGCAGCGCGTCGATCCCCTTGGCGAGCGTGGCGACCACCTCGTCCTTCCGCGCGAGCATCGTGGCGAGATCGAGCGTCACGCCCGCCACCGTCACCCCGTGGGCCGCGAGCCCGTGCCGCGCCTCCTCATAGTGGTGGCTCGACTCGAGGAGCGCCTTGGACGGGATGCAGCCGACCCGTAGGCACGTGCCGCCGAACCGCGGCTCGCGCTCGACGACCGCGGCCTCGATGCCGAGTTGCGCGGCTCGGATCGCCGCCACGTAGCCCCCCGGCCCTCCCCCGATGACCACCAACTCGTGTCGCACGATCGGCTCCCTGTTCCGCTGTGACGGGCGCGAGGACGATGCTCACACTTCCAGCAGCAACCGCCCCGGGTCCTCGACCGACTCCTTGACCCGCTTGAGGAACGTGACCGCCTCGCGGCCGTCCACGAGCCGATGATCGTAGGTGAGGGCGATGTACATCATCGGGCGGATGACCACCTGGCCATTCACCGCCACCGGCCGATCCTGGATGGCATGCAGACCGAGGATGCCGCTCTGCGGAGGATTGACGATCGGCGTCGAGAGCAGCGATCCGTAGACACCGCCGTTGGAGATCGTGAACGTTCCTCCCTGCAACTCCTCGAGCTTCACCTTGTTCTCCCCGGCACGCCGCGCGAAATCGGCGATCCCGGCCTCGATCTGCGAAAAGGACATCGCCTCGGCATTGCGGAGGATCGGCACCACCAAGCCCTTGCCGCCGCCGACGGCGATACCGATGTCGCAGTACTCGCGGTACACGATGTGCGGATCGCGGAACTCGGCGTTGACCTGGGGAATCGCCCGCAGCGCCTCGACCACGGCGCGGACGAAGAACGACATGAAGCCGAGCTTCGAGCCGTGCCGTTCGAGAAATGCATCCTTGTACTTCGCCCGCAGCGCCATCACGCCGCTCATGTCGACCTCGTTGAAGGTCGTCAGCAGGGCGGCCTGCTGCTGGGCCTCGACGAGCCGCTCCGCGATCCGGCGCCGGATCGGACTGATGAGTGCGAGGCGTTCCTCGCGCGAGCCGCGCGGCAACCCCGGCAGCGTCGACTCCCCCGACATCGGCGGCCGCACGGCGACGGGGGCCGGCACGGCGGACGGCGCCCGATCTCGTGCCGCGGCGACCGCGGCGGTGGCGTCGGCCCGTGTCACGCGGCCTCCGGGGCCCGTGCCCGTCGCGGCTGTCGCGGGTACGCCGGCCTCGCCGAGCACCCGCTGCGCCGCCGGCATGACACGCGGGCCACCGGTCGCTTCGGCGGCGCGTTCCACCGAACCGATGTCGGTCCGGCCGTCCTTCCGCTTCACACCGACCACCGTCGGCACGTCGGCAGCCGCATCCCGCCCCGGGGTGCGCGGCGCGGCCGGCACGGCCGCCGCAATCGGCTCGAGGTACCCGATCACCTCGCCGACCACCGCCTTTTCACCGCTTCCCTTGAGGATGCGGGCCACGGTGCCGGCGGCCGGCGCGGGCAGCTCGACCGTCGCCTTGTCGCTCTCGATCTCGACGATCGCGTCGTCGGTGGCGACGACGTCGCCCTCGCGCTTTTTCCACTGGCCGACCATCACCTCGGTGATCGACTCGCCGACCTCGGGAACCTTGAGCTCGATGGGCATGGGTCTCTCACCGCCCGTCGGGCGGCGCGGGAGGGAAAAGGAATGTCGCGACCGGCGGATCGTCGTCGATCAGCCCCTCAGTTGACCATCGGGACCCCGACGAGGGGAACCCATCAACCCTGGAAGGCGGCCTTGAGCAACTCGTTCTGTTCGAGATCGTGACTCTTCTTCGAGCCGGTGGCGGGACTGGCGGCGCTCTGCCGGCAGACGCCGGAGAAGGGAAACCGGTCGAGCAGCTTCTCCCCCAACTGGATACGGACGAAGCGCCAGGCCCCCATGTTCTCCGGCTCCTCCTGCACCCACACGGCGGGAGTGCCCGCCGCGTATCCCGCCAGTGCCGCCTCGAGCTCGCGCTTTGGCAGCGGGTAGAGCTGCTCGACTCGCACCACCGCGACGTCGTGCCGTTTCGACTCCTCGCGCCGCTTCTCCAACTCGTAGGCCACCTTCCCGCTGCACAGCAGGATCCGCTTCACGTCGCGGGCGGGGATCGAAGGATCGGCGATCACACGTTGGAAAACTCCTCCGGCCAGATCCCCGAGCGGCGACACGCACCCGGGGTGCCGCAGCAGACTCTTGGGAGTGAACAGCACCAGCGGCTTTCGCCACGAGCGCAGCACCTGCCGGCGCAGGCAGTGGAACATCTGCGCCGGGGTGGTCGGCTGGACGATCTGGATGTTGTCCTTGGCGGCGAGGGAGAGAAACCGCTCGAGCCGGGCGCTGGAATGCTCGGGCCCCTGCCCCTCGAACCCGTGCGGCAGCAGCATCACCAGGCCGGAGAGCCGATTCCACTTGTCCTCGGCGCTGACGATGAACTGATCGATCACCACTTGCGCGGCGTTCACGAAATCGCCGAACTGCGCTTCCCACATCACCAGGCCGTCGGGGCAATCGAGGCTGTATCCGTACTCGAACCCGAGCACGCCCGCCTCCGACAAAGGGCTGTTGTAGATCTCCACCGGCGCCTGTTCTTCGGCCAGATGCTCCAGGGCACAGTAGGTCTCATCGGTGACCACGTCGTGGATCACGGCATGCCGGTGGCTGAACGTGCCGCGCTGGCTGTCCTGCCCGGACAGCCTGATCCGCAGCCCACCGGTGGCGAGCGTCGCCAACGCCAGTGCCTCGGCGGCGGACCAGTCGAGCGGCGTTGCGCCCGACGCCATCTGCTGTCTGGTCTCGAGGAACTTCGCGATTTTGGGGTGGGGCTGGAAGCCGTCGGGCAGGGCGACGAGCCGCCCGAGGAGATGGACGAGCTGCTCGCGCGGGACGCCGGTATCGACCTCGACCACGTCGCGCTCGCGTCCGCCGACGTAGAGGCTCCACACGCCCGCGACCTCGGACGGCTGCACGTAGTCGTCGCGCTTCGCCGCCGACAGCTCCTGATCGAGCTTGCGACGCTGTTCGTCGGCGATCTGCATCGCCTCCTCACGGGTGATGCCGCCGAGTGTGAGAAGCTTGTCGAGATAGCTCTCGTGGACACTGGGGCGACGTTCGATCACCCGGTAGAGCGCCGGTTGCGTGAACGCCGGCTCGTCGGCTTCGTTGTGCCCGCGCCGCCGGAAGCAATACATGTCGATCACCACGTCGCGCTGGAACTCGCGACGGAAATCCATCGCCAGGGCCACCGCCTGGGCGACCGCCTCCGGGTCCTCGCCGTTGACGTGGAAGATGGGGATTTGCAACATCTTCGCCACGTCGGTGGCATAGGTGCAGGAGCGGGCCTCGCTGGGACCGGTGGTGAAGCCGATCTGGTTGTTGACGATGACGTGCAACGCCCCGCCGACGCGGTAGGCGTCGAGTTCGCTGAGGTTGAGCGTCTCCTGGATCACCCCCTCACCGGCGAAGGCGGCATCGCCGTGGATGAGGATCGTCATGCCGTTTTGCCGGGCGCGGTCGCCGACACGGTCCTGCCGCGCCCGGAGCCGGCCGATCGCCACCGGATTGACGAACTCGAGGTGGCTGGGATTGAAGCACAGCGACAGATGGACCGTGCGGCCGTTGGCCGCCTTGTGGTCGATCGAGTGGCCGAGGTGGTACTTCACGTCGCCACGGCCGATGTACATCTCCGGATCGAGATCGGCGAATTCGCGGAAGATCCGCTGCGGGCTCTTGCCCATGATGTTGGCCAGCACGTTGAGACGGCCGCGGTGCGCCATCGCCATCACCACGTCGTCGATCTCGTGCGCGGCCGCCCGCTCGATCGCCATCTCCAACAGCGGCACGAGCGTCTCGGATCCCTCGAGGGAGAAGCTTTTCGCCCCGAGGAAACGCTTCTGGATGAACTCCTCGAACACCGCCGCGGTGGTCATCTGCTGGTAGATGCGCAGCTGCTGGCGCCGGTCGAGCTGAATGCGGTTTTCGCACCCCTCCATCCGTACCTGGAGCCACTGCCGCACCCGGAGGTCGTCCATGTGCATGAACTGCACGCCGATCGACCGGCAGTACGTGTTGCGGAGCCGCCGGACGATCTGCCGCAGGGTCATCGACTGCGGACCCTCGATGGTGTCGGTGGAGAACACGCGGTCGAGGTCGCCATCGGTGAGGTGGTAGAAGCCGGGGTCGAGCTCCGGCAGCCCGGGTCGCGGTCGGCCGAGCGGATCGATCTCCGCCATCAGATGGCCACGGACCCGGTAGGCACGCACCAATTGATCGACGCGGTCCTGGAGGAAGGCGACCCGCTCCTCCCCCGCGCTGCCCGCCGCATCGACCGGCAGCGGGAGCGGCTTGGCTTCGCCCGCCGGCGCGTCGGGAAGATGGACGGAACCGTTGCCCATCGCCAGCGCCCGCGCCGTCGCGATCCCGTCCGGGGTGACCATTCCCCCGAGGGACTCCCCCTTGCCGTTGGCCGGGGCGGAGCCGTCGGGACCGACCAGCGGACGGGGACGGGCCCGGGAAAGCGCGCCGGCCGCGTCACCCTGGGCGGATGCAGCGCCGGCACCCGAGCCCGGCACGGCGGCGAGCGATTGGAAAAACGCCTGCCAGTCGGCCGGCACGCTCGCCGGATCGGACTGCCACGCGGCGAACATGTCTTCGAGGAAGTCGGGGGCGGCGGCACCGGCGAGGTCGATGCC